>JAFDYQ010000019.1 GCA_018267365.1 Bacteroidota bacterium | reverse complement strand
TTTGAATTCATTATATAAGTCAACTTTTGTGTCAACTTATTTCAGGACGGAACATATTTATCAAATAAAAAAGGGTAGTACTTCTGTACTACCCTCGCAATTTATTATTGTATAGATTACATTTTTACAAAGCGTTTCTGTACAGATGTCTTACCGTCAGACACCTTTACCAGATACACACCATTTGACAGACTTTCAGTATTAAACCTTACATTTTTCTGACCTGCCTGCGTCTCACCGGAGAAGATCGTCATTACCTCCCTGCCTTCCATATCGTACAGCTTAGCCGTAGTATTGGCAGAAGCATTTGTGATGTCCATTGCCAGTGTAGCTACACCGCCATTAGCCGGATTAGGTATGATATTGATCGCTCCTACTGTGTTGGCTGCGACACCTGCTATACCGGAGGGGTCCTGACCGAGGTTGATATTATCTATATAGAAATGATTTGCACCCTTGGCACTAGTCACAGACCACATAAAGTTAACAGTCTGATTGCCTACAAAAGATTGAGGAATATTGATCGTGATGTGCCTCCAGTACTCATCAGCTTGTCCTGCCACATACGCATGATTGGCCACGGTTCCGGCGTTGTACATATTATAGCCTCCGAGGTTATAATATAAACGGGTCCAGGTATTGCCGCAATCCTTGGTGGCGTAAACAGACATTGTAGCTATCGAGTCGGTCATGTGATTGGCATCATTAGTAGCCCAGGAGTAGTCAAACTCCAGCGTTTGCTGGCTGATATCTATACCACTCAGATCAAACATAGGAGAGAGCAGGTCATCCCTGTCGCCATCATAGGTAGCATTGTACATATTCATCTTATAGCTGGCATTGCTGTAGTGGCCTACGCCGGTCGTATACTGGAATGAAGTATTATTATTATCATAGTTCAGTACATTCCACCTGCTCTGTGCCTCGTTAGCATCCTCAAAGCCCTCAAAGTAAGGAGTGCTCACGCCAGTACCATCCGATACATATATCATAGTCTTTGTCTTGGTATTGCTACCGTTTGCATTGGATACTTCCAGAGATATCTCCTGCCAGCCCGGAGTGCTGAAGGATACATACACTATATTATCAGCGGGAGTCGTGCCATTTTCAAATACCGCCGTAGCAGGTATCGTCCAGTTGCGCCCTGTGATTTCTGCATTCCATGATACATCTGTGAGTTTCACAGGTGTATTCATACAGGTCAGTCTGGTATTCACCGCAAAATCAGCTACAGGGACAGCCTGTGAGTTTGGATTAGGATATTGCAGGGAGTCCACGGTACCAGTAGCTATCAGGTTGGGCGAAGACCAGATCGTAGAGCGTCCTGCCACAGAGGAGTTGAGGGCAGCCTGCATACGATCTACCTGTCCTTTGGTAAACATAAAGTGGCAGTCAGCATAGTTCATGATATTCTGCTCATTTTCTATGATAGCAGGTATACTATCATTACCGTTCACTCCGTGGATAGCAGGGTTACATTTCACCAGGTAGTGGATACAGGTATTTTGATTACCCTTTGTGATCGGTGTGTCGTCCACATCATCATCTCCGCAGTCCACCTCCGGTGCATTGGTATTGCCCCAGGTGTGCTCCAGATTCATCCAGTGGCCGCATTCGTGTGCGAGTGTAGGACGGCTAAACTGCGCATTTGCGCCCACTACAAAATATTTAGCCAATATGCCGTCTATGACTTCATTATTGGCATAGGTAGCCACAGATGATGGATACATAGAATAGGCCAGTGTACCATAGAAGGTCACATCTCTGTCTATACCTTTCGTCAGCCACACGTTCAGATATTTATCGCGCGGCCACGGATCCAGCTTTGTATTGTTATTACCCAGATAGGTAGACTGTGTGTAGATGCGTTCTATCCCGTTGGTAGGATTGCCGTGCGGATCTATCTGAGCCAGGCGAAATTCAATATTAGGATTGCCTATCAGAGGGATGAAAGTAGTATCTGTAGTAGCCAGCTCCGCATTGCGTGCCTGCATGTACTCATTCCAGTGAGACATTTCTGTATATACGGTAGCATCAGATATATTCTCTACACCGGCATCGTGCTGTATGTGAAATACCACAGGTATGATCTTGGTAGAGTCATTGACCACACGCTGGCCCGACGCTCTGCGCTGCTGCTGCTGGCGTACGTAATCCTTTGTAAACGCTTCGAGCTGATCCTTAATGGTCAGAAGTTCGGGATATTTGGCGTATTGCTTTTGAGTTTCCTCACCTGCAGTACAGCTGAATCCCTGGGTTTGGGCTGAAGCTAAAGACATACCCGCCAAAAAAACGACGAGACTAGTAAAGATATTTTTCACCTTTTCCGGATTTTAAAATTGATAATAAAGTGATAACAAATCTAATGATATAAATAGGCTATACAAATGGTCTGACGGGAAAATGACAAAAGCCTGACATATGTGCAGCAAATAGGCTTAAACTGTTGAAATTTAACTTTTCTGCACACTCATTAAGGGTATTTTTGATCCAAACCTCTCCAGATGAAGTATTTCATGCTCACCCTCCTGGCGGCTATCACACTCACGTCTATGGCAGCCGGCAATACCGATACGGTGGCTATCACGCCTACTCCGCGCGAGATCAGCATCCTGACCTACAATATCAAAATGCTGCCACGTTTTGCAGTGAGCATAGGTCACCACCCGGTCCGCCGTGCTAAACTGATCCCGGCCAAACTCATGGAGGAAAATCCTGACGTGATCGTCTTTCAGGAGGGCTTTGATGGCCTCGCTATCCGTATCCTGCGCCGGAAGCTCAAAGAAAAATACCCTTATACTGCCGGCTTCAAAAACCACATCGTATTTACCTTTAAAAAAGCGGGCGGCGTGCTTATGTTTAGTAAGTATCCTATCCGAGAACTGGAGAGTATCAAATATACCCAGTGCAAGGGTATAGACTGCGCGGGACGCAAAGGCTGCCTGATGGCAGAGGTACAGCATCCTATCCAGAAGTTTCAGGTACTGGGCACGCACATGCAGGCCGGCGGTAGCAATGAACTAAAGATCAGCCAGTACAAAGAGGCCGGTGCACTGCTAAAGAGGCATGCTGTAGCGGGTATACCACAGTTTGCCGCAGGCGATTTCAACACCAGGAAAAACAGTACGGACCTTTACCCCAGCCTGGTGCAATGTATGGAGGTAGAGGACGGAGATATCACAGGAGAGCTGCAGGCCACCTCAGATCACCTGCTGAATGATATGGATACATACCGCCCCGACAACCGCAATCTGATAGACTATGTATTTTACCGCTCCAATGGTTTCAGAGCAGGACGGGTAGAGCGCTGTGTCCGGCGCTTCATACAGCCATGGAGCAAGACACACAAAGATCTGTCTGACCATTTTGCTGTATTGATGAAAATGGAACTCTGACCGCTATGAGGACGTTTCTGCTTTTCGGAGTGCTGGTCTTGATGGCTACCCACGCTGCGATGGCGCAGGCGGACTACAAAAACGGCACCATCAGCATAGACTTTCACAAAAAGAAAAAGCAGCCCCAGCAGGATACGGCTATCACGACCACGCTCCCATCTGAGGAGGAAGATGAGAACGGCAATATAATTGCTCCAGCCAAGTCGCAAAAGGCCCGGGCGCCACATATGCGGGCCAAAGCCGGCACCTATGACATTCATGAGTTGGGTATATTCCGGGCTATCTTTCATGCGGGCCTCAATGCCTGCCAGGTAGACGGCGATCAGGAGTGGGGATACAAATACCTCGGGGCCTCCTTTGGCGCTGGCGTCATGGCCCGCTTTCATCCCTATATATCTGCCAGCCTGGAGATCGACTACAGTATGCAGGGCGCACGAGCCCGCCTGCCCGGCACAGATCTCATCTCGCGCCGCTATCAGGTGCAGTGGGACTACGTAGAGGCCCCCATCGCATTGAATGCGCACTACCGTGACATCGTGATGGTCAGTGGTGGACTGATACCTGGCTTCATGGTGCGCTACAAAGAGCTGGACTATGATGGCATCAATGTGACCAAAAATCCCCCGCTCGGTCAGCCACGCCAGTTTGCGCTTTCTGGGTTTGGCGGACTCCATGTCTTTATCAAAAAGCACTATGGCCTGGGCTTTATATACCGGTACTCTCTACTGAGGATACGTGCGGCCAATGACGGCACCAAAGTAAACGGCCAGTATAATAATCTCTTTACTTTCCGCTTTGTATACATGCTGGGCAGTTTGCGCAAGCCCAAGTAAGATTCCGGTTTTCTACGCATAAACGTATAAACTTTATATTTTCGACCTATGAAGTCTTTAAAAACGTACCTCCTCATACTACTGCTGCCTGCCTCACTATATGCTGTCGGGCAGGATAAAAGATGGAAGACAGATGATATCCTCGTTTTGAAAAAAGGCAACTCCTACACTGGCAAGATCGTACAGATCATCCCCGACAGCCTTTACAAAATAGAAATCCTCGGGGGCAGCGTGATAGCTGTTCCCTTCCGAGAGGTCGCCGATCTTTACAAAGACAAAAGCCGCCATCCGAGGCTGCAGTACCAGTATGACACTACTGATGGCGCATATTATGTCTACACGCCCTACTCTCAGTTTTACCGCTATCGGGCCAAGGGTTATTTTATGCAGGTACACCTGCATACCATCACGGAGTTTGGTATAGATGTGATCAATGGCTATAAATTCAACCGTTATGCCGCGCTCGGAGTGGGCGTGGGTATACATGCATACTTCATACCTTTCCCTCTGACAGATGCTGCGTATAACTGTTCCGGAGGCTACGCCCCTGTTTTCCTTCACTTCGGAGGTGATATCCTCCGCAGCCGCATCACTCCCTATTACAGCCTGTCTGTGGGATATGGCATAGCGGTCCGCGCCTTTCATCAGTATAGCTATGCAGACTATAGTAGCGCCGGCAGTTATGGTCGTACCGTCACGCTGCATGGTGGTGCTATGGGTGCCGCCGGCTTTGGGGTCAAGTTTTATGACCGGCATGTGTATCCGAGCATCGGTGCGCATCTCACCTTGCAGCAGGCATCCTACACGAGAGACGATTTTCACCCGTATGGGAGTGGTGTTATCACACACACCTATTCTACTGGCGGTAGTGTCATGATTATTCCTTCTTTTGATATTGGTATCTGCTTTTAATATTTACTATGAAAACTATTCGATTTTTATTGCTCCTCCTGGCACTATCACCGGTACTCACCGCCCTCGCGCAGGATGATGATCTGCAGGATGTGATCTATGTACATGATGGCAGCATCTATAGGGGTCATATACAGAGCCCGCCCGGAGCCGCTATCTACAAGATAGAGATATATGGAGGCAACCTCATCAGCATACCTGCCGCTGAGGCGGACAGCGTACACCGCGAGCCGGCTATCGTCATCAGAGACCGGCATACAGCCGAGTGGATGAATATCAAAAGCAGCAGCCATGCGCGCATCGAGGCCTGTGGCTCTCTGCTCATGTACAGCCAGATGCCCGCCTATCCCGGTAGGCACACTCAGTATGTATTTGGGGGCGGGGCTTCCTTTTTGGCAGAGATATGCAAGCCGCACCACAGTTTTTCCTTTCTGGCAGGTCTCGCTACACAGGTCATGAATGCCAGCAGCTACTCCTACCAGCAGATATCCACCTCCGCCTATGGCACCATAGATCGCGGCTCACAAGTGCGCTTTGAGGTCCCTATCTGGTTTCGCTGGTCATGGGGGCACCGCGTGGGGATGTTTTTTCAGTTTGGTGTCAGTACGGGATTCAACTGCTACATGGGTCAGGGATCAGAGACCTACTACTACCCGGCCTCACCTTTGGTGTACGGCCATCTCCGCGTATTCAGCCCATTTATCAATCTCAGTCCGCTTGGATTTGGCATCCGCAAAGAGCTGCCATCTCATATATCCATCATCACCTATCTGGAGGGCGCACCGATCAATTTTGAGGTAGCGGACAATAATAATCCCTGGAAACCGTATCTCCAGCTTCACGTCGGTATCAATTTCGATCCAAAGTACTTTATCAGAAAGAAAAAAGACCGCGAAGCTAAAACTCCTTAAGCAGAATATGCTGTGAGGCCGTATGCAGGTCCCGCCAGATGCGGTTGATCGTACTATGCTGCATGGCTGCACTGAGCCCCAGCCATGGATAGACCGCCTGGGCCGCAGAGAGGGCCGCACTAGTGAGTATACGGGAGCGGCTGCCTACTTCTTCATATACAGCCTCTGCCACTATACCTGCATCCTGCGTCAGCTGCCAGGAGATATCCAGTGCACTATAGAATCTTTGTATCTCGGCACTGAGTAGCCGCTCCTGAGCTTGTATCACGGCCTTTACAGTTTGGTAGCGTTTGCTGGCAGCCGGGTCCCCTGCTCTGTCATAGACCTGGATCATAGTGGCAGCCTCCTCCATATAGTGCCTGCATATCCCCGCACACACCGCCGCAAAGGATACCTCTGCAAAAGGTATGAATGGATAGCGGTAGATCACAGCATCATAGGATCGCCTTCCGTTGGCTATATCAAAGGTCATCTGCCAGGGCACAAAGACACTACTCACCTGTATGGTATGGCTACCGGTAGCCCGCAGGCCATGCGCATCCCAGTCGTGCTGTACAGTGACCTGATCCGGAGTGAAGATGAAAGACCGTATCTGCTCAGTATCCTTTATCTGGCAGTTGGCAGTATAGATTGTAGCATAGTCAGCGCCGCTGCAGTAGCGCCATGCACCGGACACCTGATAGCCGCCATCTACACATACCGCCTCGCCGCTCACATAGCCGCTTCCTGCTACTACCGCCTCGGTGGGAGTAAATAATTTTGCGGCCACCTCCGGTGCAAATACACCCGCAAAATAGCCGCCTCCTGACCCTATCGTGATCAGCCAGCCAAAGCTACCATCTAGACGTGCCGCTTCCTCAAAGACTTTGACCGCATCGGGTAGCGGCAGCATAGCACCATTCATCTCTATGGGAATGAACAGCTTGAAAAGCCCGTGCCGGTAAATGATATCCAGCACCCGGGGCGTGAGCTTTCCTTCCTCCTCCATTTGTGCGGCTTGTTGCCGTATCGTATCAGCCTCCTCCTGTGTCCACCATTTCATCATCCAAAGGTCAAATAATCCCGTTATTCAGCCAAAGGTTTTTTAAGCCTAAGTCATATTTTAGCGCTGCTCAAACCCATTTATGAAAAACCGCCTCTCCGCTCTGCTACTGCTCTGTCTGGCCGCAGCAGCCAGCGCACAAAATATCCTTTACGCTCCCATACTCGGCGGAGCCACTGATACCAGTGTGCGCATCCTGTTCTTTACCGCTGCGCCTGTGGCTTACCGGCTGGAGGTAGCACGGGATTCTTCTTTCCGCAGTGCGGACTCGTATGCCGCTAGCACTGATGCACACCTGCACCATAGAGGTTTGGTAGACGTACATGGCCTCACTCCTGATACACGTTATTATTATCGTATTGTGATCAATGACAAACCTGATGTCCGCCAGGGCTATTTTACCACCTGGCCGGCAGAGGGTGCCCGCAGGCACTATATCATCACTACGGGCTCCTGTCAGGAGACAGAAAATATGAAAGCATATGACGTCATGGCGCGGCACAAACCGGACGTATTCATCCACACCGGAGACTGGACATATCCTGACTATATGGTGCCTGGCTACCCTACCACAGAGGAGTTTATTTTCAAAGGCTACGA
Organism: Bacteroidota bacterium; assembly: GCA_018267365.1. Classification (GTDB taxonomy): domain Bacteria; phylum Bacteroidota; class Bacteroidia; order Chitinophagales; family LD1; genus UBA1941. Next base: position 72,716 of record JAFDYQ010000019.1, on the reverse strand, counting down.
GAAGCGCTATACGGAGAAGTCAATGAAAGAAATGCTACCGCACACCCTTATAGACTATGTAGCCGACAATCATGACGGCACTGGCATGGGCATTCATGAGCACCTGCGCGCAGCGCGCTACCGCGAGGATTCTGTCCTGGGCATCGTCAACTATTTTGACATAGACTCAGACCTCTGCAAGTGGCGCAGCAATGTGATACAGGGTTATATGCACTACTATCCGGGCTACCCGCTGGCAGATACCGGCCACGGCATCTATCACAGTTTCCGCATGGGCAATGCGGAGTTCTTTGTACTAGATACCCGTCAGGACGCAGAGCTGAATGTGCGCGGCTTTCAATATGACTCCGCTACCAATCACTGGACCTTTGCGCCCGGCCCTCAGCACAAGATCATCAGTGATACGCAGATGCAATGGCTGAAAGATGGCCTGAAAAATTCCACCGCAGACTGGAAGTTTCTCGTAATGGGTGTGCCCTTCAATAAAAATGTGCGGCACCTGATCAACCTGGGCATCCACTATCAGGACCTCGAGCTGGCAGATCAGGGCACAGGCTTTCGACTTTCATCCTCCTGGTCATGTTATTGGGGCGGCTACCCGGCCAGTCAGGACGAACTTCTAAACTTTATCAAAGATAATAACATCAAAGATGTACTGGTGATCAGTGGCGACACTCATCACAACGTAATGGACGATGGCCGCAATGCCGGCCTGCCTGAGATCAATGCCAGTGGCCTCTCAGTGACCGGCACCGTACTGGCGCACTATATGAACCTGATAGGTGTAGTCTCAGGGTACCCCAATATCAAAAAATACCTCTGGAATGGCGGGGGCAATGGTATCCATAATAAGAACTACAAAAATGCCTTTGGCCAGATAGATATCAATGGGAGCGAGTCTGTCAGAATGAGCTTAGTAGATGAAGACGATCATGTGATCTCCGCTATCACCATCCCTCACTCCAGCACGGTCAAAAAGGAGAAAAAACAACATAGACCGCCTTACATCAGACGCGTAGAGCGTATTTCTTTTGCCCAAAAGCCGACACCCGGCATACGCTTTATCAAGGCATTGGCGCGGACCTTTCTGCATAAGAAGAAGATCAAAACCAATGGCGACCTGACCTGATCATCCTTTCGCCGATATATTATAGTAGCTAACTTAAATCAACCAAAGACTGTACTGATTAATCAGCATAAGTCAATATTATTGTATTTCATTTTTCCATCCATTCTTTGTCCCCTCGATGAAATACGGCTTCTGCGCGCTATTCTTTCTTTTGCTATCCGGCATCAGCTATGGACAGGACACCACAACGGCGAAAATCCTCGCAGGGCCATTCACCGGATCGGTGACCAAAACCGCAGCCAAAGTCTGGCTGGCCTACAAGGGTTCGGGAGGTTTCAGTGTCACACTACTTGATACAGCCAATAAAAGCAAATCCCTACCCTACCAGCAGTTTAAACTGGCCGATAGTAAGGGTGATACAGCCTTATCACTCGACTTTCAGAATCTGGAGGCAGGGCACACCTATGTCGTCACTACAGATGGCCTGCGAACTCCATTGCGTATACCTGATTGCAGCTTTACTACCATAGGCGACTCGATCAAAGACATTGACTTTTTGGTCGGCTCCTGTGCCTATCTCAGCCTGGGTATCATGAAGGCAGTACTACCCGGCGCCTCAGTCCGCATCTTTCACAGCATGGCCCGGACAAAGGCCGACTTTATGATCTGGCTGGGAGATAATATCTACTACATGGGCAAGGAGCACTCCAGCTACGAGAAGATGTACGCCTGCAACCTCAAGACACGTATCAAATACCCCCTGCTCAATAACTTCCTGGCATCCATGCCGCAGTACACCATCTGGGATGACCACGACTACGGCCCTAATGATGCAGACCGCAACTTTCCCCTCAAGGATACCTCGCTCGTCCTCTTTCGCGGCTTCTGGGTCAATCCATATGAAGACAGCGTACACCAGACATACTTCAACTATAAGTACTACGATGCCGAGTTCTTTATGACTGACGACCGCTGGTGGCGTGACCAGGCCTGTGATACAGGCTCCTTCTTTGGCCCGGAGCAGTCCGCCTGGCTGCAGAGGAAGCTACTGCGCAGCGACGCCTCGTTCAAGTTTATCTGCGTAGGATCTCAGGTGCTGAATGAGGATAATCACGGCGAATGCTACGCCATGTATGCCCGAGAGCGGGACGCGCTATTAGATTTTATAGCTACGCATAATATCAAGGGTGTCGTATTCCTCAGCGGTGATATGCACTACAGTGAGATGAGCCGCCATGTGTGGAAGGGGTACCCATTCTATGACTTTACCTGCTCTCCTCTCACCAGCCCTATGGACCCGCGCAACTACTCTAGCCACAACCGGTATCGTGTGGCCGGCACAGTCCTATTTCACAAAAACTACGGCAGGATCAAGATTACAGGTCTACCCGGCAATCGTATCTGTACCATAGAGGAATACAATATGGATGGGCACAAAAACTGGGACTACATGATCCGCCAGCAGGAGCTTCAAATGGGTACGAGCAAGGAATCCCCTCAATCAGAACAGAAATAAAAAGGATAAGGGGCAAGGCTGTATAAGCTCCTCTGATTGTATTATTCTATACCAGGCCTTCCGGTAGCTCAAAAACGATTTTCTTCTTCCGCTTGTCCACCTCCGCTACCAGATCATCTACCAGCGGTACCATCACCTCCTCGCCGGCCATATCTATCACTGCCAGCACCTGTCCCGGCATTTCTTCTATCGCGGCTACCGTCCCGAGCGCACGCTCACCATCCCACGCCTGATAGCCTATGAGGAAACCATAGTCATCCTGATCCTTTTTAAAAAGGGAGCCGACCGTTTTCTCATCCAGGTATAGCTCGCAGCCGGTCATCTGCTTCGCTTTCTCTACACTATCGATATCCTCAAAGGTTAGTAAACCCGTAAACATATCCTTCAGGTCAAAGGATACAATGAAGTACGGTATAAAGCCGCCCTTGCCCTCAATGAAAAAATGAGCCGGGTGCTTCTTGACCGACTTCAATTCTCTAGTCAGGCTAAAATTAAAAGCCCCACTGAGTCCGTGGGGCTTTCTGAGTATTCCTACTGATATATGATCAGCCATGTGTTTAGTTATTCTGCTGCAGGAGCTTCGCCTTCTGCTGCCGGTGCTTCCTCAGTAGCTGGTGCTTCTTCTGCAGGAGCCTCAGTAGCCTCAGCGGCCTGAAGGGCAGCCTGGCGCTTAGCTTCACGCTCGTTCTTCTTCTTGGTCTCTTCTGCCATCATCTTAGCCAGACGATCTTCCTTAGAGAGGTGGAGTTTCTTCTTGTGGTCCAGTACAGAGTTCTGATGAGCAGCTACCCACTCGTTGAACTTTGCCTCTACTGCCTCAGCAGAGAGAGCGCCCTTCGCTACACCGCGCAGGAGGTGCTTCTTGTACATAGCACCTTTATATTTCAGGATAGCGTGTACTGTGTCTGTAGGTTCTGCACCCTTTGTCAGCCAGTCCACTGCCTTATCTACATCTACATTGATCGTAGCCGGAGAGGTCAGTGGGTTGTATTCGCCCAGACGCTCTATGTACTTACCATCACGACGAGCGCGGGAGTCAGTCACTACGATGTGGTAAAAAGGACGCTTGCCGCGGCCATGTCTTTGGAGTCTGATCTTTGTTGCCATGTCTTAAAATTAATTTAAGGATTGGATGTGAATAAATAGTTATAAAAAAATCGGAGCGCAAATATAGGAAATCCTCCCACAATGGCAATGGCTGTCAGAGAAAAGATTTTGAAACATTGCCTGAGAATCGTCCGCCGACTTACAGCAATACCAATACATTAAAATTAATTTTCAATTAAACCGTTTCCCGCAAATAACTGAATAACAATCAATTAAATCACCCTCTCCGGTTCAAAAACAAAACAGAAATGAGGTCGGAGTGACCGATCCGCTCTCCCTCAGTGAGATGCAGAGCATGGCTATCTTAAACCCCACCTCCGGTTCAAAAACAAAACTTAGCCCTTTCCCTTGGCCACATTCCAGATAGCATCCATCTCCCCTAGCGTCATATCCGTCAGCGCCCGGCCCTGGCCTGCAGCCACCTCCTCGATATACCGGAAGCGCTTCAGAAACTTCTGGTTTGTCCGCTCCAGCGCAGTCTCCGGGTCCACATTCAGGAAGCGCGAGTAGTTCACCAGCGCAAACATCAAGTCGCCAAACTCATCCTCTATTCTGTCGGCATTGCCCTCTTTCACTACCTCATGCAGCTCCTGCGTCTCCTCCTCTACCTTCCGCCACACATCCTCTATATTATCCCACTCAAAGCCCACCTGCCGTGCCTTGTCCTGTACCCTCCAGGCCTTGATCAGCGCCGGCAGCGACTCTGGCACACCGCCCATCACAGACTTGCGGCCTTCCTTCATCTTGATCTTCTCCCAGTTCTGCTTTACGTCTTCCTCATTTTCCACCTTCACATCCCCATAGATATGCGGGTGCCTGCGGATCAGCTTATCGCAGAGGTCGTTGATCACACTAGCCATGTCAAATGCCCCCTGCTCCTCGCCTATCCTGGCATAGAAGACGATATGTAGCAGCAGGTCACCCAGTTCTTCTTTGAGCAGGGTCAGATCCTTCTTGATGATGGCATCAGACAGTTCATAGGTCTCCTCTATCGTGAGCGGGCGCAGCGACTCCAGGGTCTGCTTCTTGTCCCACGGGCACTGCTCGCGGAGTTCATTCATGATCTGGAGTATGCGCCCGAAAGCTTTCAGTTTTTCGTCCATTGTTATAAATTGCCTTTGATAAACAAACATAGTAAAGCTATGGCGTCGGCAGCCACCAGATAGTCACAGCATGTGAAAAGAGACAACAATGAAGAGAGTAATAGAATGTGTGCCCAATTTCAGCGAGGGCAATGATATGAACGTGATCCGCCAGATCACCGACGCTATAGAGTCAGTAGATGGAGTGAAACTGCTCAACGTAGACCCGGGCAAAGCCACTAACCGTACCGTAGTAACCTTCGTAGGAGATGAAGAATCAGTAGTGGAGGCAGCCTACCGTGGCATAGCCAAAGCTGCCGAACTCATAGATATGAGCAAGCACAAAGGTGAGCACCCCCGCTTTGGCGCTACAGATGTGTGCCCCTTCATACCTATAGCCAATGCTACAATGGACGATTGTATAGCCTGCGCCAGAAAGCTGGGCGAGCGTGTGGGCAATACACTCGGCATACCCGTCTATCTGTATGAATTTGCCGCCTCGGCACCACACAGGAGAAACCTGGCCAACGTCCGCGCCGGTGAGTACGAGGGTATCAAAGACAAGATCAGGACACCGGATTGGCAGCCAGACTACGGTCCTGCCGAGTGGAATGTGCGCAGCGGCAATGTAGCCATCGGCGCCCGCAAGATACTCATAGCCTACAATGTGAACCTCAACACCACCTCCACCCGTAGGGCCAACTCTGTGGCCTTTGACGTACGCGAGCAGGGCCGCAAGGTGAAGAATGAGAAGGGCGAAGAAGTGGTGCAGCCCGGTGCGTGCAAATCTGTGAAAGGTATCGGCTGGTTCATACAGGAATATGGCGTAGCACAGGTCTCTATGAACCTCGTAGACATAGACGTGACACCGATCCACATCGCCTTTGACGAATGTGTCAAGAGCGCCTATAATCGCGGTATGCGCGTGACCGGCTCTGAGCTGATCGGGCTCATACCATTGCGGGCTATGCTGGATGCAGGCCGCTACTTCCTGCTCAAGCAGAAGCGCTCTATAGGCGTATCAGAGTCTGAGCTGATCAAGATCGCGATCAAATCCATGAGCCTCGACGAGCTCAGCCCCTTCGACCCGCAGAAGCGAATCATAGAATACATGCTGGCAGATCACAGCGCCTCGCCTCTCATAAACATGAAGCTGAATGCCTTTGCCGATGAGACAGCCAGCGAGTCACCGGCTCCCGGTGGGGGATCTATCTCTGCCTACGTCGGCGCCCTCGGCATCTCCCTCGGCACCATGGTAGCCAATCTCTCTTCGCACAAGAAAAGCTGGGATGACCGCTGGAAGGAGTTTTCAGACTGGGCTGAGAAAGGTCAGCAGTACAAGGATAAATTACTCGCCCTCGTAGATGAGGACACCAGGGCATTCAATAAGATCATGGACGCCTTTGGCCTGCCCAAAGCTACAGATGAAGAAAAGAAGAGCCGGAAGCAGGCTATACAGGATGCCACCCGCTATGCCATAGAGGTACCATATCGGGTCATGCAGCTCAGCTATGACTCTATGGCCGTGATCAAGGCAATGGCCGAGACAGGCAACCCTAACTCAGCGTCTGATGCCGGTGTCGGAGCGCTCTGTGCCCGCACTGCTGTGTATGGGGCCTACCTCAATGTAAAAATCAACGCCGCTGGCCTGGATGACAAGGCATATGCGGAAGAGAAGATCAAAGCGGGCAAGGAATTACTGGACAAAGCTATCACCCTCGAAAAAGAAATAGTCAGTATTGTAGAAAGCAAAATATAAGTCATGAGACGGCTGCTCGTTATACTATTGATCGCAGTATGCGGTATCACCTCAGCACAATCAGGTATGAGTACACAGACCATCCACGCCCTGCGCGTCAACCCCGGAGATGACCTGAAGGTCAAACTGGCAGATTTTGTCAAGGAGAAGAAGATAAAGGCCGGCTATATCATCACCTGCGCAGGCAGTCTGAAGCAGGCCACCCTGCGCCTGTCCAACCGTAATGAGACACAGACCTGGCGGGAGACCTTTGAAATAGTATCACTCACTGGCACCCTCAGCCCGGATGGCAATCACCTGCACATCTCAATAGCAGACAAGGATGGCAAAGTGATAGGTGGCCACATGATGGATGGCTGTATTATTTATACTACCGCAGAGGTCATCATCGGCGAGGCAAATGATCTGCTCTTTACCCGGGAGCGGGACTCTGTCACTACCTACAAAGAACTTAAGATCACACCAAAAGCAGAAAATAACAACCGCGAACGAGTAAACAAGATTCTCCCCAAATGAAAGACCAGATACAAGAGATTATTTCTCGCTTCGGCCCGCGCCCTGCCGGCAGCCGGGCAGAGCACCAGGCCCAGGACTATATAGCCAATGATATGCTGCGTCACACAGATGATGTACAGGTGCTATCCTTTCAGGCTCCGCTCACTGCCAAGTTTGGCAAGATGAAACTTTATGCAGCATTGTATCTTCTTGCTTTGATCGTATTCTGGTTTTCACCACTTGCCGCTACATGTATAGCTTTGCTCAATGCTATCGTACTTGTCTCCGACCTGATGCAGAATAGAGGCTTGGCTGATTTTTTGTATCCACAAAAAACATCCTGGAACGTCTCGGCCACACTCGAGCCCCAGAAAGAAGTAAAGTCTACCCTCATATTCAGTGGTCATATAGATAGTACCCATGAGTGTACCTGGTGGTACCGCTTCAAGCAGTATGGAGCACATCTCACTATAGCTACGGGGCTCATGATGGTTTTCTTTGCCATATATCTCCTGACCTATCAGCTGGCCGATTACTTTATCTATGATGATATGCCGGACTTTACGTTTTACGTCTATCTCTTTTTTGTCATTATATCTCCATTGACTATCATCTATTTTACCTTTCATGGCCCGGAGTGCGTACCGGGTGCCTGCGATAATCTATCAGGTATTATCATTGCCAAAAATGTGGTCTCGGCATTTGCAGATCCGGCCCATAGAGGGCAGTCTACTCTGCAGCATACACGCCTCCGTTTTCTGAGCTTCGGCTCAGAGGAGAAAGGCCTTCGTGGCTCTACTGCATATGTAGAAGATTTCATAGACAAACTGCGCTCCGAAAACGCCCATCTCGTGAATATAGACAGCGTGCGCCTGCCTGATCATATCACACTCGTGACAGGAGAGGTCATGAGTTTTGTATCATTCGATAAATTCCTCGTAGATCAGACTCAAAAAGCGTTTAAGGATATCAATATCCCCTACAAAACTGCTCGCCTGCCTATGGGTGGCACTGATGCGATCCCATTTCAGCAGAAGAACATACCATCCATGAGTATCATCGGCATGGACACTAAAAAGCTGGATCCCACCTATCATACTCGTCTGGATGTCACAGAAAACGTAGACCAGCGAGCACTGGACAATACTCGCGATGCCCTCGCAGAACTGGTAAGGCAGTGGGATAGGATGTGATCATTTCTCTCTATTCAGGGCTTTCTTATACACTTCCAGACACCGCTTCCGGGCAAACTCATGCGCCACGATAGGCTCCGGATAATCTTTTGTACCAAACTCTGGCACCCACTGCAATACATACTTCATATCAGGGTCGAAGCGCTTCATCTGCAATTCAGGATTGAACACTCGGAAGTAAGGAGCAGCGTCTGTACCACAGCCTGCAGCCCATTGCCAGTTGCCATTATTGGCGGCCAGGTCATAGTCCAGCAGTTTCTCGGCAAAGTAAGATTCACCCCAGCGCCAGTCTATCAGCAGATGTTTCGCCAGAAAGCTTGCCACCACCATTCTTACCCTATTGTGCATGAAGCCTGTCTCATTTAGCTCTCGCATTCCGGCATCTACCAGCGGATAGCCGGTCTTGCCATCACACCAGCGTTTGAATTCCTTTTCATCATTGCGCCATTCTATAAAGTTGTAAGCCTTTTTAAAAGCCTCTTTCTCTACATGCGGAAAATGCCACAGTATCTGCTGAAAGAAATCACGCCAGATCAGCTCACCTACAAAGGTCTGGTTATGCTTCAGCGCATAGACCAGCAGCTTCCGGATACTCAGCGTACCAAAACGGAGGTGCAGACCAAGGTGTGTAGTACCTTCTATGGCAGGATAGTCCCGCTGCCGATCATATCTATTTACGATCTCAGCCTTAGCCACACGTGGCGGATACTCAAACTCCACCCGCTCAAAACCAATACTCTCAAGTGTAGGAAAATGAAAGTGCTCAGACACCTTCGACAGATTATGAAGATACTTTGAGACAGGGTAGGATTTATAAAAAAAGGGGGTGAGCCTTTCTTTCCAGCGTTTGCTGTAGGGGGTGTATACCGTATATGGCTGTCCACCGGCTTTAGCCACCTCCGCCTTATCAAAGATCACCTGGTCCTTGTAGGTATTGAAAGCTATGTTATGCCCGGATAGCATCTCCCCTACCCTGCCATCACGCTCGCGCGCATATGGCTCGTAGTCTTCATTTGTGTATACTGCTGCTACATTGTATTCGGAGATCAGCTCCTTCCATATGTCCATAGGCTGGCCGATCTTTACTACCAGGTCTGAGCCATGCTTGTGCAGCTCCGTAGTGATAGCTCTCAGTTCATTGTAGATAAACTGCACCCGCTTATCCTTTTTATCATGTAGTTTATCCAGGATCATGGTATCAAAGATAAACAGGGGCAGTACCGGCTCGCTCGCTCGGAGTGCGTGATAGAGCGCTGCATTGTCCTCCAGGCGCAGGTCCCGCCGCATCCAGTAGATCGCTATCGGTTTTGATCTCATCGCCTTCTCTATGATTTACCGGCCAGCACCATCTGCCTGATCCCTTGATTGATCATAGCAAAAATATCCCTGGTCTTAGCATCAGAATAGACTACACTGCCCACTACAGCTACAGATTGTATGCCGCGCACTGCATTGGTCACAAAAATCTCATCTGCCTCATCTATATCATTCATCAGCACATCTGCTTGTACCACGTTAAATGTCTCTTCGAGTTGTCCTATCACGTAGCGGCGCATGACACCATTTACTCCTCCATTGGTCAGCGCCGGAGTCATGATCAGGTCCCCTTTGATCAGAAATACATTCGATTGTACCGCCTCGGCCAGCGTACCTTTAGTGTTAAAGAGGAAAGCTTCACTCGCACCCTTTTTCTCCGCCAGGAGCGCGGATAGCACATACTGTATCTTACTCGTAGTTTTCAGATTAGATAATACACCGGTGTCTACTCGATATGGCGAAAAAGTAGCATTGATAGAGCTCCATTCGAATCTGTTATTGGGAATAGCAGTACAGGTGATGAGTAGATCTGTAGTATTTATCTCCGGTTTGTACAGGCCGGCTCCTGCCCGCGTCAGTTGTATACGGATGCGGGCATTGGCCGTCTTATTGCGGCTCAGCAGGTCCATGACGGTCGCTTTAAACCAGTCGAAATCCATGTACTGATGCAGCTCCATCATGAGTATCTCAGCCGAATGCCTGAGGCGCTCATAGTGGTACGGCAGCAGAGGCACCACACTGTCAAAAGCGACCATAGACTCAAATAGTCCATCACCATAGCGAAATGCCCTGTTATCTGCCTGTATCACCGGCAGCGTATCTTCCACATATGTGTTATTATAAAATGCTATTGCCATCAGAGTTGATATACGTAGTATCCTTCGGTTTGCAGTATCAGCCGATGCCCGGTTCCTGGTCTTTTGCAGGTGGTGATCATGTGAGTCACTCCCTCTTGCCTCAGTTTGGCCAGCTGGCTTTCAGATAGTTCATTGAGGTATCTATCCGCCTTGCTCTCCAGAGCAAATCCTTTCTCCGGCATATCATAGTCCAGTCCATATACTTCCTGTATCCGCCTATACCACTCGCGTGTATCCTGCTTGGTCTTGGCTATGGCTTTGAAGTCTATATAGGAAGACCTCTGTCCATAAAATTTCAACCCGGTGATCTCAAATGGCTGGATGAATACCGCATCCTGTGGTACTATTTCTTTCAGCCGGAGGCTGAGCCTGATCTCAGCATCGTTGTACTGCTTATATCCATGCGCTATATCTCCGTGAAAGTATAACATAAACATGATCATTCCGGCCAGCACGCCCGCTACCCGGATACCTCTATTTATCCAAACAGAATACTGTGCCATAATGTTTGGCAAGCGCTCATATACTACTGAAACTATGGCTATCGAGGCAAACATCTTGACCCATGGCGTCACCTTGTACCATTGAAAGCTGGCCGCAAGCACCCAGTGAAAATAATCTGTAGCGATCACATACGGCACCAGTATCAGCAAGCTAACCATGATAAACTGAAATACAATCCTGGACCGAAGGCTGTAAAAGATCAAAGCCCAGACCGTGTACCCCAAAAACAACAATCGGCTGCCCCATGAGAAAAGGTGAAAAATAAAATGATGCGGATGCCGGAAGAGGAACATGATATTAAAAAGCTCCTCATCAGGTATTGTTCCATTGCCGGCAGACTTAGCGCGGAAGACCAGGATAAGATAGATACCTGCAGTACATACATATAGCCCCATGAAACGGGCAACCTCTATGAAAGAGACCTCGCGCGTCAGGAGCCACCGCCATACCATCACACCACATAGCACCACCATGAGGTCAAATCCGACGAGCACATGAATAACCGAGGCGATAGATACCAGTACACTGGCCCGGATGTAGCGGTGCTCCAGAAAGTACAACAGGCCCCACGTCGCTATTGTAGCGCTCAGGTCTCCGGTCTGAAAGGCTGCTGAGTAAAGGTCTACGCCGCCCAGTGCCCTATTGTACAATAAGAAGAAGGATAAAAATACAGCCCCCCACGAGGCATATCGATCAGCTATAAAAAGTCTGGCAATTCTGATCAGCGCCAGGATCATCACTACAGTATTGAGAAAGTGGGCCAGAAAAATGGTAATGCCCAGGTGCGCCTCAAATGGTAGCAACAGCAGTGTCATGACTGTACGCTCATTGGGTACTGAGCCGCTGAGACTTTGCACAAAAAAGTCATGAGTATAGAGACCGGGATGAGTCAGATACTGCACATATACGAGCAACTCTTCATGATCGCTGGTACCGTAGGTATAGCCATACTTGGCGATCATCAGCGCCCAAAGCAGTATCGCAAATGTAATATCTGTAATAGTGAGTCGCGAGGATATCAAGGAGTGGCTTTATACGTCCGCCAATATAGAGAATATCTACTATACCACTGGCGGGGCGGCCTGCAGCCTCCATGCCTCTGCAGTCCCCAGATCCGGACGCCCATTTGCCTTGAGATGATTGAATAATTGCATACGATAGGTGGTCAGCCACTTCACCGGCCCCATCATGATAGCCGCGCCGAGCGGCAGCTTTTCCTTATTGGGCATCTCTACCATTTTGTGCAAAAGATCATCCTCAGTGATACGATCCATATAGCTGCGTATTTGCAGCATCTGTTCATCTATCCGTGCGGGAAAATTTTCCAAGGTAAGGGAAGCCCTGTAAGAATTTATCTTGTCCCATTCTTCTTTGGTCAGGTCATTGTCTATATACCAGCGCAGCATGGTAGCGCCTACACCAGAGAGGTATCGCATGAGTTCCAGAGTACTACGTGTCTTATCAGTAGTCCGGTATTCCAGCTCGCCATCCTGGATTAGCGTAGCATGCTGCTTGAGTAGGAGCAGTTCGCGCTCCATATTTATGTAGAGGTGCTCTTTGTACATGGGTTATTATTAGTACTATTCAGAAAGTCATCTCCTTTACGTCAGGAGCTATCACGAGTTTACCGGCCGTCTTGGACTTGACTTCCTCTACAGTCACACCCGGCGCCAGCTCCAGTAAATGAAATGCACCATCCCTGATCTCAAAAAATCCGAGATCTGTGCAGACTTTCTTGATACAGCCTTTACCTGTGAGAGGTAGTTCACATTTCGGCAGTAGTTTGGATTCGCCTTCCTTATTGGTGTGCATCATAGCCACTACGATATTATCTGTAGAGGCTACCAGGTCCATGGCGCCTCCCATACCTTTTACCATTTTCCCTGGTATTTTCCAATTGGCTATATCGCCGTTTTCAGAGACTTCCATAGCACCGAGTATCGTGAGCTGTATATGCCCGCCGCGTATCATACCAAAACTATCTGAAGATGAGAATATAGAGGATCCCGGCAGTGTAGTGATAGTCTGCTTGCCGGCATTGATGTAGTCTGCATCTACCTCGGCCTCCAGAGGAAATGGCCCCATGCCCAGCAGGCCATTCTCTGACTGCAGTTCTACATTGACACCTGCAGGTATATAGTTGGCTACCAGCGTCGGTATCCCTATACCTAGGTTTACATAATAGCCATCCCGTAGCTCACGGGCTATGCGCTTAGCTATCTGAAATTTATCGAGGGCCATATCGAGGTCGTGGGTTTAAGTGTAGACTAGAAAAAAACAAAACGGGACTGCACATACTGATCGAGAAAGATCACCTCCGACCGCAAAACCTGAAGGAGTTCCCTTATGACATGAGAAATTTTCTCAAACTTTTTGGAGGCCACACGCCAGGCCAAGCTGTCCATCATGGCGTCTGCCTCTTCCACCATCTCCAGGAGCAGCCCCGTAGCCTTCTTCACATTCAGGCGCTCTACAGCGTGAATGATATCAAAGAACCGAACGCTCATCTTTGAGACAAATTTTTCGAGCAGCTTTTTGACCTGCTTGTCATATACCATGAACACCATCTCGCCAAATTTGGCGTGCAGCGTCATCAGATTTTGATTGATACTTACGAGTACTTTTTGCATTTCAGTTATTTTAGAGTTTTCACGGTTTCCGGATGGCTACAAATAACTTATTGTAGTCGTTAGATTTATGACATCGCAACTAAAGTATCTTTACGACATCTAAGCCTTGCGGGTTGTTCTTTGCTCTATTCTTTTTTCATATGCTGCTCCCTGGTATATCCTCTGTACGAATACTCCCGGCGTATGTATCTGATTGGGGTCTAGTTCGCCGGGCTCTACCAGTTCTTCTACCTCAGCTATAGTGATCCGACCCGCAGTAGCCATCATAGGATTAAAATTTCGCGCTGTGCCGCGAAATACCAGATTACCTGTTTTGTCACCTTTCCAGGCTTTCACTATCGCAAAGTCAGCCTTCAGCCAGCTTTCCAGAATGTACCATTTGCCATTTTCAAACTGGCGTGCCTCTTTACCTTCTGCCACTTCTGTGCCATACCCTGTCGGCGTGAAAAAAGCGGGTATCCCTGCCCCACCGGCACGTATCCGCTCAGCCAGCGTGCCTTGGGGTATCAATTCTACCTCCAGCTCTCCAGAGAGCAGTTGCCTCTCAAACTCCGCATTTTCGCCTACGTAGCTGGATATCATCTTGCGTACCTGGCGTGTTTTGAGCATCAGCCCGATGCCAAAATCATCTACGCCGGCGTTGTTAGAGATACAGGTCAGATCCCTGACACCTTTTCGGATCAGGGCTGAAATTGTATTCTCCGGTATACCGCACAGGCCAAACCCACCTAGCATCAGCACTGACCCGTCAGTGATATCTTGTATCGCCTCATCCGCACCGGACACTACTTTGTTTATCATCAAACAAACTTTACAAGATTTACCGATAAATGCAAGGGGTTTATCCACAGCATAGGCTCAGATCAAAAGATGTGTACTATAAACAACAATCAATCGCAACAGATTCTTGATTTATAGCCTTATACACTAAAGGCCGGAATATACCCGGCCTGATATTGTACTGATAGTAATGTCTTAGTAAGGCTTGGGCGTCAGGAAGAAGTGTACCCCTAGTTGAATACCAATGTAGAAATTTCGAGATTTCTGATAGTCAACATCATTCTTCGAAAACCAACCGAGATCCTTCAGCGAGGACCCGTTGAGGTCCGTCAGACCTATGTACGTGTTAAGCCCCATGCTAAAGTACATCCAGTCCTTGGCATATACATCTACCCCCGGCTTGAGGCTCAGGCCTACATCGACCTTCTGAAATTTCTGGTCAGCCGGTATGCGATCTCCATTGAGACCATTCCACTCATGGTGGTTTACCTCCACATACTCGGAGGCAAAGGTCCGATAGCAAAACTGCGGCCCCAGCATGAGGTAAAAATTTGCCACATCACCTATATGCGTCTGAAACTTAGCGTAGATGGGGAAATTGATATAATTGAACTTGATGACCCGGCGCACATTTACATAGCTATAATCATCCCTGAAGTAAAAGTCTGCGTTAGGCACATTCACATAGTCCGGCTTGAATGTTTTTGTAGGCTTGTCATACACAGCCGCTACGGGCCCGCTAAAGGCATCGTCATAGATCTGCCCTCCCCAGGAGAAGGAAGGCTCAAACTCGATCCCCCACTTATTCTTAAAGTTATAGCCAAAATTTGCCCCGGCGTTGCCGCCCGGAGTGAATATATAATTCATCTCAGACTGCCTCACGATAGGCACATAAAAGAGGTCGAGTGTATTATAGTTATTCTGATTGAGGATCCATGAGTTATTAAATGAGCCGCTCACACCCATATAAAAGCCCTTGCGAAGCATACCGTCGTAAGTATACTTCCTCATCTTGGACCGGGCAGAGGCCGTCATAGCCAGAAAAGTAGCGATAACTACAAGGGTAAGTTTAATTTTACT
Organism: Bacteroidota bacterium; assembly: GCA_018267365.1. Taxonomy (GTDB): domain Bacteria; phylum Bacteroidota; class Bacteroidia; order Chitinophagales; family LD1; genus UBA1941. Next base: position 57,327 of record JAFDYQ010000019.1, on the reverse strand, counting down.
CATGGTTTGGGTTAAATTCACTTTGAATCAGGTACAGCTGGGCCGTTATTATTATGACTAATACGATACATCGGGTTAAAGAGTTTCTAAAATATCAACGCCTGGCCAAGACCAAGTATTACCTCCATTCACCATTTGTGTACCAGTTTTACCTTAAGGTGCTGGACAAAGTACACGCCGCAGAATTACAAAATATCAACAAGCTCCGCAATCAACTTCTTAACACACACTATAGCCTACTGATCGAAGATATGGGCAGTGAGCCGGGGCACAAAAAAAGGCTGGTATCCAGTATTGCAGCAAAGGCCACAGTACCAGCCCACTATGGCCATGTCCTATACAATATTACACGGCAATTTCAGCCACACACCATCATTGAGCTGGGTACCTGCCTGGGCATCGGTACCGCCTATCTGGCAGCCGGAGCACCCTCATCCACCATTATGACGGTAGAAGGCAGCGAGGCGCTGGCAGCCGAAGCTGTTAAAAATCTGGAGGCGCTTGGCATTGCTAATGTGTCTTCGATTGTAGGCAATTTTGATGACAGGCTGCCCGAGCTGCTAGAGACAATCGCCAAGGTAGACCTGGCATATGTAGATGGCAACCACCGCTACGAGCCTACTATGCGCTATTTCCACATGATTATGAATAAAGCTGACGAAAACACGATCCTTATCTTTGACGATATCTACTGGAGCACTGAGATGACACAGGCCTGGGACGAGATCAAGGCAGATCCACGCGTCACATTGACTATAGACATTTACCGCTTTGGTATCGCCTTCCTCAGAAAGGAGAAAATAGCGAAAGAGGATTTTATACTTCGCTACTGATACAAAATAGTAACGCCCGATGTAAGCATCGGGCGTCCTCTATCTCAAAAATTAACCAGTCATTATCGGGTGGTACTAAAGGCAAGGGCCCCGTCCTTTGACGACACCTTGATATGGTCGCCCTTGTGCACTTGTGAGGAGAGTATCATTTTGGATATCTCGTTCACTACCTCTTTCTGGATAGTCCTCTTGAGCGGACGTGCGCCAAACTGCGGATCAAATCCTTCCTCGCCCAGCCAGTCCAGAGCGGAGTTGTCTATCTCCAGCGTGATCTCCTTTTGGGTCAGCAGCTCCTGTATATACCCCAGCTGCAGTGCCACGATATCGCGGATCTGGCTCCTGAGCAGCGGATGAAACATGATGATCTCATCTATCCGGTTGAGAAACTCCGGACGCACAGTTTGCTTCAGCCTCTCCAATACCTCCAGCTTGGTAGTCTCGGTCACAGCCATCAGATTTTCCTCCTTCACATGGTCAAAGTTCCTCTGGATGATATCGCTGCCGATATTGGACGTCATGATCACGATCGTATTCTTAAAGTTGACCGTGCGGCCCTTGTTATCTGTCAGCCTGCCATCGTCCAGCACTTGCAGGAGTGTATTGAATACATCCGGATGTGCTTTCTCTATCTCATCAAAGAGGATCACACTATACGGCCTGCGGCGCACTGCCTCAGTCAGCTGTCCACCCTCCTCATATCCCACATATCCCGGTGGCGAACCCACCAGACGGCTCACGCTATGCTTCTCCTGATACTCGCTCATGTCTATACGGATCATCGCGCTTTCATCGTTGAAGAGGACATAGCTTAGCGCCTTACTCAACTCCGTTTTACCCACACCCGTGGTACCGAGGAAGAGGAAAGAGCCTATCGGTTTGCGCTCATCCTGTAGTCCCGCACGGCTGCGACGTATGGCATCAGCCACTACTTCTATCGCCTCATCCTGACCTTTTACCCGCTCGTGCAGGCGGTCCTCCAGATGGAGCAGTTTTTCCTTTTCACCCTCCAGCATCCGTGTCACAGGTATGCCGGTCCACTTGCTGATAATGGCTGCTATGTCTTCACCGGTCACTTCTTCGCGCATGGTGCGCTTGTCTGGAGAGATCGCGGCCAGGTCGGCTTCCAGTTTCTTTACATCAGCTTCAGCCTCTTTCACCTTGCCATAGCGGATCTCTGCTACTTTGCCGTAGTCGCCCTCGCGCTCATAGCGCTCAGCCTCCAGTTTCAGGTTCTCCAGCTCCTGGCGGCGGGCAGTGATCTTGTCCACTATTTCTTTTTCCTTCTGCCACTTAGCATTAAACTGGCTCCTTTCCTCTTTCAGATTAGCCAGCTCCGCGGTCAGCTCTTCCATTTTCTTTTTATCATTCTCGCGCTTTATAGCCTCGAGCTCGATCTCTATTTGCATGATGCGGCGCTCTATGGCGTCCATCTCCTCCGGCAGACTGTCCATCTCCATGCGCAGCTTGGCCGCAGCCTCGTCTATGAGGTCTATAGCCTTGTCCGGTAGAAAGCGGTCTGTGATATACCGCGAGCTCAGCATCACCGACTGGATGATCGCATCGTCCTGTATCTTGACTTTATGGTAGTTCTCATAGCGCTCCTTCAGGCCGCGCAGTATCGATATTGCATCCTCCGGCGTAGGTTCATCTATCATCACCTTTTGGAATCTCCGCTCCAGCGCTTTATCCTTCTCAAAGTACTTCTGGTATTCATTCAGCGTGGTGGCACCTATCGCACGCAGCTCACCGCGCGCCAGCTCCGGCTTGATGATATTCGCTGCATCCATCGCTCCCTCCGTGGCACCCGCGCCTACGAGCGTATGTATCTCATCTATAAAGAGGATGATCCTGCCTTCGCTCTCTTTCACTTCTTTCACCACGCCTTTCAGACGTTCCTCAAAGTCGCCGCGGTACTTCGCCCCAGCCATCATCGCCCCCATATCGAGTGCAAAGATGGTCTTGCTTTTCAGGTTCTCCGGCACGTCGCCTTTCACGATGCGGTGCGCAATGCCCTCAGCTATCGCCGTCTTACCCACACCCGGCTCACCTACGAGCAGCGGATTGTTCTTGGTCTTGCGGCTGAGTATATGCATCACACGGCGTATCTCTTCATCACGGCCTATGACCGGATCGAGTTTACCACTCTTGGCCTGATTGTTCAGATTGATGGCGTATTTATCCAGTGAGTTGTAGCGGGCATCTGCACTTTGCTCAGAGACCTTCGCCCCCTTGCGCAGCTCCAGTATAGCGGCGCGGAGCTTCTTTTCCTCCAGTCCTGTATCCTTGAGCAGTTTAGATGTATCATCGCCCACGCTGATCATAGCCAGCAGCAGCAACTCTACGCTGATATAGCTATCCTCAAAATCCTTGAGCAGCTTATTAGCCTGAAGTATGAGTTTTGAAAAGCCCTGCGAGGGCGTGATATCGGCGCTCTGGCCGGATACCTTCGGCAAGGCCTTCAATTTCTCCTCCACCTTACCGAGGAGGATATTGCGGTTCACGCCCGCCTTCTCGAGTACAAATGGCAGTGAGTCCTGATCGCCATCGAGCATGGCCTTCAGCACGTGCAGTGTATCCAGCTGTGGGTTGCCATTATTGAAGGCCTCCTGCTGGGCAGCGCTGACTGCCTCCAGCGCCTTAGTAGTTAAGTTGTTCAGATTCATGGTTGGTATTTGTTTGTGATCGCGACCGGAAACCCGGTTCGCACGCCGGACATATAGCAAAATGCTCACCACCCCGCTGATGGGGAAATTTTGTCAGGTGAAACAAATAAATGACTGACAGTCTGGCTATGACGGGCGTCATTTGCCTGAAAAAATGGCTGTCAGCCCTTGGATCTCGGATATCCTCTTTCTTTAAGGAAATTGTAAAACTCTTCTATATTACCTGTGCCTAGAATATGGATTTTCCTATTTCCGAAATGTATCCATATTCCATTGAGTCCTCCACGGCCATATGAGGCCTGCCAGCCGCTGATCTGATCTAACGGGAAAGTTTCTTGCACGGCGAAAGGTTTCTTCTGAAGTATGCGATCAGGATATATTCGGACAACACTACAAATTAAAGTAAGCCTTATCCCTGCTAACAGCAGCAAGCCGTAAACGATAGACACCAGAATGGCTCCAAATTTTTCTCCTTTAAAGACATTAGAAAACAAGTCCGGATTAGATACCCGACAATAGAGTAAAAGTATAGAAACCACAGTAGCGAAAATCCAGAAGCGCCATACATCCCTACGATTTGACGTAAGAAGCGGTTCTTCGCTAGATTCGCTGTTTGCCACTTTTTACAATATCGGATTATCTATAAAGTACCTCACGTGCCCTCCCTCCGACTTAGACTGCTCCTTGAGAGCTACGAGATGCTCCGGACGGTCTGAGATGATGAAGTTAATGTAATCATCGTGTATAAAGCCCTTTTTCAGGTCTTTGTATTTGTCTGCCTCGTATGAGTTGATGACAGACAGGTAGACCTTATGATTTTTGAGATAGTGACTAGCCATCCCTTTGAGCAGCGTCTTCACCGCATCACGTGATCCTACGAGGTGTATAGGATACAGCAGCCTGTCAGTCAGCTTCAGCGAGGCAAGGAATTTGAACAGTCCCTTTGGATTCTCCAGCGTGAGCGCAAAGTAGTCGCCCCAGTTCATACCTACGCCAGCTGCTGCCATATTGCCATTGGCATCCGGTATCATCCATACGCGGCTGGTCTTGGAGTACTTGCTGATATTCTCTATCAGTTTCAGCCAGAGGTCCTCTGAGTGCAGGTTATTAAATACATAGTCGCGCTTCTCCGCCATCAGCATCTTATACATCTCTTTCAGCTTTGGTATATCGTGCGTGATATCTACCATCTGCTTAGCCGCGCTCTTGCTGCCATAGAGCTTATTGATCACCTGATCGGTGCGCATAGAGAAGGTCTCAAAATGCTTATTGTACTTCTTTGAGTTTAGCACCAGCGCATCGTGTATAGCCTTATTCTGCTTGCCCATAGAAGCATAGGCAAAGTGTACCCCATACACCTCCACGAGGCTATGCAGCACAGAGAAGATCATCGTAAAGATCTTCTTGCGGCGGTATACTTTCACACCACCCGCTGCACGCTCGCTGATACGGAGCATATTGTAGTAGAAGCCCTCATGCAGGCTGCCATCGCGATCGCGCAGGTCAAAGATATTGGCGTGGATATAGCCTACGAGCCAGTAGTCTTTCAGGCCGTTGGCATTTGTCTCATCCTTTGGCTCGAGGGCCACGACCACTATCGCACGGTCATTGATATGGATGACGGACTCGGGGAAGTTGTGGAAGTAAGCCTGGAACGAAAACCCGCCGCCGCCATCCTCCTGCTGGTGGCTCTCTGCAGCAGAGATCACGCTACGGCACTGCTCGTAGAAATAGTTCGTATCGTCCCTCAGGCCAAATAGCTTGAGTATCTTATCTGCATTATGCAGCTCACTGATGTGGAAAGCCAGCAGCACGAGTTCCTTGTCATACAGATCTTCTGATTCTATATTGACTTTCTGTACCTGATAGCCGGTAGCGGCTGTACCGGTCACATAGTTATAGCTGCGTTGCTTCATTATACTGCATGTATTACAGGGCGAAAAATACTGCTTTCACTGGAAAAATGAAGCATTTCAATAGAAAGTTCCGAGCACAGGAATGAAATTTCCTCCACGGGTGTATGTGTATACTGCCAGCCCGACCATAAAAACACCAAACGCCAGTATGGCGGAATAATAATAGCGGATGGCCGTATGCGCCGCCTTTTTTTCTTTACCCAATCCAATGAGTGCCAATGGGAAAAAGCAGCAAATGGCAGTGATGCGCAGGCGGTGTACAGAGGATATCATACCTTCTTTTTTACAGAATATAAATATATGTTCCACCAGCTTTCCTTGTCCACAAAAAGCTTCTCCAGATGCAGGCCTATAGCTTCTGCATTCCTGATCTCCACTCCTGAGAGGATATACCTCCCTCCCATATCCCTGAACGCACCCGTGTCAAAGCTAAAATGAGATATACTCCTGTGGTCGTACTTTGAGCAGTTGATATCCTTATGTTTGATACCGAGCTCAGAGCTGAAAACATAGCACCGGTTACCCCATCCATCAAAGTACTGCTGCAGTGCAGCGCTTTTGTCTATCTCGCCTGCTATGATGCGGCGAAAATAAGTCTTGTAGCGGAGGTCATATATGGACAGCAATCCATCCAGAGTATACATGCCATTATACCAGGCGATACTAGGACTGATACCCAGGCTCACTACGGAGTAGCTATCCACCGGTTCATGGATGTATGCCTTGATCGAGTCAAACTGGTTTACCGCCATATAGTTTTTGAACGTGGGAAACTTCTGATGTCCCAGCATAGTACGGTAGTCATGCAATACCTCGTCATTGCCATACAGGGCTATGGCCAGCTGTATCATCAGAAACGGCATCACAAGCCAGCGCAGGGCACGGCTATGGTCCATCGTCTGCAGCGCCAGCGCAAAAGACAAAACCCACACCAGAGGTAGCAGTATAGAAAACCTGTTGAAGCGGAAACTCTTCAGAAACGCGAACTTATTCATCAGCGCATATTCGCCAAAGCTGTAAAAGGCTTGCACGAAGCAGATAGCGATGATGGCCCAGAAAAGAATAGTGGGCAGTGTAGCTCTTCTGTGCAGCGTCAGGCCCATGGCTATCATGACCATGATCGGCACAAAGGTGGCCACGTGATAATGTGAGAAAAAGAACAATGTGGCAAATTCGCCAATAGACTGGAGCAGGTTGGGCTTCTCCAGCATATATAGATTGTATGCCAGCCGGTGAGAGATAAAATCGGGATTCAGTACTGACAGGCTGAGCATAGGCAGATTGACCAGGATATATATCACCACCAGCAGGCCACCACCTGCTACGAGATGCACGCTGATCTGCTCCCGCTGGTAGAAGTACCACACAGCGACAGCGAGCAGGACCTCAAATGGTACTACCAGCCATACCATAGAGGAGTAAAAAGGGAATAAAATAATGATGGCATAGCTCAGGCCTATGCGTATCCGGTCCTGCAGATTGAGAAATGCCCAAAATAGCAGTGGCTGCCCCAGCACGGTAAGGCCAAAGGGTATATAGACCGGGAGCACGACAAAGATGAGCGCACAGAGATAGACTATATGCCGGTCTTTAGGATCCTTGACAAAGTAATCTTTCAGCACCAGCACCATCCCTATGAATCCGATAATGCGGATCAGGATGCCGCTCACGATGTACGCTCTGTACATACCGAGCCATATCACGAGTAGCATATTCACAGAGAGTCCGGTGGGCAGTACGTTACGCTGTATGCCCTGCATGACCTGTGGCACGCGTACCCAGCTGTAGATGCCAAAGGATGTGTGGCTCTGTGCCATCAGTTGTAGCCATATCCACTCTCCCTCCAGGTTATCGTGCAGGCGTATATAGCAGTTATCTCCCAGTATCAGGTAGGGCAGCAGCATGATGATGGCCACTACTGCTATCACAGCTATAGTGATCTTCATGTACTTACTCTGTGCCTGCACCATCTCCGGCATATAGGGTAAAGTAAGTCAATCTTGCAGAATGCGTAAAAAACATGAGGGATAAGTTCTCCACCATACACGGTGCAGCGGTCTAGGCCATGGCCTGCAGTGTGCGCCATACCTGATTCTCATGGCGGTCATAGTGCGCCTCCATAAATGTCAGCATCTGCTTGAAGTTTAGCATCCCTACAGCAGGATGCTTGAACCAGCCGTGACTCAGCAGTTCCTCCGGCATATCTTTGATAGCGTTGCGCATATCCAGGCGTACGGTATCCCACTGGCGGCGTATTTCGTGCAGGGAGGCCTGCGTGAGAACCGGCACTACCGATGACGGCGCGGGAAACTTCTTTGGGCTGCGCAGATAGCTATCCAGCATCAGCGAGCGAAACCATTGCTTTATTCCGGTCTTCCTAGCAGAGGTCTTATCCAGTGCCTTCTTCTTGACATAAGATGTTGCCGCCATTTCCACCGTCATCATGTGCTCCAGCGTCTGTATGGCAGACCACGCTTCGGCAGATGGCTTCCTGTTCAGAGTCTCGTGATCATAGGCCGTTAGCTTCTCAAACATGGCTACGCGCTTTTGCTCCAGCGCGTCTATTCGGTCACTTAGTTTCGCATGTGTCATGGCTTACTTCTTTGTCCTTTCTATCCATTCAAATTCGGCAGCTTTCGGGAATGCTTCAAAAGCCCTCACCAGGGTTTCATCCGGCACTATCAGTTTGCGCTCTGCCGTGCTAAACCAGGCCCCGTCTACATTGATGATCGCGGCCAGTGTTCCATCCTCTTTCACGAAGCTATGGCGCAGCGACCATCTGCTGTAGTCTGCCGTAGATTTGGTGATCTCTACGTTGATGGTCACCTTGTCTTCAAAGCGTATCTCCCTCTTGAATATCGCTTCTTCGCGAAAAAGGATCGGACCATTTTGATGCGCTTTCATCCACTTCATATCGATTCCTTTCGCAGCGAGAAACATGATCCGCATCCAGGCGCCATAGTCATAAAAGGCCGAGTGGCGCATATGATTATTGGCGTCTATATCTGACCACCGTATCTGGATAGGGAGTGTGTATGATTCCATTTCGGAGTCAATGATAATGTTAAATGTTTGATCGCGAAAACACTATGTACCGAAGCACATCAGCTTTTCACCTCAAAATTAGTTAAAGCGCTTACGGTGTTTCACGAATAATGCATCTTTACAATCAGATATCAATATTCATTAGATGAAAAAGACATTTCTGATACTCGCCTCAGCGGGTATGATCGCTGCAGCTGCTCTATCGTGCAAAAAGGATAACCTTGACCAGCCGGGATTTCCGGGTTTAAGGTTTGCTGCGGGCGGCAAGGAATATGTGACAGATACTGCTTTCTATCAGCGCAGCCTGGGCACTACGATCCACGGTCAGATCAATAATGCAGATATTCTCAAAATAACGCTATCCAACACTGATACCATAGGCGATGTGCATCTGGATACGGGCTACAATACGGCCTACTATCTCGATGGCACCACCACCTGGCAGTCCATAGATGGCACCATATCCATTTCACAGTATTTCAATGATTCTCTTCACGTGATGAACGGGAGCTTCAGCTTCAAGGCCAGAGACAAAAATGACCACAGCAAGACAATGGACATACAGTACGGATATTTCAATGGGATACCTCGTCACTGATATAGATACACCATCATACGGGAGCCTGAGTATTTACTCAGGCTTTTTTGTGTCCGGGACTTTGAGGCCGCATCCTCATCTAGCGGTATTCTCTCTTTCTCCTTGGCCATCCATGAGATAAAAAACAAAAGGCGAACCGAAGTTCGCCTTTCATTCTTATGTTGATCTTAGTGATTACTTAGTCACTTCTGTCACCTGACCTGCACCTACGGTACGGCCACCTTCACGGATCGCAAAGCGGAGACCTTTCTCCATTGCGATAGGGTAGATCAGCTTCACGTCCAGTGTTACGTTGTCACCAGGCATTACCATCTCAGTGCCTGTTGGCAGAGTGATAGTACCGGTCACGTCCGTAGTACGGAAGTAGAACTGAGGACGATACTCGTTGAAGAACGGAGTGTGACGGCCACCTTCGTCCTTGCTCAGTACGTATACTTCGCACTTGAACTCAGAGTGAGGGTTTACAGAGCCTGGCTTGCAAACAACCATACCACGCTTGATCTGCTCTTTTTCTATACCACGGAGGAGGAGACCTACGTTGTCACCAGCTTCGCCGCGATCGAGGATCTTGCGGAACATTTCCACACCTGTCACAGTAGATGTGAGAGCCTTCTCACCTTCCTTCTGCAGACCGATGATTTCTACCGGATCGTTAGAGTTGATCACACCACGCTCGATACGACCTGTAGCTACTGTACCACGACCTGTGATAGAGAATACGTCTTCTACCGGCATCAGGAACGGCTGGTCTACAGCACGTGGAGGAACCGGGATGAAGGTATCCACAGCTTCCATCAGCTCGTCGATCTTCTTTACCCACTTTTCTTCGCCATTCAGGCCACCCAGGGCAGAGCCTTGGATCACCGGCGTTTTATCACCTTCGAAACCGTAGAAGGTCAGGAGGTCACGGATCTCCATTTCGCCGAGCTCGAGAAACTCAGGATCTTCTACCAGGTCTACTTTATTCATAAATACTACCAGCTTAGGCACGCCCACCTGACGGCAGAGCAGGATGTGCTCACGAGTCTGAGGCATAGGACCGTCAGTCGCAGCTACTACCACGATAGCGCCGTCCATCTGGGCAGCACCAGTTACCATGTTCTTGATATAATCGGCGTGGCCCGGGCAATCCACGTGAGCATAGTGACGGTTAGCCGTCTGGTACTCTACGTGAGCTGTGTTGATCGTGATACCACGTTCTTTTTCCTCAGGAGCGTTATCTATCGAAGAGTAGTCACGCACCTCAGCGAGGCCCTTCTTTGACAGTACAGTAGTGATCGCAGCAGTAAGGGTAGTCTTACCGTGGTCAACGTGACCGATGGTACCAATGTTTACGTGCGGCTTGTCTTTGATAAATTTCTCTTTAGCCATTGTTATTGTTTTTTAATTGTTGTTTTAAATTCTTTATGTTTTAATAAAATTCCAGCTCCGTATATCTGCTCCGCTATTTATTAAAATGGAGCCGTTGATGAGAATCGAACTCGCGACCTCTTCCTTACCAAGGAAGTGCTCTACCACTGAGCTACAACGGCTTTTCGCACTATCGGCACAGATGTGATCTGTGTCTCCGTTGCTACTGGAGCGGGAGACGAGGTTCGAACCCGCGACCTACAGCTTGGAAGGCTGTCGCTCTACCAGCTGAGCTACTCCCGCATACTAAGTGATGAGCGGAAAATCATTAAAAAAAGTGTGGGCAGGCGTGGATTCGAACCACGGAACTCCGAAGAGGACAGATTTACAGTCTGTTGTCGTTGGCCACTTGACTACCTACCCGTCGCCATTGGAGACATATAGAGCCGAAGGAGGGAATCGAACCCCCGACCTACTGATTACAAATCAGTAGCTCTACCAGCTGAGCTACTTCGGCTTATTTCTTACGCTCATCTATTCTGTCAAACAACGAATTTTCCCGCCCTTTCGTAAACGGGACGCAATTATAGCGACATATTTTCAGATTGCAAAACGCCGCTTACTATTTTCTCCACAAATTTTGTGTATAAAGCACCGGCCCCGTATACATTCACTGCATACGGGGCCGTCACTATTAGATTATGTCGGGAGGGCTTATACCGCTCTGGCCTTTTCTTTTTGCTTCTTTAGCTGGCGCGACATGGTGTCTATAGCCAGGTCTGTGCTCTCTTCAAAGGTCTTGGACGTTTCACACACGAATATCGTCTTGCCCGGGACGTGCAGCTTTATCTCCACCGTCTTGTCCTTGATATTTTGCTTCGTATCCATCTTGAGAAAGACCTCCGCCTCTACGATGCGATCAAAGAATGTTTCCAGTTTCTGGAGTTTTTTATTGACAAATGAGATGAGCTGAGTAGATGCGTCGAACCGCACCGGATGAATGACAATGTTCATAATTGCTCGATTTTAATGATGAAAAATTGTTGTTTGAAACTACTAAACAGGGAGGACTTTCAAAATTATTTTACGCAAAAAATATGAAAAAGTTAACAAATTGTTTGCTGTCTATTTTTGAAAACAACCCATTGACAGTCACAGTACTAAAAACGTACCATGGCACGATCAAATTGTCGGATTTGAGATTTTTTCGGTACGCCTCAGGCCACTGACAAGAGTATCAGTGAGTAATCATTCTTATAAGAATTGCATATTAGGATATGCTGTGGACACGATGGGGTGCCGCTGAGGAGCATATACTCAGGCACCCCCCGGGTACGGAGTATGTTCACGGCCGCCCACATGCCAAAAGCCGAGGACGTCATATATTCGCCGCACAGGTGCTTGTAGGCCAATACGGTATTACCTTTGAAGAGCCCCTCATTGATTGCTCTCAGGATGGTATCCCGGCGGTCATCGCCGCAAACTCCCGACAACACTGACGCCTCAGAACGGTCCAGTCCATGACCGGCCAGAAAAGCTTCAATAGCTTCTGACAGCGTTTGAGCTGAAGATGGTTTATAGATCAGTTTACAACCGCGGTACGTAGCATAGGTATTTTCCGCTTTTTGGGTAGACAGGACAAAGAAAGCAGCCCCTTCCCCTGCTATGGTGCCTCTACCGGTGGTTTTTAGCAGCTCCGTATTACTCTCCCCTCCGGACCTTATCAGCCCAAGCCGCTGCATGATCTGATAGCTATAGTCTGTGACCTCATCGTAGGCTCCCACCAGTATATTGGCCATCTTGTCATCCTCTGTAGCGAGCATCTGAGCGTCCACCAGCGCACTTTCAAAGGAAAAGCCCTTATGCGCAAAAGTATTGTTGTGCGCATGACAGCCTATGGCCAGCGCTATGTTTGAGCTGACTGTATTATGTGTAGACTGAATAAACGCCGTAGGACTCACCACGCCCTCGCCGGCCTCTATCACATTCTTCAAAAACTTACCTGAGTCATCCAGCAGGCCAAAGCCCGTGCCTGTAGAGATAGCATCAGGCACCTGTATACCGGCGTCTCGCAGCGCCTGCAGTCCCGCAGTGGTGCCGTACTTCAGCAGCCTTCCCATACGACGGGATAGCTTCGGATCGATATAGGGTGCGTAATCCGGCTCTATACAGGATAGCCTGGAACCCGTATACTCCTTCGCCTCAAAAGGAAACTCTGTCCCGAAAGTAGGTTGAGGAGAAATACAGCTCGCGCCATTTATGAATAGTGGTTTCATCGTGTCAAATCTATCTTTTTCTCAGGAGTACGACCTGGCCCACTGATCTGCCTTTATACACATCTTCTTTCTTCATGTGCCTGTCTAGAGCCTCCATATCAGAGCGTATCACATCCGGCTCCTGATAGCTGATCAGTACCATGCTACTGTCTGGCATAGCACTGGCCACAGGATCCATATCTACCGCATAGGGCAGGCAGGTAGCGCCCCTGAGCGCAGACCATCTGCCACGATCGGGATGAATCTCTGTGTAATAGACATAAGCAGGCACGGCAGACCCCTCTATGTAAAACTTCTCGTTAGCACTGCTATGCTGCTGCATATATACCAGGCAATCTGTCACCTCCGTGACTAGCAGTGGCCGCCATAGATAATGGAGCTGACCGTAGTTGATCAGGCATATAGCAGACACCGGCAGGAGGATCATAGCCGATAAACGTAGTGATAGTAATGCCTCAAGGCCCAGTCCGATCCATACCAGCAGCAGAGGCATGACAAACAGGATCACTCTGGGCAGCAGGGAAAACTTATGCAGTCCCGCGGCACATAGCAAAAAGAATAAAGGCATAGCGACCAGTATCAGCCTGATTTGCCTGCTTCTGATAGCTACAGCCATCGCAGCCCCCAGACATATCAGGTGAAAGATCAGAGAAAGTGTCCAGTGCCCTGCCGCCACACCCAGTATTTGTATTACAGCATTCCCATCATATAGCCACTCGCCGGCTGTATGCGGAGGCAGATAGATAAAAGCATTTCTATGAAAATTTTGCAAATAGGCAGACTCTGCCTCCGGCCTGAGAATCGTCAGGTAATAGTATCCAAACTCAGAGAGCCAGGCCAAAGCTGGTATCAATACGATCCAGATTCGGGCATAGTCCCTATCCCGCCACAAAATCACCAGATAATAAATCCCTGCTGTGGCGAGTAGAAATACGGATGGCATAGAGATCCAGATAGCCAGCGATCCGCACAGGGTCCATAGCACCACAAATCGTACACACCGCAGCGTGCGGATATCGGCTATCAGCGCCAGCCACACCAGCGCCAGCGCCACCAGCGCATCTGAGGAGTACTGCTTTAGCTCTGTGGCATAGCGCAGATAGATATGCCCCGTAGCAAAAAGGATCAGCGGGTACCAGGCGGCTCGCTTGATATCCATCAATAGTAGTATCCTGTAGAGCAAACCCAGGCTCAGTAAACCGCATAGGAGAGGAAACAGTTTTAGCGCCTGCTCCCTATACCCAAAGAGTATCGCACTGACCTTGACCACCCAGAGGAATACCGGGGGCGCGTACTGCTCATAGCTCAGTGGCTGCGCCAGGGCACCAAATCCACGCTCATAAACATTGCGCGCTATATTAGATTCGTCTATAAAGAGATTCCTGTTTTGCATGTAGACAGCCAAGCGCATGACTATACCCAGCAGTATGATGCCGCCCGCTATATACCGCATCACGCGTGGAGATGTCAGAGCCAGGCCAGCCTCAGTGATGCGGGAAGCCGGCATATCAGCTTTTTGAGAAGATCACAGATGAGCAGTTGCCGCCAAAACCAAATGAATTGGAGAGCACGTGTGCAAGTGGCCTTTTCAGAAGGCTGGTCTGGGGACCGAATGCCAATTCTTTCATCTGCGTCTGATGACGCAGATTTGGGAAGACCACACCATGCTGCAATGCCAGCACACTGATCACACCCTCTATCCCAGCGCTCGCGCCGAGGGTGTGCCCCGTATAGGCTTTAGTCGAGCTCATCACCGGCGGCGTATCACCAAATACACGTCGGATAGCCGTACCCTCTGACACATCATTATTAGGCGTGCCTGTACCGTGCAGGTTGATATAGTCTATCTGTGCAGGTGTCAGTCTGGCCATAGCCAGTGCACCTGTCATCGCCGCATAATTTCCATTCCCTTCGGGCGATGAAGCCGTCTGATGGTAGGCATCATTGGCATTGGCATAGCCGCTGAGGATGGCGAGCGGTTTTACCTGCTCGCTATCCAGCACACGCTGCGACACCAGTACCACATAGCCGGCCCCTTCACCCAGGTTGAGTCCTCTCCTGTTCTCATCAAAAGGTTGACACAACTGCTCATCCAGTATCATCAGAGATTTAAAGCCATTCAGTGTAAAGCGTGAAAGCGCATCTGTACCACCAGCTACGATCACATCCACTATATCATTCTGTATCAGCCGTGCGCCGTACATCATCGCATTTGCAGAGGAAGAGCATGCCGTACTGATCGTAGTAATGTAATCTGTGCAGCCCAGCTTCTCCGCCACGATCTCCGTAGCATCGCCGCTGTCATGATTGATCACATCATGCAGGTCGCCACTACTCGCATCCGCGAGAAAGTCCTTCATAAAGTCCTCCGTCCTGTCCATCCCACCCACTGTATTGGCCGAGATAAAACCACAGCGCCATTTGCTAAAGTCTATCTTACTATTCTCTTTCGCCTCACGCGCTGCTATCATGCTCAGCTGCGCCGTGCGCGTCTGCCACGGTTCCAGACCGCTCTTTGCTGCCAGTTGTGCATTGGTATATTTCACCTCCGCTACAGGCAGTGTGCCAGCATAAGCAGATGGTAGTATCTCCATACCGCTCACACCCGTCTCAGACGCCGTCAGGTGCGCCAGTGTCTCCGCCGCATTATCACCTATGGCAGAGATGATGCCGATGCCTGCTATGTAGATGGGAGATTTCATTCAATATCTACCTCCACTCTTTGATGCATAAAATTGCCTTTTAAATTCGCTTTGAAAAGATTCAAAACTTGAGTTGAATCTTTGTAAATTTTTGTTGCAGTCGGAGTTCCTATTTCAATAAACTTGATGGAATGAGCCAGTCTTTCTAATTCATATTCACTTATTGATCCCATTCCCAAATCAAAAACCGTACTTGAATGAGGCAAAAGCTGAAACCTAATAGTATCTAAATATTTGTACTGAGTAAGGTAATTTTGAAATCGATATTCATCTGTACCACCCTGCACGATTTTGACATTTACCGGACTACCAGTTCGATTTTTAAACTCTACAAGTTTAAATGGATCACAGGCTGTGAACCCAATGACGGCTATCACTAAAAACACGATCTGGTATCTTGCCATAAGTAAAGCCCATTTACGCCGCCTTATGCGCCGTGATATACTCCGCTATACTGCGCACGGTCTTGAATACAGTCGGCCCTTCAGACGGATTGGCTAGTTTGATGCCATATTTCTGCTGCAGCAGCACGATCAGCTCCAGCGCATCTATAGAATCCAGCCCAAGGCCTTCGATAAAGAGTGGCTGATCATCTCCGATATCTTCCGGTTTGATATGTTGCAGATTGAGCTGCTCTACTATCTGCCCCTTGAGTGTCTGCATTAATTCTTCCATTGCCGGTCGTATAGTTGTTTGATGGTTTGTGTATTGTATTCTCCCAAAGATGCAGGATTTTTCTCTACCAGCATAAAAAAAGCATTCATCCCGCCCCGCAGATAGTCTGCCCGGCCAGAGATACACACCTCTGCTCTGCCCTCTACCAGCAGCCCATTCACATAGCCCGCCTGAAACTCCGGATCAAAATCTGCTGATACAAAACAGGTATTCTCCCCCTTTATCCCTTGCCGTATACAGACCTCTCCTATCATCACATTAGGCAGCGTGTATACGAATAGCGATGGGCTCGGCGCGGTAGCCACCGACTGCTGGTAGCGCAGGTCAGTATCCAGGCTCGAGTGCGCAGAGGTCACGATGACAGCTACATCTTCAGGCTTATATTCCTGCGTGATTTTGCGACCTTTTAGCAGCATCTCCGTAGCCAGTACGGCCAGCCTGCTCAGCGGGTCCATCTTGTAAAATTTAGGATAGTCCAGCCCGATGCCCTTATATGCCTCCGCCAGAAATTCTGCTCCCGATGCCTCGCCTCTGTAGTACAAGCCACCATCCACATGGATGGCTGCTCCATTGACCTGTACATAGCGGGTGATATAAGATTGCATAGGTCAATAATAGCAAAAGCATTATTGTTTGACAATCCGGATCAGCTTCATTTCATTGTTTGTGTATGCCTTCAAATGATACACTCCCGGAGGAAAAGGCGCAGTGGATATAACAAGTTGTTCTTTTTGGGTAGTGGTTGCCAAAACTATTTGTCCCATCGCATCGCTCACCTCCAGCCGGATCGGGTTACTCATAGATGCCGCACACGATATACTAAGCTTATCTGCCACGGGGTTAGGTGATACGCTTATAGATAACTCCTGACCGACCAGATCAAGACCTGATATCAGGTATGGGCGCTGTAGCGTATTGGATAAAATAGTGGAGGTGTTTCTGGAAGGTACGCAGGTATACGGTAGGACTACTACCAGGCGATAGTTGGCCCCTGGATACAATGAATACTGAGGATCAGTCAGAGAGGTTTGACCCCGCGCAGCAGTCTGTATCAGTTGCCAATCTCCGAGTCCGGCAGAGTCTCTGTACAGCGCATACGTCAGACTACTAGTATCTCCCTCCACAGCATATGGCACCCAGGTGAATCCTCCGTTTCCGGTAGCCGATAGATACAGTGTCTGTATGTAGGGGCTCTGTGGCGATAGATTACAGCAGGTATCCATCAATGCAATCATATATCTATAGCTGAAACTGTCAGCACTGGCTGTCTGATCTGCCCACTCGCTCAGAGAGTCTCTGCTCAAAACGGCGACCTGGCTATAAGCGGAATCCGGGGAACTGGTTCGGTAGATGTAGAAGCTATCTGTGGCGGCCTTGTCGGCCTTCTCCCATATCACATGAGGCATTTGAGTGGTACTATCTATCGACACCATACATAGGTTCTGAGTGGGTATCGTATCGCCTATAGCGTACAGTCCTGTATCAAAAGCAAAACCAGTCGAGCAGTAACCTATGCTCACTAAATTATAAGCGCGTACATATGGGTCTAAACGTTCACCCGGCATAGCGGGTCCTACTACAGTATCCGTACGTGGTGCAGCCCAGGTACCGGGTGGAGACAGCCTTTTCATGTAGTAGTGATTAGAAACGATCATCACTGAATCGACATCTACTGTGGTGAAATAATACATTACTTGGGCACCCTGGCAGCCGGCTTGCATAGATGTGCCGCCGGACAGCACGAAAGGTGTAGATGCATCTGTATGCAGTATCAAAAGATTACTCCTGACCGTAGCAGCGTTAGCGCAGGGATCATTGCTCGTCATCTCTACATAGATCGTGTCGCTTTCATCTATCTCCCCTGTGAAGTTTACGTAATCAGTGGAACTAGCTATCAGGCTGTCATTGAAATACCAATTATATTGTGGTGATGACCCGCTATGCACCGTAGAGTCGACATACAAATACACTAGTCTGGCAGGATTACAATAGATAGAGAGAAAAGTGGAATCTACAGGTCTGATAAAAACCTCAGGTGTACAGGTTTGTGCCCTGGCTCCCATTGATAGTAGAAAGAGAGAAAAAAAGAGAAAACTTGTTTTCATGATCAATATTTGAAGCCTAAGATAAGCTTTTTACTTAGGTGCAGTTTTCAGCAGATAGACTGCGACACACCCAAAGATAAAGTTTGGTATCCATACCCCTATAAAGGGATGCAGAGAGGAGTTGGTAGCAAAGGTCACAGAGAACTTCATGATGATCTCAAAGGTAGCGCAAAGCGCGATGCCTAATACAAGGTGCCAACCCAAGCCTCCACGTATCTTGCGCGAGGCCAGGCTCACGCCTATCAGCGTCATGATCAGTACGCTGAATGCTCCCGATGTGCGCCTATACAGCTCCACCTCATAGAACTCGATATCATTAGACCCTGCTTTCTGCATATGCCTGATGAAATCCTTCAGAGCAGGCGTGGTCATCTCATCCTTCCTGTCTGTAGTGATGGCAAAGTTCTCTGGCCGGAAAGGGAAAAGCGAATCCATATCTGTCCCCGTACGTATCACATCTCCATCCGGGTGCAGCTCACGTATGTAGTAATTGTGTACTCTCCATGTCTTTTTGATCGTATCCCACATGATGCTCTCACTGCGCAGCTTCATGACCATCTTTCCTTTCTCAAATTTATCTATGGAAAACCTGCTACCCACAGCATCTGCCGGCCGGTAGTTCTCCACGTACATAAAAGTACCCGGGCTGATGGTCCTGTGATAATTATAGCTCATAGACCGGGTGAACTTATTGATATATGTGCTCTCAAACTGCAGCCGCTTATGATTGGCCATCGGCACCAGGTAGTTATTGCACACCCAAAGACTCGCACCAAGTATCACCGCGCCGACAGCATAGGGCCGAAGAAAACGGAAGTAACTCGTACCGCTATTGAGTATTGCTATGATCTCCGACCTATCCGCCAGCTGTGAAGTAAAGAAGATGACAGCCACCAGCACAAAGAACGGTGCCAGCATAGACGAGATATAGGGGATAAACGCCATATAGTAGGAGAAGATGATCTCCCATACAGTAGCGCTGCCATCCAGAAAGTTGTCGATCTTCTCTGATACATCCACCACTACAGTGATAAGATTCAGCAGCACGATGATAAACACAAACGTGCCGAGAAACTTCTTCAATATGTACCAGTCGATCTTCTTCATCACCCCTCCTGACCTCCCCGAAGGGGAGGAATAATATTAGTATGCTTATTTACAGTTCAATTATCATTTTCTTAAAGCTATTGCTACATTCCTCCCTCTCCTTCGGAGAGGGCCGGGGTGAGGTCACAACCTCGTCATCACCCTCGCCAGCGTTTCCTTCTTCCACGCGGCAAAATCTCCCGCCAGGATATGCTGCCGCGCCTCGCCCACCAGCCAGAGATAGAAGCTCAGGTTATTGACAGACGAGATCATCGCCCCCAGCATCTCGCCGGAGTGTACCAGATGGCGCAGATAGGCCTTGGTATGCGTATGTACTAGCTCACACGCACCACCCGCATCTATCGGCGTGAAGTCATTCTTAAATTTCTCATTTCTAATATTGATGATCCCTTGCGTGGTAAAGAGCATTCCGTTGCGTGCATTGCGCGTCGGCATCACACAGTCAAACATATCCACGCCCAGAGAGATGCCCTCCAGTATATTGGCAGGCGTACCCACGCCCATCAGGTAGCGCGGCTTGTCCTTTGGCAGGATGTCACAGACCAGCTCGGTCATTTCATACATATCTTCATCCGGCTCGCCTACGCTCAGGCCGCCTATGGCGTTGCCCTCCATGCCTTTCTCGGCTATGTACTCTGCAGACTGCTTGCGGAGGTCCTTATAAGTAGAGCCCTGCACGATCGGAAACAAAGTCTGCGTATACCCATACAGCCCCTCCGTCTCGCGGTAGCGGCTGATACAGCGGTCCAGCCACCGATGCGTCATAGCGAGCGACTTCCTGGCATAGTCGTACTCACAAGGATATGGCGTACACTCATCAAAGGCCATCATAATATCCGCACCGATCTTTCGCTGCGTGTCTATCACATTCTCGGGGGTAAACTGGTGCTTGCTGCCATCTATATGACTGCGAAACTCCGCGCCTTCTTCTTTTATCTTGCGGATATCAGACAGCGAGTAGACCTGATAGCCGCCGCTATCCGTCAGTATCGGCCTGTCCCATCCTATGAATTTATGCAGCCCACCCGCCCTTTGTATCGTATCCAGACCCGGACGCAGATATAGGTGATAAGTATTGCCCAAGATAATCTGCGCATTGATATCAGCGCGCAACTCATTGAAGTGTACGGCCTTGACAGTGCCTGCTGTACCCACCGGCATAAAGATCGGCGTCTGTATCACCCCGTGGTCGGTGGTGATTTCACCCGCGCGGGCCTTGCTGTTCGTATCAGTAGATTGTAACGTGAATTTCATCTGAGGCCGAAAATAGATATATCTTAATAACTTAGCCCTGCGTTTGGCATTTTTTCAAAATACACCTATCTCTGTATCGTCCTAAAAGAAAAGCAATACTACTATGTCCCACATTCCCACTTTATACGAATGGGCCGGAGGTCAGGAAGCCCTGGAGAGGCTCACAAAGGTTTTTTACGGTAAAGTCTTTCAGGACGACCTGCTCTATCCTGTGTTCAAAAATATGTCCGGCGATCACACGAAGCATGTAGCCCATTTCATAGCAGAGGTCTTTGGTGGCCCAAAGCTGTACAGCGAAGGCGATGGCGGCAGCCATCACTTTATGATCTCTAAGCACCTCGGCAAAATGCTGGATGAAGACAAGCGAAAGAGATGGGTAGGCTTGCTGCTGGAGAGCTGCGATGAGATAGGCCTGCCGTCAGACCCGGAGTTTCGTTCTGCACTCGTGGGTTATCTGGAGTGGGGCAGCCGTATAGCGGTCATCAACTCTGTGATCACAGAAAACCCGATGTCCAAAGAGGAACCCATGCCGAAGTGGGGCTGGGGTGAGACAGGTGGGCCGTATATACCCAAGGACTAGCGACCATTGATTTTTGTCTACTATCTCCCACATCCTCTGTCAGATGTGTATTACTCCGTTTTCGGCACGCTTCTTTATCCGTTTCTTTGCAAGATGTTAATCCTGTACGCTTTATTCATCGGGGCGGTTGTTTTGCAGTTGTCCTATTATATACTGGTCTTCAGCCGGCTCAGCTATAGTCGTGAGCCGCACTACGAGCCGGAGAGCTATCCGCCCGTATCTATTGTGATCTGCGCGCGCAACGAGGCCGACAATCTCCGCCAGTACCTCAAGGTAGTCATGATACAGCACTACCCAAAGTTTGAGGTGATCATCGTGAATGATCAGTCTACCGACGGCACCGTAGACGTAGTAGCAGACTATTTCAAGCGGAACGACAATATCCGCCTCTTCAATATCAAGCCGGGCGAAAAGCCGATGCCGGGCAAAAAGTTTGCCCTCAAGGTAGGTGTCGAGGCGGCTCAATACGACATAATAGTAGTGACCGATGCCGACTGCAAGCCGGCCTCTGCCCACTGGCTGGAGCATCTGGTGGGTGCCTATCTCAGCGATACCGATTTTGTCTTGGGCTACTCCCCTTTCTACCGCTATCGCGGCCTGCTCAATATGCTCATACGCTACGAGAATGTCATGACGGCCACGCAGTACCTATCCTTTGCCCAGGCGGGTATGCCGTACATGGGTGTGGGTCGCAACATGAGCTTCCGCAAGAAAGTATTCACCGGCTGGAAGGACAGATCAGGCGGCCGTAAAAAACAGAGCGGAGATGATGACCTATTCGTCAATGCGCAGGCCAAAGGCAGCACGACAGCGCTCACGCTGCATAAGGATGCTTTCACCTTCTCTGAGCCCAAGCGCACCTGGAGCGAGTGGATCCGCCAGAAGAGCCGCCATATCAGTTCCGCCACACACTACAAGTTTCACCACAAGGCACTGCTCTTCCTCTTTGCGCTCAGCGACTTTTTATTTTACACAACATTTATAGCGCTGTGTATTTTATCAGCCATACCGCTGTTTATCTTGCTTTCAGGCTTTTTTGTGATCGCTACCAAGCATATCGTGACCGTCAGAATCAACAATAAACTGGAGCAGCGCGACCTCTCTGGCTGGCTTTGGCTGCTGGACCCGCTTTATGTTGTCTACTTATTCTATATATTTATGGTATCCTTATTCAGACCCAACCACGAATGGAAGTAGAAAACAACCCAACCCCGGCTCCTGCCCCGCAGCCCAAAGCAAACCCCGATCTCGATCTGGTCAATAAGGCCAAAGAGGGCGACCAGGTAGCCTTTGGCAAGCTGATGGCCCGCTACAAGGAGTCCGTCTACTACATGATCCTGAAAATGGTGCACAACCGTGACGATGCAGATGATCTCACGATGGTAGCCTTCAGCAAGGCTTTTAATAACCTGGCTAACTACAGCGCGGATTTTGCCTTCAGTACCTGGCTCTTCCGCATCGCTACCAATAACTGTATCGACTTTATCCGCAAAAAGAAACTCCAGACCACCTCTATAGACCAGAGCACGCCTAATGACGATGGCGAATCAGTGCCGATAGCCGTCAAGGATAAGGCTATGACCCCCGAGGAGCGCATCATCAAAGATCAGCGTGCCATCAAGATCCGTGAGGTGATTCAAGAACTCAGCCCCAAGTACAAGCAGCTCATCGAGCTCCGCTACTTTGAGGAACTCAGCTATGAGGAGATAGCCGAGCGCTGCGACCTGCCCCTGGGCACCGTCAAAGCCCAGCTCTTCCGCGCCAAAGACATGCTCTACAATCTGATGAAGAGTACCAAGGATAGGTACTAGTCTATTGTTGATTTATGATTGATGTGCACCTTAGTACATCCATCATGATATAGCGCCTCATTCTCCCCCCCATTGTCATCCTGAGCGCCAGCGAAGGATCTTTACTAACTATCCAGCACCCGTCTCCACTCAAAAATCACACTTTGTGTCTAACTGCGAGGTCAAAGTTTCCTTACCTGCAAAGTCCCTATTATCGCCATACATTCCGTGATAAAGTCCTCTTTCAAACCACAAGGACTTCTCCTGCAAAATTCAACTGTAACAGGCTCCTGTCCTATCCCAAATTTGACTAGCCCATATTGCTGAAACCATCTATTCTGAGGCAAAGCGGCTTTCTTGAATTTACGGTGAGGCGGTGGTTGCATACGAAGCGGCGCTTTACCGCTAGTATCAAAACCTTTATCATATTTTGTCGCAAACAAGTACTCCATTTTTTGCCCATTAACTATCATTAAACCTACAGTATCGACAAATGAGAATAACAATGGATTTACTGGTAAGGTGTTACGCGAATGTTGTCCTGCATCTGTCGGGTGCAGAATAGTAATATCATCGAGAGTATCTTTTGCTCTGACACCCCAATCACCGTTTTCCTCTTCCATGTTATTAGCAGACGACTGAATACGGTACACTTGCGCATCATCGTAGCCGGCACATCCATGACGGGTCCAATGATGTATAGTATCATAGCGGTTTGGAATATCCACTACGACTAAACCAAGTCCGTTACTAAGGTGAATTTCATAGTGACGGGTCAGGGACTGCCCGCTTGCGACAAGTGCGAAGGTCCCTAACAAAAAACTAAGGGTCGATTTCATAGCTAAACTATTTCCTCACTTCACCTTCTTCAGATCCGCCTCCTTCTTGCTCAGCTCCGTGATCACCTGCTCATACATTTTATTCATATCCGTGGGGTGCGCCTCGTAGTAGGCGAAGCTGGTTTTGTACTGATCGGCAGTGATGTGGTGATTTTGGTAGATGCGCGCATAGACCGCATTAGTGAAGTCACGGTTTGGCTTGTCCGTACCGTAGCGCTGGTCGCCCACGGCATCAGCTATATGGATGTCCACCATCACACTGATCATGCTGTCCTTTGAGATCAGATGATCCGGTGCCGGAGCGCCACTCTTGCTATGGCAACTCACCAGTGTCAATAACAGTATGCCTATCAGTGCCTGCTTCATCGTACCTTTGTGCACAGCCGAAAATAGGAAATAAATGAATCTCGACCGCTACCACCAGATACTCGCCGACCTCGCCCCGCACCACGCCCGCCTCGTAGCCGTGAGCAAGACCAAGCCCGCCGCTGATATCCAGACCCTCTACGATCTCGGCCAGCGCATCTTTGGTGAGAATAAAGTACAAGAGATGACGAGTAAGTACGAAGCACTACCTCACGACATCCAGTGGCACCTCATAGGCCACCTCCAGAGCAATAAAGTCAAATACATCGCTCCCTACGTCAGTATGATCCATTCCGTAGATTCTCTCGTCCTCCTCAGCGAAATAGACCGCCAGGCGGCAAAGCATGATCGTATCATCCCATGCCTGCTGCAGATACACATTAGCGGCGAGGAGACAAAATTTGGTCTCACTGAAGAAGAAGTATTTGCCCTACTAAATGATCCGTCTTTCGCGCAGCTAAAGAATATCCGGATCGCCGGCCTCATGGGCATGGCCTCCAATACAGATAATGAGCAAAAAATAAATACAGAATTCGCTTCGCTGAAAAAGCTCTTTGATAAGCTCCGGGAGAAGTATTTTGCAGAGCAACCTTCCTTCTGCGAGCTATCTATGGGTATGTCCTCAGACTATCACATAGCCCTACGGCATGGTGCCACACTAGTACGCGTAGGCAGCGATATTTTTGGCAGCAGATAGACCTATTTATCGGCCAGATTTTGGGCGCCATTATATGGCTTTATCTCACCTGGTTTCCCCGCCTCAAAGTCCAGGATATCGCCATTCAGCGCATAATGTTTCTTGGTAGCTGTAGGTCCATCCATTAGTAGGTAGCCCATGTGCGAGTGGCAGCGCCCGCAGACTATCTCATTATCCTTGCCATCCTCGTCTTTCTGTACCAGCAGGCTCTGATCCTTTAGCGCAGCAGAGAAGCTCGGCCTCCCCGTATGACTATCATATTTACTAGCGGAGCTGAAGAGCGGATTACCACAGATAGCACAGTAGTAGGTGCCCTTCTCATAGTCGTCCCAATACTTTCCGGTATAGACGCGCTCTGTACCCATCTCACGCGATAGGTGGTAGAGTCCCTGTGGTAGTATTTGCTTCCAGGCCTTGTCATCTACATTGAGCGGGCGGCTATCGGTATGCGAGTAGTACGGATTTTTGCTGTGATCGTAGTCGGCACCATTGTGTCCGCTCTGCGAGAAACTAAAGCACAGCACAGCTATCAAAAGCATAAAGGGAATGTGAACCTTCTTCATAACCATATTCATTTACACATCAAGGCAAGGACGACTTGCCTCAAAACAAAAAGCTCAGGCTACAGTCAGGTTGATAACGCATCTATAGAAAAATCCGTGCCAATGCAGGTGCGAGAATAGTATCTCATGTAGTTAAAAAAATGGGATATCGGTATTCAGATATTATTCAGCGGTAGCCTGTGTTGGCTTTTTAGCTATCCACCGCCTTATAGACAGGATAAATTTAAGGCAAGATAGATGTAGTATAACCCATTATGCAGATCGGGACGACCTTCTCCTGAGGAAGAGACTGGAAACATCCTAGAAATCTCATAGGGAGTAAATCAAAGGCGCCGGAATGTTCTGGGGCTTTCTATATTTCTGCTATCAGAAAATGTCATCCGCGTATCACCGTAAATATTTGGTTACATCTTGCCCAGAACGATCATCTGATCCAGCGTAGGGCCTGCACTACCACCCTTAGGCTCTATCGTGATGGCAAAAGCCTGTGGCTCAGACACATCTCTCATCTGTGCAAGAATAGTTTCCTGTGGAGTCAAAGGCAATACCCCAAGGTCTACAGGTTTGCCATCTACTATCGCCCAGAGCTGGTATTGCTTTCCCTCGGCCAGCGGTGGCAGGCCCGTGGTATTGATGTAGGTAGATTTGCGCTGCCGGTCCCAGTAGATGAGCGCTTTCGCCGCAGGCGAGAGCGGCAGTCCGGCTAGCTCTATCTTCACATTGGCAGGATTGCTCAGTACGGCCAGGTCTGCGGTCACGATATTGATCTGTTTGGTCAGGTGGGCATTGTTGTCTGCCATCACATTGCGGTCTGTCTGTAGCTGAGCTACCTGGCCGTTTAGCGCCTTATTCTGATCATACTGATAGTAGTTGATACTCAGGCTCACGAGCAGTAGTACGGCAGCTGCCGCGGCCATCCAGTTATACGATGGCTGTGGTGCTGGCATCTTCACTACCGGGGGCTCCGGAGCCTCTGTCAGCTCCAGCTGCGACAGGATACGCTCCCTCAGCGCCGCAGGCGGCTGTACAGGGCCGGCAGTGGCATAGGCGTCCATGCTGGCCTGTATAGCCTCCATCTCTGCCCGCACATCAGGGTGCAGTGCGCACATAGCCTCTACGTCCCTGCGCTCAGCCGGCGACAGCTGATCGTAGACATATAGCTCGAGCACTCCTGATTCTATGTATTCCCTGGTTTCCACCTTATTTATCCTTGTCGTTTATCTTCTGTTTTCCTTAGCTATTTAAATAATTTACGCAAATTCATAGTAGCACTGCGGAGACGGGTTTTGACCGTACCGAGTGGCATATTGTATTCCTCCGCTATTTCTGCTTGTGTGTATCCCTTGAAGTACATCAGATCTATGAGGAAGCGTTCGTTGGGGTCTAACTGGCCTACTACCTCACGGAGTCCTATCTGATCAGGCTTGATAGTCTCTGTATGTATCCGTTCTAACTGACTTACGGATTTTTCCGCACTCTGGTTTTTCTGATTATTGCTGTAGTCCTTGGATCGCGTTTTGTCTATAGCCAGATTGCGGCAGATATTGAGCATCCAGGTGAATAGCTTTCCCTTCGCAGCATCATAGCCGTGTATATTGTTCCAGATTTTGACAAAGGCCTCCTGTAGAACGTCACAGGCCATCTCTTCATCCGTTATGACGCGGTTTATGACTCCGTAGAGCGCCGTGCTGTAGTTGTCGTAGAGGTGCTCATATGCCACACGGTCATTGCGCTGGAGGCGTGCTACCAGTTCTTGTTCAGATATATTCAGACGTGTAGGCAAATGATGAGATCGAAGAACTTGAATTGAAAATACTGATAAAAATCATAAAACAGCAAATCTGTTCAGATGTTTTATGGTGCCGGCAAAGAAATCAGAGATTGAATGTTTCAATCTTTCTGTAGAGCGTATTGAGCCCTATATCCAGCACGCGGGCAGCCTCAGCCTTATTGCCTTTGGTGATATTGAGTACCCGCTTGATGTGCTGCTTCTCCACCTCTTCCAGCACCAGAGAGTTAGTGCCACTCTCCTGATAGGTAAACTCCATAGGCAGAAACTCCGGGCGCAGCTCTCCATCGCAAAGGATGATGGCGCGCTCTATTACATTGCGCAGCTCACGGATATTGCCCTTCCAGCTGTGCTTTTTCAGCGTATCGAGAAAAGCCCTGCCCACCTTTGGCTTTGATATGGCCATCTTGTCTGCAAACATGCGCAGGAAATGCTCCGTGAGCAGATCTATATCCTGTATGCGCTCACTCAGAGATGGCAGCGTGATCTGGAATACGGACAGGCGGTAAAATAAATCAGCCCGAAAGAGTCCCTTCTCTATTTCCTTTTGCAGGTCTCTATTGGTAGCAGTGATCACGCGTACATCTACCGTAGTGGGCTTTGAATCGCCCACTTTGTAAAACTGCTGTGTCTCCAGTACGCGCAGCATCTTGGCCTGCAGGTCTATGCTCATCTCTCCCACCTCATCCAGGAAGATCGTACCTCCGCTGGCCTCCTCCATCAGGCCTTGCTTATCCTTGGTAGCACCGGTGAAGGAGCCGGCCTTGTGTCCGAATAGCTCACTCTCCAGCAGTTCTTTGCCAAAAGTGCTGCAATTGACCGCTACAAAAGGTTTATTCTTGCGCTTGCTGGCGTAGTGTATAGCCTGAGCAAAGACTTCTTTGCCCGCACCCGTCTCTCCCAGCAGCAGTACAGTCGCGTCTGTCTGAGCTACTTTCATAGCCAAGCCCTTGGCAGCTTCCAGGGCAGGGGAGGCACCTATGATGCTGTCAAATCCGTACTTGTCTATGATCTTATTTTCCAGCTGGTCTATGCGCGCCTGCAGCTGTGACTTTTCTATCGCCTTATTGATCAGAGGTATGATCTTCGTATTGTCATCTCCTTTCACCAGATAGTCGAAGGCGCCATTTTTGATAGCCATCACACCGTCTGCTATGGTGCCATAGCCGGTGATCACGATGATCTCGGTAAAGGGGTACTTGGTCTTGATGGTCTGCACCAGCTCTATACCGTTGGCATCGGGCAGGTTTACATCACTCATCACCACCATTACCTTTTCCTTCTCCAGCACTTTCAGTCCTGACCGCGCATCTCCGGCTGTCAGCACGTCAAAACCCTCCTTGCTGATGATACGAGCCAGCAGCATCTGGAGGGCCTTGTCATCATCTATGATGAGTACTGTTTTATTCATTACTCACAAACATAGACAAATTAACTTATACGAAAATCACCTTTTCTAGGTATAAATGCTGCAATTTCCTTTTGCGAAAGTGAATATGCAGCAGCGACTATACAATTGTAATGCTTATGTATCCGATACACAATAAACAACTTGTACACCATGACAATACTGTGACAAACCGGAGGTCAGAGCATGAAGGGACAGAAGACTGCACGTGGTTTGTGCTTGGTGGTGATGGTATACATCAGCGCCACCTCCGGTGCGCCAAAGGTAGAAGATGCCGTGCGCAGTTTTGATACATTGATGTCATACGAGAGGCCGAGTGTAAATGCCTTGTAGTCCAGGCGAGTTTGCACGATCACCGCATCGCCCATCGGTGTCTCGAGTCCCTTGGCTATACGTGCCTGCAGTCCGAGAGTGAGGTATGTCCTGCTGATGGCTTTTGAGCCGAGCTGCATCTTGACGTGCGTACCGATATTATACTGCTGTGCCGGCCCTTGTATCATCACAAAAAAGTTGGGAATGATCCACACTTTGTCACTCACGGGGGCAGATACACCGCCATGCAGTGTGGTCTTCATATAGAGCTTGTCTGCAGCAGTGTTGTTATTGCCTGTGGCAAAAAAGGAAATGGAAGGCTGGTTGAGATGATTGAAGCTGAGGCCAAAGTAGAGGTCAGTCCTTTTCTTTAGCGTAGTAGAGAAGAATGCTCCGACACCTACATCGCCAAAGTAAACCTTATTGCGCGTAAACTGCTCTTGTGTACCATTGCTGCTGCTGGCAGTACCGGTAGTGGGATCATAATAGGAATCATAGGTGGACTTGCTTGGGTCAAATCCCCTATGATTAAAGGCACCCTGAATGCCAAAAGATAAAGAAGTATTGTGACGCTTGCTCAGCACAAAGTGATAGGCAAAGGTGAGGTCTACCCTATTGGTCTGAAAGCCCGCAGTACCGGCCTGATCTGAGAAGAAAGAGACACCCAGGCCTGCAAAGCTGCTATATTTGGTCGCTTTGCCCAGCGCGGCATCCACCCCGCCTGCAAAGGTGCGGTAGGCTCCGGATCCGGCTACAGTATTCCACTGCGTACGAAAGTTGGCATACATGCGGATGTCCCCTGAGCTAAAGCCTGACAGTGCAGGATTGAGCATCATAGGCGACATAGCAAACTGCGAGAAGTGTACATCCTGAGCACGGGCCACGGAGGTGGCTGCTACTATCAGGAGGATCAGTAAGGGTTTTATTCTTTTCATGTGAATATTACTTTATACAGGGGTCTTAATGCTTTCTTATACGGCACATCCCTGAAATAGCTACACTTTCTACCATAAAAAACACAATGAAAGGCTTGTGACAGTGCGGCTCTGACAGCCAGGGGCAGGGAAAAAGAAAAGGCCGCCCTCCGGCAGCCCTCTTATAAACCCGTTACCCTTAAATCTTTATCTCACCAGTGTGATCGTTCCGTTCTTTTCCAGCGTATAGCCGCTGTCACATTTGCCGCGCACGGTATAGAGGTACACACCCTGGGCCGCAGGCTCGCCGCTGATCATCCCATCCCACCCTTCGGCCACATCATGTCCTTCAAATACGATGGCCCCCCACCTATTGTACACGCGGAAGTAATCGAGCTGTGTGAGGGTGCGTGAGTGGAGCAGTACTTTATCATGCAGGCCATCTCCATTAGGCGTGAAAGTATTGGCCACAAATATCTCCTCCGGATCGCATGGCATTACATGTATGAGCATGGTATCGCTGGCAGTACATCCATACTGGTCCGCGCCGGTCAGGCGTACCACCTGGTCCTCGGCCGGTTTGAAGGTCGGCTTCATACAGTCGCTGCAGCTCAGGTCTCCTGCGCCACCCACGGTCCAGTGATAGGTAGTGAGGTCCCCTGACTCTATATGCAGCGGTATCTCGCCATTCACCACTACAGTCATCTGCTCAGGCAGTGTCACATGAGCATGACCGCGTACATGTACGGTGATGGCTGATGTATCCGGCCAGCAGGTGCCGCTGGTAGTGACCACATGAAAGGTCTCCTCACCCGTATGCATCTGTGCGGTCACTGTCTGGCCTGTAGTGCGGTCCAGGTCCGGTGAGGCATACCAGTGATACTGCACACCCGACTGCACAGATGAGTCTATAGCTGCTACATGCAGTAGGATGGACGCATCCGGGCATACAGCAGTATCCGGCGTGATGAGCACACGCACCTGCTGCACTACTTTCACCGGTATATCCTGCGAGTAGGCACAGCCGTGTACATCGTATGCCCGTACGTTATACTTCATCGAGTTTGGCGCATAGCTCAGCGGTGCAGCCGATGTAGTATCACTGATGTATGAGGATGGTGACCAGATCAGGCTATCTCCCGGCAGAGGGCCCAGCTGGGCAGCCTCACCATGGCATATCCTGATGGTATCATGGGCAGGCAGTACCTGCAGGCCCTTTACATCTACATGAAATGTACCGGTAGCACTGCAGCCCAGACCATTGGATGCATGGATAGTATAGGTAGTATTGACCGACGGCGATAGCAGCGCCGTAGCTACAGTGTCTGTAGTAGATGGTACACGTCCGCATGTATCGCAGGCGGTGGCCGTCCAGCTATAGTGGTCAGTACCGAGCGTCATCTGCACAGCCTGGCCATAGCAGATAGAGGTATCACGCACATGCAGCACGGGGCTGGTCACAGCGTAGATAGAATCCAGGTCAAAAGGTATGCTGCAGCCCACCTGGTCTGTGAGTACAAACCGCGGATAGTAGACGCGTGGATCCGTATAGGTGTAGGTGAAATTCATAGCGCCGGTATGAAGGATACCATTGCCCAGGTCACAGGTCACAGTCTGTACATTGGAGGATGACGACCCTGAGAAAGACACAGTCAGTGGCACGCAGCCCGAATTGCCGCTCACTGCAAAATGACCCGTAGGCCCCTGCACGGTGATGAGGTTATTGTATACCACAGAATCCTTGCATCCCTGAGTAGCCGTAGCTATCAGGCTCACGGTATAGACACCGGGCTGAGAGTAGATGTGAGTAGGGTTAGATGCAGTATCTGTAGTACCATCTCCAAAGCTCCACTTGAAATGCAGGCCAGATCTATTGGTCATGCTGCGAAAGGTAGTGACCAGCGGTGGGCAGGTGCTGAATGACTGGCTGGCGCGAAAGTCTACTAGCGGTGCAGTGGCGTGGATCACTACAGAGTACGTAGAGTCGCATCCCGTGCTATCCATAGCACGCAGCCTGACGGTATAGTCTCCCGAGGTTTGAAAGATATGTGAAGGTGCCTGTCCTATAGCTGTATCGCCATCACCAAAGCTCCAGTAGTAAAAAGAAGCATTCTGGCTGCGGTTGACAAAGGAGACCCTAACACCTGGGCAGGTCGCTGTATCACACAGAAACTTAGGCGTAGGGCGGCCTGCCGTGATGAGGCCCGGTACCGCTGTACTGACCGTGCAGCCGTTTGTATCGGTCACAGTGAGAGATACGTTGTAAGTAGAGGGCACAGTATAGGTGGTGGTAGGATTGGCAGCAGAGTCGAGATGGCCATTATTAAACTGCCAGGCGTACGTGACGGGTGCGGTGGTAGAGACCTGACTGGTAAAATGCACCACAAATGGCACATCGCAGGAGCGACGGTTGTCAGGAGTAAAGGATACGGCAAAGCCTGTATTGACAGTGATAAACTGAGGGCGGACGATAGTATCCGTACAGCCACCATCGCGAATGATAAACTTGACATCAAATACACCAGTAGAGGTGTAAACGTGAGTAGGATTCTGACGGTTAGAGGTAGTACCATCTCCGAAGAGCCACAGCCAGCTGGTGCCAGACATAGGTGACAGGTTTTCAAAAGTGACCTGCTCGCCCGTACATACGGTCTGCTTATCTGCGCGAAAGTTGGCACCGAGGTTTATCACAGCTATTCCTTTCACCGCGCTGGCAGAGCAGCCATTGGCGCTGGTCACGGTCAGGCGGGAGTTGTACCTGCCATAGCTATAGGTGTGAGTAGTATTGGCTGTGGTAGCAGTGCCTCCATCGCCGTATGCCAGGGCATAGCTCAGGGCGGTACCCTGGCTCTGATCTGCAAAGGTCACCACCTGCGAGGTGCCACAGCTGATAGCTGGTGTCACTGAGAAATTGGCCACAGGAGATGGCCATATACGGATATAGGCCGGCTTGGTGAGGCTCGAGGTGCAGCCATTAGTATCCCGCGCTACGAGCGTGATATCATATAGACCGCTCTGGCTGTAGCGGTACGATGTATTCATGAGGCTGCTGCCGGTGCCATTGCCCAGATTCCAGGCATAGTGATCTATCGGAGCAGAGCCTGCGGTACTGATCACTGCAGAGAAGCCTATAGAGTCGCCTATACATGCAGTATTGCGGCTTGCGACAAAGTCTATAGAGGGTATGCCATTCACCACGATGATCTGGGTAGCAGAGTCAGTACGGGCACCTATAGTGGTCACCAGGGTGACGTGGTATATGCCCGGAGCGGCGTAGGTAGCAGATGGATTTTGCTGGGTAGATGTATTGCCATTGCCCAGATTCCAGCGCCAGGTAGTGGCCCCGGTGGAGTGGTCGGTCATATGGACCAGCAGCGGCGAGCAGCCGTGAGTCACATCGCAGCTAAAGCTGGCTGTGCCTGTGGCCATAGATATAGCCGAGATGAACAATAAGCAAGTAAGGGTAACGAGCTTCATAATCTTGTTTGATCGGGTATACGGCTGATGCTCGGTCCGGGGTACTTTTTGCAGATTGTATATCACAATCAGTCTTTTGTACACCTAAAGGGTATCGGGCGTATGGCTAGGTATACTCCAAACCCCGGATTATGTTACAATCCGGGGAGGAATAATTCTAAAATTCTGGACAGATGTAGTGAGAGCTATACAGCTCTAGCGGAGGAGCGTCACTGATCCATTGGCTTGTATATCGTAGCCGGCTTCGCATTTGCCTGTCAGAGTATATATGTAGACTCCCTGCTCGGCGGGAGTGCCGTTGGCAGTGCCATCCCACCCATGCTCCAGGTCCTTGCCTTCATATATCATAGCTCCCCAGCGGTCAAATATCCGGAAGGACTCCACCTGAGCGAGTGTCCGTGAGCGCACGTAGAGTACGTCATTGGTACCATCTCCATTGGGCGTGAAAGTATTGGGAATAAAAACCGAAGACGGATCGCACTGCTGCACCTGTATCTGTATGCTATCACTGGCGGTACAGCCATACTGGTTAGCCACTGACACTGAGACAGTCTGAGCCCTATGTGGCACCAGTGTAGTGATACGGCAGTCTGTACAGCTCAGTGTCTCCGGTGCCGACCAGTAGTATCCTGTAGCGTCATGGGCATCTGCGGCTAGCGTGAGCTCAGCGCCCGCAGTAGCCAGCATATTGCCTGAGAGTTTCACGGAGGGAGATGGATTCACATGGATAGTCACTATATCCGTATCCGCTATACAGGTGCCGCTATGCGTGATCACCCGCACCGTCTCCGACGATTGACCGGTGGTGATGACAGGATCAGCACTGCTCTGTACCAGCCCGGTGGCTTGCCATTCATAGCTCACACCGCTATAGGAGGTATCTATCAGGTGGAGGTGCAGCTGCACCGGTGAGCCGCCGCATACGGCAGTGTCTCCTGTCAGGGTAGCATATACATGTGAGAGTACTTTGACCGGTACTTCCTTTGAGACAGCGCAGCCGGTGCTATTGTATGCTGTGACAGTATAGGTAATAGACGAGCCCGGAGAGCATACGGGTGCCAGTGCTGTAGCACTGCTCAGATAGGATGCCGGAAACCACCGCACACTGTCTGCCTGTATAGCCGGAAACTGAATTGTTTCGTTCATACACGCTCTGATACTATCCAGAACCGGGAATACAGGTGGGGCGGCTATCTGCACGGTAAAATGATCGGTAGCTGTACAGCCGCCCGTGGTCACAGCAGTCACCGTATAGGTAGTGGTGACTGACGGATTAGCTACCAGCTGGGCAGTAGTATCTTGTATGTTTGGCACGCGGCCACAAGTATCACAGGCCTTGGCTATCCAGCTATAGTGATCAGCGCCGAGGGTCACCCTGACTGTCTGGCCGGGGCAGATCACTGTATCGCGCAGGTGCATGACCGGTACGGCGCCCACCACCACAGAGTCGAGCTCATATGGTACTGAGCAGCCCACTGCATCTGTCAGTATAAACTTGGGGTGGTATACCCGTGGCTGCGTATAGTTGTAGCTAAAGTTGAGCGAATCGCTATAGAGGTGTCCGTCGCCCAGGTCGCAGGTGATACTCTGTGTATTGGCAGATACGGTGCCGGAAAACTCCACCGGCACTATACCACAGCCGCGGTCAGGGGTCATGGAGAAGCTTCCCGTAGGTCCCAATACAGTGATAAGGCCGGGATAGATCACCGTGTCTGTACAGCCCAGCTTGCTGGTGCCGATCAGTTTCACAGTATATACTCCGGGGTGAAAAAATATGTGCGTAGGATTAGCCGCTGTATCCTTGTAGCCATCACCGAAATCCCAGGTAAACTTCAGGTCGCTACGATTGCTCACGCTGCTGAATACAGATACCAGCGGCGGGCAGGGAGAGAAAGTACGGTCTACATGAAAATCAATAGCAGCAGAATCTACTTTGACCAGCGAATTCTTGGTCAACGTAGAATCGCAACCCGATGTATCGATGGCTGTCAGGCTCACGCTATAGCTGCCATAGTTGCGATAGGTATGGAGAGGATTAGGCGCAGTAGAGGTATCTCCATCACCGAAATTCCAAAGAAATTTGCTGGCACCGGTAGTCCTGTTTATAAATCGTACCGCGGCACCGGGGCAGGTCAGTGTATCTGACGTAAACCGTGTCCATGGCCGGGATGTAGTGATGTAGCCAGGCATAGAGATGACCTCCTTGCAGCCATTCGTATCTATTACAGTCAGGCTCACGTTGAATGTAGAGGCTGAATGATATACATTGCTGGGATTCGGATCATTGGAGGTATGTCCGTCGCCAAAAGACCAGGCATAGGTGGCGCCCCCACCGTTGGTCTGGCTGGTAAAGTTGACAGTAAAGGGTGCTACGCAGGAGTTGCGGTTATCTGCCGCTACAGACACGGAGAAACCCTGGCTGACAGTGATATAAGCCGTGCGCGATATGGAATCACGGCAGGTAGCATCCTTTACTGTAAAGGTCACAGTATATACGCCGGGTGTGGTATAGATATGCCTGGGATTTTGCTTGTTAGAGTTGTCTCCATCGCCAAAGGTCCACCACCAGGCTGTACCGGACATAGGAGAGCGATTTTCAAAATTCACCTCCTCTCCTGCACACACCTGCTGCTTGTCAGCTACAAAGGCCGCTTGCAGATTGACCACTGCTATATTCTTGCTCACGGCGGCGTGGCATCCGTTGCTATCTGTCACCGTCAGGGTTGCTTTATATTTTCTATA
This sequence comes from Bacteroidota bacterium, assembly GCA_018267365.1. Lineage (GTDB taxonomy): Bacteria > Bacteroidota > Bacteroidia > Chitinophagales > LD1 > UBA1941. Next base: position 21,326 of record JAFDYQ010000019.1, on the reverse strand, counting down.
TTGATAAAGGTGGGCGGGTGCAGCAGCGGCAGAGGAGGTACTATCACCGAAACTCCAAAGGTAGCTGAGGCCCCCACCGATAGATTGATTGGAGAAGGTCACGTTTTGGCTGGTACCGCAGGTGACCGCAGGTGACGGGGTGAATGCGGCCTGCGGAGCTGCCCATATATGTATGAAGTTGCGCCTGGTCAGACTGGCCGTACAGCCATTGGAGTCTTGCACTACGAGTGTCGCATCGTAGTCTCCGGCCTGCGCATACCGATAGCCCGGATTGGTAGCCCTGCTGGCTATACCATTGCCAAAGCCCCATGCATACTGAGCGATACCGGCACTGCCCGCAGTCACCAGGGATGTAAAAGTGACAGTATCTCCCGGGCAGGCACTCCGTATATCCGCCGCAAAATCGACAGTAGCCTTTGCAAATACGGTGATCATACGGGTCATAGTGTCTGTAGACTGGCCATCAGAGACAGTGAGCATGATCCTATATATACCCGGAGCGAAATAGGTAGCAGAGGGGTTCTGCTGTGTAGCGGTGTTACCATTGCCCAGGTCCCAGCTCCAGGATGTGGCTCCGGCAGTGTGGTCTGTCACATTGACTACCAGTGGAGAGCATCCGCTCACCACATCGCAGCTAAAAGATGGTACCACGCGCCCGAAGGTGCAGATAGATACAAAAATAAAAAGGGTAAAAAGTCCGGATCTCATTGCTCTGGTTTTGTTCACGTTTACGCGTGAATGCCAATAGCAGAGCGGATTTCAGGGTTGTAAGAAACAATGCAACGCTTGTACTCAAAACCAGAGACTGGTATGACACAAATACATCATTGTAACCTCACAAAAAAGTGCGTAAATCCGGGTGGGAAAAGGTAATAATATGGGAAGGCTAGTTAGCTCGAAACTTCAGCTCACTAAGCCTGACAGTGTGGACGATCCGTTCTTTGGCGGCAAAGTCAAAACCACGTATCAGCAGCTCAGGATCACTCTTGCTCCAATCGATATCTATCATGCCAAAGTTTCGTGTATTAATAGGACTACCTATCCGGTACAGATTGTGCGATGCCATGAGTTCTACCTGTGTGAGACCGCTTGCGGTCATATCATATATAGGATATAGTCCGGGCACCCGGCGCACAGAGAGCTCAGCGTAGTGCACATCACCGCTGATGAATACTACACCCTCAGCTCTGGTCTCTCTGATCAGATCAAACATCCGCTGCTGCTCACGCGGAAAGTTGGACCAGGTTTCCCATCCATTGTGATCCGTGCAAAACTGTGTACTGCTGCCTATGATCCTGACGCGTGCAGGCTTTTGCAGTTCTTGTCTCAGCCAGGCCCACTGCTCCGCTCCTACCATTATGGCCAGGCTGTCATTGTTTATCTGGTAGTGATAGTCCCTGCCTATCAGTGGCGATCGAAACCAGCGGAGGTCCAGCAGGATCACCTGCACACGATGAGCCGTGTCGCCATAGTAGTAGGAGGTATAGATGCCGTCATGCTGGTAGCGATCTGAGTTCTTAGGCTCATTCCAAAACTCCAGAAAGAGATCTTTTGATTCCTTTTTGAGCGGGTACTCACTACCTGCATCGTCCTGACCATAGTCATGATCGTCCCACGTAGCGATCACATGGGTGGCCTCCAGCAGCTTGCGAAACTCATCTTTGCAACTCAGCACACCATACTTCTCGCGCAGTACACGTATATTCTTGCTATCACCATATATGTTGTCACCCAGATAGATCATGAGATCAGGTCTGAGGCGGGCTATTTCTGCCAGTATATATTCTTGCTTCTTCTGATGCGCGCAGGAGCCGAATGCAATACGCTGGAGACGCTGTATAGTATCTGTGCGAAACGGGCGCTCGCACCACAGCACCTGCCCGGCGGAAAAGGACGTCAATAAATGAAAGACCATAACCTCTGCCATGAGGATCAGACCGAGTACCGCACTGCGTTTATACATATAGACAAATATAGAAGAAACTGGATGGTGACGAGTGCCGCCTCACAAATGACGAATAAATATATGTTTTATATGATACGGTGAATCTTTGCATTTTTTAGGTCGGTTGCGTTATTTCGCCCCACATTCAAAGATTTATGAAAACATATGTTGCCGCATTAGGCGCGCTACTGTTGGTATCTGCTGCATTTGGCCAGGCCCGTTTCGAGCAGGATTATAAACCAATCGTGAGCAAAGGTCCCCTCCCCGCTGACCTTATTACCCATTCTTCTGAAAAGTACGCTGCCGAAAGGGCGAAACTGAAAAATGATAAAGGTGCCGCAAAAAAGGCCAAGGATCAGTTTCTGCTGGAGAGCAGCTTTGAGCTGGACAATCTGCTGCAGAGCGGCAAGGTCGTTTTTAACGATCCTATGAGTGACTACGTCAATAAAGTAGCCGACAAGATCCTCGCCAAAGATCCGGAGACCAGAGGCAAGGTCCGTTTTTATATCCTGAAGTCTACCTATGTCAATGCGGCAGCTACCAATCAGGGTATCATACTCGTGAATATGGGCCTGCTGGCACAGTTGGAAAATGAAGCACAACTGGCATTCATTCTGAGCCATGAGCTGACGCACTACAAGAAGAAGCACATGATCACCCATGCTGTAGAGGCAGACAAGATCACCAAAGGTAAGGGCTCCTATAAAACGTTTAACAAGAATGACAAATTCCTGGCTACTATGACCTTCAGTCGCGAGCTGGAGACACAGGCGGATGTGGAGGGCTATGAGCTATTTCAGAAGACGCAATACAGCTCTGCCAATCTGCTGGGAGTATATGATGTATTGAAATACTCATACCTGCCATTTGACGATGTAGCGTTTGATAAGTCAATATTTGAAAACAGTACCTACAAGATACCGGCCCTGTATGACCTGAAAGAAACAGCACCTATCAACACAAAGGACGAAAACGACAATCCCAAAAGCTCTCACCCTAGTATCAAAGCGCGTAGGGAGCTGATGTCAGGCAAACTGGCAAAGGCTGACAACGAAGGCAAAAGTGACTACCTGGTCAGCAAGGAGCAGTTTGAACTCATGCGTACTACGGCACGGTTTGAGCTGAGCAGGCTCTATACACTACACCACGACTATGAGCAGGGCCTGTACAATTCCTACCTGCTCCTGCGCAAGTACCCAAACAATCTTTACCTCAAAAAGAATATACTGGAGTGCCTGGAGAACCTGGCCTGCTATGCCCGCACAGGATCTAACTGGGAGAAGGCACACAGCGCTTCAAAAGAAATAGAAGGCAAAGGGCAAGCGGTCAACTATCTCATAGAGCGGATGGACTCTACAGATGCAAAGGAACTCACAGTGCTGGCCCTGGCATACGCAGCAAAACTGAAGCATGAATATCCTAAAGATCAGGATATAGACGAGCACACGAAATACATTATCCGCCTGCTGGCCAAGCAGGATATAGACCTGGATTACTTCAGCGATGCAGCGCCAAAAGCCGGCGAAGTGACCGAGCCAACGGCAACTGCACTCGCAGACTCAGCTACCGCTGCAGGCGCAGACACTGCTGCTACCCCGGCCAAGAACACCACCAGTACAGAGAAGGAAGAAGAAACCAGCAAATACGCTAAGATCAAAAACCAGCAAGTAGAGAAGAAGCAGGAGGTCAAAGCCGGCAAGGGCTACTATACCCAGTATGCTATCGTAGAATACTATAAAGAACCTTGGGTAGCAGAATACTTTAAAGAGGCCGCCGACAAAAAGGGTAATAATGACGAAGCCGAAGAAGTCACCTTTAGCAAGAAAAGCAGTGTAAGCAAGAAGGTATACGCCATGGGCCTGGATAGGGTGCTGGTGATAAATCCATACTATGCTCGCCTGGATGCTAATAATAAGCACAAGATCAGATACGTAAAGGCCGAAGGCGGCCAGCGTGACTTTGCGCATCGCCTCGTCTCTTGCGGCCACAAAGCAAAACTGGATGTAGAGATACTAGACGCGCGCAATCTGGCCAGCAATGATATAGACAAGATGAATGACATCACCCTACTGGAGGAGTATGTAGCAGACCGCCTGGAGAGTGACGACCAGCCGACACCTTTCCCGGACCGTCAGAAGATCACTGAACTGGCCAAGAAATACAATACAGATTATTTCCTATGGACGGGGGTCGTCTCCTACAAGGAAAACCAGAAGCGCAAGATCACTTTAGGAGTATTGTCGGCGTTCTTGCCATATATGCTGCCATTCACACTCAGCTACCTGATCAATGGTGGGCATTATACTTTCTATTTCAATATGATGTATGATGTAAAGACGGATCAGGTCACCATGGCCAATTTCCGTGAGGTCTATAGCCGCACCTCGCCTAGTGTGCTCAACTCGCACATCTATGACACATTCATGCAGCTGCATGCTAAACCTAAAGAGTCTAAAAAAGACGATAAGAACAAAGAAACCGCAAGCAAATGAGAAAACTACTATCCTCCATCGCCATAGTACTGCTCTGTGCCACGGGCTATGCCCAGGTACCCGGATACATGGGCCTGAAGTGCTCACTGCAGTATCAGGGGGGCATCAGCCCGCAGTGGAATGACTTTCACGGCACACACCGCCCGTACCTCTACCACAATGTGCAGGCAGACTACGTCGTCACACGCAGGCATGCTGTAGGCCTGCAGTACACCCGGCTCGATTTCTCATCTAATGTGAACAGGTATATCACCGACTTTTACTCCGCCAGCTCTATCTACGTCCCCTATCGTCAGATCTCCATGAACTCCATAGGAGCATATGTCAAGTTCTTCAGAGAAAAGAAGGGCTTCATAGCGCCGGTGGGCAGGTACATCATACTGGGGCTAAACTACCAGATGACGACCGATCGCGTGCGGACCGAGCAGGAGGTAGATTACAGCAGCTACCAGAGAAACTTTAAAGTAGTATCGCATGATGTGTCATTCCGTTTTGGCATGGGCCGCAATATCATCCTGGCAAACAGGCTGCTGCTCACGATAGAAGGTGATGTGAATGTACCTCTCAGCTCAGGCATCCGTGCAGCTATGTCAGGCAGCACCCTGAGCGCCCCAAAAGTTTCAGATGCTCCCTATAAGCACTTGAACTCTATAGATGCGATGCTGTCTAACCTCCTCCAGATCAAGATAGGTATCGGAGCGCTTCTTTTCTGATCCTTAATATCAACGCCAAAAGAAAATGAAAAAGATAATCATAAGCCTGCTGTCAGTAGCGATCATACTGGGAGGATGCGCCAAAGTCACTGAAGAAAAACTGCCATGCACCGGCGTAAAGCCTACCACACCTATAGTAGCTGGTCCGGTAGTAGTGCCTCAGGGTGGTAGCACCATAGTATATGCTAATGCGGATCCGGGTGTGACACTCGTCTGGACACGACCGGATAATACCACCTATACGGGCCCGGCATTATCAGTAGAATATTATTCTGGTAGCAGTTCTATATACGGCAGCTATTCTGTCAAAGCCGTGACAACTAACTGCGAAAGCGATCCGGCTACATTTCAAGTCACGTCGTATCTGACCGTACCATGTAATGCGGGCAACTATGATCAGCTCACCTCTACAGCATACGGCAGCGACTATTTTTACAATGACCCATACTTTTGGTCTTCCACGCTATCGGGGTACAACTGCCAGAGATACTCTAATACATCTAACACAACTGGCCTTCCAATATACGTATACATACAAAACACATCCGGTAGCATCTATACACCGAGCCAATTGGATCTCGATTCTACAGGTACGTTTAGTTCTGGCGCATGCTACATCAGCTATGGGGACTACCACTCCGTGAGCGGTAAGATATACCTGACGTCAAACTCAATAGATATCACTATGGCATTGTGCAGCGCCAGGTTTAAATCTACATCAGGTCAGTATATCACGGTGACCGGCGGGTTATCTGCTGAGCATTAAGAAACTATTGGGTCACCGCAGACGGCCCTATTCTATCCACAAATAGGACCAACCTATCAGGCTTTTGCTATTTTCACAGTGTGAATCCCAATCTCGATCCCGATAAGGAACATTTTTCATCAGAAGACTCTGAGGTAGAGAAAGCGCTCAGGCCCAGAAGCATCAGCGACTTTCAGGGGCAGCCACAGATCATTGATAATTTGTTTGTCTTCATAGAGGCTGCCAAGCGCCGTGGTGAGGCGCTGGACCATGTGCTGCTGCACGGCCCCCCGGGCCTGGGCAAGACTACCCTCTCGCACATAGTGGCCAATGAGATGGGCGTAAATATGAAGATCACCTCGGGCCCGGTGCTCGAGAAACCCGGCGACCTGGCCGGACTCCTCACCAATCTGGAACCGAATGACGTCCTCTTCATAGATGAGATACACCGCCTCTCTCCGGTCATAGAGGAGTACCTCTATAGCGCCATGGAGGACTACAAAATAGATATCATGATAGATACCGGGCCCAATGCCCGCTCTATACAGATAAGCCTGAATCCTTTCACCCTGGTGGGTGCTACCACCAGATCGGGACTGCTCACGGCTCCGCTCCGCTCCCGCTTTGGCATCACCTGCCGGCTGGAGTACTACGGTCCCGAGGTGCTCTCTGGTATTATCCGTCGCTCGGCAGATATCCTGGAGGCACCCATTGAGGACCAGGCAGCGCTCGAGATAGCGCGCCGCAGCCGCGGTACTCCCCGTATAGCAAATCTACTCCTGCGCCGTGTGCGTGATTTCGCCCAGATAAAGGGCGACGGAACCATTACTATCGACATAGCCCGCCACGCTCTCAGCGCTCTGAATGTGGATCCTATAGGCCTGGATGAGATGGACAATCGTATTGTGGCTACTATTATTGAGAAATTTAAAGGCGGCCCTGTAGGGATCAATACGATAGCCACAGCAGTGGGAGAAGAAAGCGGCACTATAGAGGAAGTCTACGAGCCATACCTGATCATGCTCGGTTTCCTCAAGCGCACGCCGCGGGGCCGTGAAGCCACAGAACTAGCCTACAAGCATATAGGTAAAGTACCTCCCGGTAGTATTAATTCTCTATTCTGACCCTGTATCCGGCTATGCCCCTTGCCATCATATACTTACCGGCAGCAGAGGATCATTGATCCCTTTCAGCAGGCCTCTCTGACCTCCTATTTCCCTGGCTATAAGTAGCTGTGAGGCATCTGCTCCATCTTTGGTCAGTATATCAATGCCCGAAGGAGTCATTATGGTTTTCTCAAATGATATGACCATCGCCATTTGATCTTCGCTCATCCACTCTACACGCCATTTGCTTTTAAATAAACTTAGAAAACCTTTACCCCGCCAGATGAAACCGTGATGGTCGTTATGATCAGGATAGTCATAGCCGGTTATGCATTTATAGCGATCGTGCTTCTGATACCGCACCTCATCTAGCAGCGCTGCTATACCCTGGCGGTCTATTATACCGTAATTGAAAGTCACACTGTGCATACCCTTCCTTTGCCACATAGGAAAGGTGGAATAATGCAGATGCCAGGTACCAGGGAGGATATATATCATAAGACTCAATATACAAACAGCGGACCAGATCAGATCTACATGGGCTGGTAGTATGGCGCGATCAGCAGATATACGATGACCCCGCTGATACTGACATAGAGCCAGATAGGATAGGTCACACGCACTATTTTTTTGTGCTCGCGCCAGTCTGCTGTGAGGCCACGGTACATAGCCATGAGAATAAATGGCAACACCGTAGCTGCCAGAATGATATGCGTGATCAGCAGTGGATAGTAAAACCAGCGGATAGCACCCAGGCCACCAAAGTGCGTATCGTAGGTAGTGAAGTGATGCGCTACATAGGAAAGAAGGAAAATGGCCGACGCCACAAAGGCCACTATCATCACAGTACGGTGCGCTTCATATTTTTTTTGCTTCACCAGCAGCAGGCCCAGGATGAGCAGGACCGACACCAGAGAGTTGAGACCGGCATTGATCTTGGCAAAGATATGCGGGTCAAATCCGAGCTGAATACCCGGAAATAAAGTATAGATCTTAAACTTGCCTATCAGCACCACCAGCATAAAGACTACCACTGAAAGTACAGCTATGAGGCCGTAGGCCATTTTGTCGTTCCTCTGTAGTACTGCCTTTATCATGCTTGCTTTTTATCTCCTTTAAACCACTTCTTTATTTTCCTGAACAGATTTTCCTCGTGCGGGTTCTTGCGGAAGCTGTAAGTGCGCTCTGTCTCGCGCAGTACCAGCACGATATCTGCCATCAGCCTATTGACACTGGCGCTGTCCGTACCATCATAGTAGCCGCGTATCACACCGTTGTAGTCTACCAGTACCAGCTTCTCACTATGTACCAGCGCATCCGGGCCGCCGTCTTCATCTTCCTTGGCTATGATATGAAAGCTTTCGTTGGCCAGTTTAAACGTTTTGGCCTTGGGCGCCCGCAGCAGGTACCAGCGGCCGGTCACAGCGCCATGATTCCTGGCATATTCGCGTAGCGCCGGTACAGAGTCCTTATCAGGATCTACCGTAAAGGAAACCAGGCGAAAATTCTCATCCTTGATAAAGTACTTCTGCACGGTATCCAGGTGGCGGGTCAGCGTAGGGCAGATGCCGGGACAAGTAGCAAAAAAGAAGTCTGCCACATAGATATTGCCGCGCAGGCTATCCAGCACCATCTGGTCTCCCGTCTGGGTAGTAAAGGTGTCATTGGCTATGGTCTGGTACTGAGAGTCTATCCAGGCCTCGCCGCCATCATCCCTGCGCTCTATGGCACCCGTGGGGTAATAATGCCTGGGAGACAGCGGGCGTGGTATCTGGCTCAGCGGGTGAAACACCAGAAAGAAAAAAACCGGTGCCCCGATCACCAGTAGCAGTGCTACAATGCTGAGATTACTTTTATTCACGATACCGACAGTTTGCGGGTGCAAGATTACTACACAAAAAGCAAAGAGCCAAGGAGTATCTACTGAGGCTGAGAATATGTACCCTGAGGCGAATGGTGATTGATGATGTATGATTTATGATTGCAAAGACGCGGAGGATACGCTTTACTTCTTTTGCGTTTTCGCGCTTTTGCGGTAAAGACATTGCATTCAAAGTTCCGATTTCTGTTTGATTTTGTGATTGCGCCCCACAGTCACTGCTCTTACCTTTGCGGTCATTAAATCACTCATTAAATCATTCCTGACATGAAAAAACTGATCCTCACTCTGGCTGCTGCCGGTATCGCAGTAGCTTCTTTTGCCGGTACTACTCTGCGCTATTATAATGAAGACTCTAAAGACTATACGTTCAAAGCCGTGACCTGCGGCAATAACAAAGAAGTGACCTTTGAGCACAGCCGTACTGCCACCCTCACTATTCAGGGATGTAGTGATGCCACGATCAGCACGCCTAACGGCGATATCAAGGTAAAGGACGGAGATAAGATCCATATCAAGGGTGGCAAGGTAGAGGTCGTAAGCAGCCTCTAATGTGCCCCAAAGGCATCTGCAAAGCTCCCGAAAGGGGGCTTTGTTGTTTTTAGTACGAGGGGCGAGGGACGCATAGTGTCGAGGGACAGAAAACTACACAGTAGCAAATAAAAGAAGGACTCCTTACGTGGAGCCCTTCTTCCTATCAAGTTTTACCTTGACTACTTCATCGCGAGGTTTTGCAGCTTCGCTCCGGCATTTTCTATTTTGAGCGCGGCTACATTCTGGCCTTGTGCCTTTTCTATCTTTTCATTGGCAGCCAGCAGGTCATTGTTACGTGTTGTTTTGGCCTGTATTAGTGCTGACTTATCATCGTTTATCTCCATGCGCTTATTCATGATCTCTGCGCTTTTCTGAGATGGGCTACGCTTTACGTCAAACCTGGTTTTGGCAAGTGCATACCGATCTTCTCGCAGTGCAGATCTCTTCTCCTTGATGTATGCCTGATGGTCCATTACCAGGTCATGTTTATCTGCACGGAGATACGCCTTGGCGTGTTTATGGTCGGCCTTCGCCTTGCTCAATTCTTTTTGCAGTGCTACTGTATTGAGGCCAGCTTTGCGGTCGCCTTTGAGCTGGGACTGTAGCGTATTTACGCGTGCCCTGGTGGCGCTCACATGCGCAAGGTCTTTATTGATAGCCGTTTTCTCTACTGTCAGGACCGGGGCACCTGCCATAGCTGGTGTGATGCTACCGATCACCACTGCACCGGCAAATATCGTAGCGAGCACAGCGGATTTCATCTTGAGACTTTTCATTGCGTTTCTATTTTTTACTTAGAAAATAATGATACGCCCTAAGTAACCCAACCATCGTGCCAAAGCGCGGCATATTCACCTAACTAACTCATTCACACACACATTAAAGTCCTGCGCTTTGATTTTATCGGATCTTTTATGATGGTAGATAGTACAACTTTTAGTCAGGGCATGGCATGATAAATGATACCCAACCATAAAGTCTGCACATGAAAAGTTTATTTCTCTTACTCATAATAGTCGGCATATCGGCAGCCGCCACTGCCCAGACTCACCTGAAGGTGTACAACGATGACTCTACCAACCATACCTATACTGTCACAGCCTGCGGCAAAACATCTACGATCACACTTCATCACAACCGTACCGGGCCGGTAACGATCAAGGGCTGCTCCAATGCTGTGATCTCGACACCCACAGGCCCGCTGAATGTAAAGAACGGTGATAAAGTGTATATTAAAGACGGGAAACCGGAGGTGGTCTCCAGGCTATGGTTGAAGCATATTGATTATAAGTAAGGCGTCACCTGCCTACAGCGAGGCATCACACCCGCGCCTTGATCTGCACCTTCTCATGGCGCACCTCGTCCATCTCTATCTTTGAGATGATCTCGTGCATGATCTCAGTGGTGCCTGCCCCTACGGTCAGGAGCCTCAGATCACGGAAGGAACGCGCGATACCATAGTCCTCCATATACCCCCAGCCGCCGTGTATCTGCAGGGCTTCGTTGGCCACATTGAAGGCTTCCTCGCAGACATAAGCTTTAGCTACTGATACGATGTAGTAGGCTGCCGGGCCTTTCTCTATGTACTCGCCTACGGCGCGGTATGAGAGAGAGCGGCAGGCCTCTACCTTGATAGCCATCTGAGCTATCTTATGGCGCAGCACCTGAAACTTAGCTATCGGCCTGCCAAATGCCTCACGCTCTTTCATGTATTGCTTGGCTTTCTCCAGTGCATTCTCTGCAGACGCTGTACCTGTGACAGAAGCTATGAGGCGCTCCTCCTGGAAGTTGCTCATGATATAGTAGAAGCCGAAGTCTTTCTCTCCCAACAGTGCGCTCTTAGGCACCACACAGTTCTCAAAGAAGAGCTGCCCTGTGTCAGAGCTGTGCATGCCGAGCTTATTGTGTACCGGTACGGCAGAGAAGCCGGTGGTCTTGGTATCAAATAGCAGCAGCGAAAGCGCGTGCCCCTCTCCCGTCCGCACGGCCAGCACGATGAAGTCTGCCATCGTACCATTGGTGATAAACATCTTAGAGCCATTGACCACAAAGTAGTCGCCTTTATCTTCTGCAGTAGTCTTGATACCACCTACATCAGAGCCGGCACCCGGCTCAGTGATGCCGAGGGCAGCTATCTTCTCACCCTTGAGAGCGGGTACGAGGTAGTTTTGCTTCTGCTCCTCTGTGCCGAGGGCATTGATCACCGGCAGTGGCAGGTAGCAGTGCGCATAGAGCGACATGGCCAGGCCACCTATATTGGCACGGGTCAGCTCCTCGCTGATCACCACAGCAGACCACATATCCATACCGCTGCCACCATATGCCTCTGGGAAGCTCACCCCAAAGAAGCCCTGCTGGCCCATCTTGGTAAAGACCTCGCGCTCGCATATTTTATTCTCCTCCCAGTACTTGACGTTTGGGATGATCTCTTTGTCTACAAACTGGCGGAATGACTGGCGCAGCAACTGATGGCTCTCTGTAAACGGTGACATTTGTACTTTGGTTTTTGTGTAGACCTAAAGTAGTGTATTCACCGCGTACTAACCTAGCTTTTGGATGCACAAATTTACCTACCAGTGGTAGATTAAATCGTTTTACCGCCAAAGTGCAAAAACGCTAAACGAAATACGTATAACCACAGAGGTACCTTGATGCAGATAAACATTACTAACCAAGATCATACCCTCTTGGCTCTCAGCATGTGCGTCCAGCGGAGCAGTTCCTTCATCATGACATGAGCCGACTGGTCTATACCATCATTAGACACAAACGATCCCTCGTCGTTAAACATCTTTGTAAAGAAAGGTAATACTACAGCCTCTGTGACAGGCACCACTTTGAGCGTGGTGAGTACCTGCTTGAGCATCTGTACGGCGCGGGTGCCACCCGAGGCTCCGCCATAGCTCACAAAGGCAGCCGGCTTGTCCGCCCACTCGTGAAAGAGGTAGTCTATCGCATTCTTGACCGGAGCGGTCATAGAGTAGTTATACTCCGCTGTCACAAAGATAAAGGCATCCGTACCGTCTATGGTTGCGCTCCATTTTTTGGTGTGTTCATGGTGGTATTTGCGGAAGCGCGGATGCTCAGCCTCGTCCATGAGAGGTAGCTTTAGCTCCCCCAGGTCTATGACCTCGGTCTGATAGTCGGGATATTGCCGGGCTATATCGGCTATCCAGGCAGCGAGGGCGGGTCCTTTGCGGCCCGGGCGGGTGGTAGTGGTGATGATTTTGAGCTGGTACATATCTTTTGTGCTTTACTGGCCGGCAAAGGTAAACGCCGATGCGGCCATATGCTAACACATAAATGATACCAGCTTACTTTGCCAGTATACCACCTATGAGACCTGCCGGTCAAATATCTGGCGGGCTATGATATTTTCTCCCTTTTGGGTCACGGCAAAGTCATACCTGGCCATCGTCTGCAGGAAAGTCTTGCTGGTGAGGGGCTTCATCCAGTCGTGCAGCTCTATCACGATAGTACCTATCTTGCCTATCCATAGGTCTACATTCTCGGCAAAAAGCTCAGACTCCGAGCACTCGATATCTATCTTGAGAATGTCTATCCGGGAGAGGTTGTATTTATCTATGATCCCCTGTATGCTGATAGCGGGGATCGTATCCGGCCGCTCCTGCGCCACCGGTCTCACCATAAAGCTCCAGGGCTGCCCGTCCGGCCCCGCTACCACCTCCAGGTGGCAGTCCTTATTCCATACTCCATTTGCCTCTATGCTTACATTCGGGTAGGGCTGCAGATTGCGCCGGGCCATGTCTACATTGTTTTTTTCAGGCTCCACGGCTATGATCTTAGCCTTCGGGTACCTATTGGCAAAGAAGACGGAAGCCAGTCCTATATTGGCCCCGCAGTCCACTATCACGGCTGGGTTCAAGTCCTGGGACAGCTCATAGTCCTTATGCAAAAAGACCTGCTCAAACACCCCGCGGTCTGACGTACCGCTCCGCAGGTAAAAGGGAGCACGCAGGTGCTTCATCTGTACTGCATATGTACCCGCCGGCTCGGACACAGACCGCCGGTAGGCCTTCCATCCGTCTTTGGCCCCCAGCTGGATGAGGTAGTATAGGAAACCGTTTATCTTTTGTACCAGGCTGAGTAGCTGCTTCATATCAGATTGGATAGGGAGGATCGTGTGTGCCCCCACACCCTCTGCAAGCATAAGGAAAAACATTTAGTTTGGCAATAAACGCAGGTTTTAAGGTCTTTGGTGGTTTATGTTATATTTGCCCGCGCTATGAGGAAAGTAATATTTGCTACGCTGTGCCTGTCAGGTCTGATCCTGACCAGCTGCGACAAGGAACACAACCCCTTTTTCAAAAAAGGAAATCCATATGCCGGCCTGCCGGAGTCTATCCTGAAGGATACCACCTCGGTAGAGTTTCCGGAGAAAGAATTCAAGTTTGGTACGATTGCCGAAGGCGATAAAGTGACGCACATCTTCCAGGTAAAAAACACCGGTGCCAAGCCCCTGATCATAGCCAATGCCTGGGGCTCCTGCGGCTGTACTGTACCGGAATACCCTAAGGAACCGATCGCACCGGGCGCTACGGCTGAGGTCAAAGTGACCTTCAACTCTGCCGGCAAAAGGGGCGAGCAGCACAAGTCTGTGACCATGCAGATGAATACCCTGATGCACAATGAGGAGATATTCCTCTCCGGCGAGGTGACCCCTCACGATGCTGACGATAAGAAAGAAGATAAAAAAGACGACAAAAAATAAGCAATGGATCCTAAAATCATGATACTCATATATGCAGCGATGTTTGCTGTGATATATTTCTTCTTTATACGCCCGCAGAGCCAGAAGGTAAAGAAAGAACGCGCCTTTGTAGATGGCCTGCAGAAGGGTGACAAGGTGGTGACCACCAATGGTATCCACGGCAGGATAGACAAGGTGGACGATACGACCTTTCTCGTAGAGATAGCCTCCAATGTCAAGATCCGCATAGAGAAGTCCGGTATCTCTACAGACCTGACCCAGGCTGTAGCAGGCAAGGCGGAAGAAAAGAAGGCCTAGTCCTCTCCCACCCTTTTTGTTAAAATCTGTGAGTAAGATCATGTAGATCAGCGCATGGCATGGTCTTGTATCATAGCTGCGCATACATGATTTTAATATCTTTACCCACATTCATCCTATCACTATGACCAGAAGCATCCTTATAGCCCTGCTGCTCGCCGCCTCCCTGGCCGCCTGCAAGACACGACACTACAGCTCTGCTACCACCAGCTCACCGCCACCTGTGGCCAGCCCCTCAGCAGATGACAAACCGTACGTGCCATCTCCATCTGACTATACTGCAGCTCCTGTACAGACACCTCCGCCCGCTACCACCAGCCAGCAGGAGTATGTAGCTCCTGATCAGTACAGCCAGCCGGCACAGAGCTATGACAATACGCAAGCCTACAATGATCAGTATGCTGATGATGACCAGTACTATGCTACCCACCAGCAGCGTGTGGACTACTATCAGCCATCCTATCAGACCTTCTATGATGAGCTGGCTCCCTACGGCTCCTGGATGAGCTATGGCAGCTATGGCTACGTATGGGTGCCGGCACAGGGACCGGGCTTCCGCCCCTACGCTACCAACGGCCACTGGGAGTACACCCAGTATGGCTGGACCTGGGTATCAGGCTACCGCTGGGGCTGGGCACCATTTCACTATGGCCGCTGGTTTTATGAGCCGGGCTACGGCTGGATGTGGGTACCGGGCTCTACCTGGGCACCGGCATGGGTGACCTGGGGTACCTACGGCGGCTACTACGGCTGGGCCCCCATCAGCCCTAATGTGAACTACTACGCCGGCTACAGGCCCGGGGCAGACTACTGGAACTTCTGCCCGCAAAACCACATCGTAGACCACGATGTGTACAACCATATAGTGGACCACAATACCAACACTACCATTATCAATAACAATGTGACCAACATCACGGTGATCAACAATACGAACGTATACAACAATGTGACCTTCAATGCAGGCCCTACACTGAATAATGTAGAGCGGGCTACAGGCCATAGAGTCAATACGGTGACTGTGGCAGATGTGAATAAGCCGGTAGCTACCGGCGCCAGAGAGGCCGGTGGCAGACTGAACCTGTACCGCCCCGATCTGAAAAATGCTAATCCCGCTAAGGCGGCTCCGCCGAAAGTGGTGCCTCCCGCCGAGGTGAAGGCGATCAATGCCACTGCTGTGCATGGCATCATCCGCCAGAATGGCCTGGACCAGCAGAAGAATACCATACCACCTGCAGAGCATAGCAATCCTAACAATCCATCTAATCCATATCAATCGATACCTCGCACACGGGAGCCTGCCAGCCGCCCTCAGGAGCAGCCGGTACAGACCCAGCCTACGCGACAGCCACAGACCAGGCCACAGACACAGCCTGTACAGCGCCCTCAGGAGACACCGACTCAAAGGCCTGTAGAGCGCCCTACCCCGCAGCAGCGCCCTACAGAGCGCCCCGTGCGGCAGCAGCTACAGGAGCCGCAACGCAGTGCTCCACAGCAGCGCCCGGCAGAGCGACCAGTACAGCCACAGCTACAGCAGCCGCAGCGCACTGCTCCACAGCAGCAGCCGATGCAGCGTCCCTCTACCTCACCTCAGATACAGAGAGTACAACCGCGCATAGAGCAGCGCTCCGTACCGCAGATGCAGCCGCGCTCTGCACCTCAGGCACAGCCGCGTCAGAGTGCACCTATATCTCATCCTGCACCGAGACCACACTAGAATCACAAAAAGCAATCAGACAAGGGAGACCATTGAGTCTCCCTTTTATTTACCCGCCCTTATCTTAGTATTTGCTATTTTAATTAGCTAATGCTATATTTGGACAATGAATGCGATCAAGACCGACATCTACGATAAGTATATAGAGCTGGACACCAGCCGGCTGCCAGAGAGCCCCTTTTGCAGGGACATCTATCACTATCATATCTCAGAGCCTCACAGGGTGGTACTGCGCTACACCCTCAGGCTATATGGCGACTACCGCGAGATAGTGGGTGAATATGTATGTGAAGCCGTGCTCACCTCTACCACCGTGATCACGAGCCTGGCCACCGACCACTTTATGGCTGACCTTGCGTATACGGGCAGAGATAAGTTTAACCAAGAGGCCCTCCGCCGGGGCAACCTGCGCCTCTTTCTGCCGCGCCTGAGCACGATGCAGATAGAGGGGCTGGATGCGGCATAGAGAACCGATGTCTTCTATTGTATGCAATACCTTCCTATCCACACGGATTATTCATTTTCGACCACCGTTTGCATTTATGAAAAATGAGGTTATCTTTGCGCCTCACAAGAAATAAAACAAAGTCAAGCACAGATGAAACTGACTGCAGAAACACAAAACGAACTCTTCAAGACATACGGCGGCTCTGAGAAGAATACAGGCTCTACAGAAGGCCAGATCGCTCTTTTCACTCACCGTATCAACCACATCTCCGGTCACCTCTCTACTAATAAGAAGGACCACTCCAACACACGCGCCCTCCTCAAGCTGGTAGGCAAGCGCCGCAGGCTGCTGAACTACCTGAGCAAGACGGACCTCAATGGCTACCGTGCCCTGATCGAAAAGCTCGGCATCAGAAAATAAAGACCCTCAGAAAGGTTGGTGGATACACCGACCTTTTTGCTTTTAAAGGGGGCACCGTATTTCTGATTGTTGATTTATGATCTATGATTGCCTGAGGCAGTCATTCCTCTTAACATACAATCCCCAATTCCCCCTTTAGTCTGCTGACTGATAGGCGTTTATCGCTATTTTCCCAAAGTAAGTAATCAATAATCATAACCCGCTCCGGCAATACCGCCAGGGCAAAAACAAACAAAGATGAAAGTAATCAAAAAGACAGTAGACCTCGGCGGCGGACGTACCGTAGAGATCGAGACCGGCCGCCTGGCCAAGCAGGCCGACGGCTCCGTAGTAGTGAAGTATGGCAAGACCATGATCCTCGCTACCGCCTGCGCAGATGTCAATGCCAAGGAAGGTGTAGACTTCATGCCGCTCACGGTAGAGTACCAGGAGAAGTTTGCCGCAGCGGGCAAGTTCCCGGGTGGTTTCTTCAAGCGTGAAGCACGCCCTAGCGAGAATGAGATCCTGACCAGCCGCCTGGTAGACCGCGCACTCCGCCCGCTCTTCCCGGATGACTACCACGCCAATGTAGTAGTACACCTGACCCTCATATCTGCCGATGAAAATGAACTGCCTGATGCACTGGCCTGCCTCGCAGCGTCATCTGCACTAGCGGTATCTACCATACCATTCAACGGTCCTATCTCTGAGTGCCGCGTGGCCAAGATCAACGGGCAACTGGTGATCAACCCAAGCAAGTCTGACGTAGAAGGCCCGAACACGACGCTCGATATGATCGTAGCTGCCACTGAGAAGTCTATCGTGATGGTAGAGGGCGAGATGGCAGAGGTGAGCGAGGCTGAGATGGTAGAGGCTATCGCCTACGCACATGAGGCTATCAAGAAGCAAGTGGCTGTGATACTGGAGCTGCAGGCTGAGGCCGGCACTGCTACCAAGCGTACCTACTCACATGAGACACACGACGAAGAGCTGCGTACCAAGATCCACGCTCATGCATATGACAAATATGTAGAGATCGCATCAAAGGGCCTGGCTGACAAGCATCAGCGCAAGGAACTGTTTGACGCTGTACAGGCAGAGTTTGAGGCTACCCTCACACCAGAGGAGCTGAAAGAAAAGGCATTCCTGATCGGCCAGTACTTTCACCATGAGGAGAAAGAGGCTGTACGCTGGACCATGCTCAATAAGACCGTGCGCCTCGATGGCCGCAAGATGAACGAGATACGCCCTATCTGGTGCGAGGTAGGCTACCTGCCTAGCCCACACGGCTCGGCTATCTTCACCCGCGGTGAGACACAGTCCCTCACTACCGTGACCCTCGGCACGTCTCTGGACGCGCAGACTGTAGACGGTGTAGTGATCAATGAAGAGAAGAAGTTCATGCTGCATTACAACTTCCCTCCTTTCTCTACCGGCGAGGCACGCACACCGCGTGGCACCAGCCGCAGGGAGACAGGCCACGGCAATCTCGCATTCCGTGCGCTGCAGAAGGTAATGCCTGCTGATATACCATACGTAGTACGCGTGGTATCTGATATCCTGGAGTCTAACGGCTCCTCATCTATGGCTACTGTGTGCGCAGGTACACTGGCGCTGATGGATGCCGGTATCAAGATAGCCGCTCCGGTATCGGGTATCGCTATGGGCCTCGTGACTGACAATGGCGGTAAGCACGCTATCCTGTCTGACATCCTCGGCGATGAGGATCACCTGGGTGATATGGATTTTAAGGTGTGCGGTACTGCCAAGGGTATCACTGCCTGCCAGATGGATATCAAGATAGACGGCCTCTCTAAGGAGCTCCTCACCGCTGCTCTCGAGCAAGCGAAGGAAGGCCGCCTGCACATCCTGAGCAAGCTGGTAGAGACCATGCCACAGCCTAATGCAGACTACAAGCCACACGCTCCTAAGATCGAGGTAATGTTTGTAGCCAATGAATACATCGGTGCGATCATCGGGCCAGGAGGCAAGATCATACAAGAGATGCAGAAGACCACCGGTACTACTATCACTATCTCCGAGGAGGCTGATGGCCGTGGCCGCGTAGAGGTATTCGGCCCTAATGCTGACTCTGTGAATGCTGCCCTGCGCATCATCAAGGGTATCGTAGCTACGCCGGAAGTAGGCGAAGTATACGAGGCTACTGTGAAGTCTATCATGCCTTACGGTGCTTTTGTAGAGTTTATGCCGGGCAAGCAAGGCCTGCTCCACATCTCTGAGATCTCTCACAAGCGTCTGGAGACCATGGACGGTGTACTGAAGGAAGGCGAGGTGATCAAGGTAAAACTCCTCGACGTAGATCAGAAGACCGGCAAGTTTAAGCTGAGCCGCAAGGTCCTCCTGCCTAAGGAAGAGAAGAAGGCTGAAGCGTAAGCATCCAGTTGTCAGATGCCAGTTGGCAGGTGACAGGAAATACATAAAGAGAGCGGGGTTTTGGCCCCGCTTTTTTTATTTGTGTCTTGTCATTGCGAGGAGGAACGACGAAGCAATCTGGAATGTACCTGTCACGCTTTACACTATGCGTACTACTGACGCGCTACGATGTCTTTAATTCCAGATTGCTTCTGAATTTCACGCTATCCATTTTCTGCGGGAAAAATTCATCGCAATGACGATGTACGTTTTCTTGTTTCCTTACTCTACTACCAGTTCGTACTTATCTCTTTCACCGGAGGTGATGATCCTGTACACGCCTTTCGCCGCAGGCGTATCAAACGTATTATCGCCCGTGTGGATAGCGAGGCGGCTGACCTCCCGGCCGAGGGCGTCATACAGCACTGCGTCTACGGGCGGGCCATCGCAGTAGATATAGTAGCGCTGCTGCGCAGGATTGGGGTAGAGCTGTATCGTGCGGGCCTGCTGCTGCGCTATACCCGTATGATCTGCTATCACGCCGAGTGCATTGGTATAGTGCGTGCTGAGGCAGTGGTCTGTCACCGTCAGCGTGATGGTGTAGATACCTGAGGTGGCATAGGTGTGTGTGGTAGTGGCTCCTGTGCCGCCGGTGCCATCGCCAAAATCCCAGACAAAAGAATCGCCATTGATACTGCTGCTCGTAAAGGTGGCAACGCCCTGCGTGGTGGCGTGAGCGCTAAAGGTAGCGACGGGTATATGACCGGGCTCCAGCCATTTGGCGAGGCTATCTGATACTGTGGCGTGGGCTGCCTGACGCAGATCGAGGGCATCGGCTGCCGATATCCCGGCAGTGACGTAGGTATCTATGGTGACATTTCTGCCGAAGAGTACCTCATAAAATACTGCCGCCGTGAGATAGGTGCCATAGATACTGGGGTGGCTCTGGTCGCTCTGATAGAGGTCAAAAGCCTGCCCCTCTCCTATGACCCGGCGCCAGGCCTCACCTGCAGGCGCTATGGTAGCCTGATCGAGCCGGCCCATCTCTACATAGGAGGCAGAGAGGCGGTCCTGGCAGCCCTGATAGGTGCAGATAGGCGGATAGCTGGCACAGTTGGACGCGTCTCCATTCTTCTTGCCCCAGGTGAGGTAAAAGACAGTCTCTGCACACGAGTCAGCGGCATGTATGAGGCTATCCAGCGTGCGGGCATACGGATATACGTCCTGCTCTACCTGTGCCGGCGGGAAGGACGGCAGCTGGCTCTGCTCCTGCAGCACGACAAAGTCCCAGCCACCCTGCGCTATCCTGGCCAGGGTAGTAGCATCTGTGCTGTGCTGCTGCAGGGTATAGCCGCCGGGAGTATTGCTATCATAGTCCAGCGTATCTCCCAGCGCACCGGCAAACTGTGCGATGGTATGCGGCAGGTCATTGACATAGGTGTAGCTATTGCCTATGAAAAGCACCCGGTGGCGCTGCTGCGCAGATGCCGCGAGGGTACAGACCAGGGCGAGCATGAGGAGATAGTAGTGTTTCATCACCGTAAAGATAAGATATCGTAAAAATACGCCTATCTGCGGCGCTCCGGGGAGAAAGCACTTTTTGCTATCTTGCAATATCGCTATCACATACCGGCCATGAAAAATCTACTGCTACTCCTCTCACTGCTCTCCATAGCCCTCGCGGGCAGCTCCTGCCGCAAGGACTACCACTGCGGCTGCACCAGTTTTGGCAGCAACAATACTTCCTTCTACACGATCAACGCCGGCAGCGAGGCCGAGGCCTCTAACGAATGCCTGCTCAAATCTGACAGTACCAAGGACTGCAGTTTATAGACTGAACACCTGCACATAGTCGAGCAGCATCAAGCATCTACTCTAATGCTACAGCGGTGAAAACAGGTCCTCGGCGATCTTTACATAGTTGCCACGGACGGGTACCTTGGCGG
>JAFDYQ010000018.1 GCA_018267365.1 Bacteroidota bacterium | reverse complement strand
CCGGCTATAATTATTGCATATATCATTTGCCTCGGACTTAAGACCATTCTCATACAAAAATCGAACGAGATCAATAATGTATGAACCCTCATGTTGGGCGATATAATACTTAATAGGCATTACCTTTAATATTCTGGCAATATTTATAGCTGCGATACTACGGGGGCCTTTACCCTTAAGCGTATTCAAATCTTCCAGTAAATAATAGTAATTACTTTGTTCAGGTGAAGCAGTCAGGGATATTGTAATGAGCTTTGCAAGTTCGTCGCTTAATTCTCTTGCAAATGGCAATAACTGCGGTAACTTAGAAAGTACCTTCTGCACTTCTGGATCTGGATTGTCTTTAAGCTTAATCGAAAGGTATTTCCATAATTTAATTATCTCGACTTCCAGTCTCTCTCTTTCATCTCTGCTTATCTCAGAGAGGTAATCATCTTGACGACTTATAAATGTGACCAACTTATCTATTGCTTCTGGATCATTGGCTTCAAAATACGCTGTAATTAAAGATTCCTGAGACAAATCTTCAAACCCCCAAATATAAAAAGCTGCAATATGCCTCATAAGCCCTTCACTGAAGGTTCCGACAACGGTCTTATTAATTGAAATTGCCTTTAAATAGTAAGGGCGTAACAATCTGAGGAGTTCCGTGCTTGAGGGTGGATTCCCCATAACGAAGCCTCCCATAAAAGCCTCCCAATTTTCTTCGTTGCTAAAACTTAAGTCTGTAACTCTTAGCAGGGTCCAATTCTGATCAAGGAAATAGAAATGTTGAAAATAATATCCGAGAAGTATATAGGCATCGATAATACCCCGTTTTAATGCCAGATCAAAAAGATCTTGTATTTTATTTTCCCAAACATTACCTCCTGCTGTAAGGCGACTTTTGATGAGCGAATAATCTAATAAAGCTCTAAGAACTTTTCCTGAGTTAGAATTGAAAGAATATGTGACAAAGTCACTTTTTTTCTGTTTGATGTCATCTACAGGCTGTAATTCTCGCGTAAGAATTTCAAGAATGTCTTGTGCAAGAGGAAATAGAGTGGCATCAATAGCTGTTTCATCGAATTGTAGCCCCGAGGTAAGAAGTTGGCCTATCGCTCCTGCAACATCCTGTGGGGTGATTCGTAATCCGCTATTATCAATCTTAAGTTCTCCTGAGTAAAACCTAGGATTGGAAATGTAACTTTTGCAAAACGCCAATAAAGCAGCCCAATCGATATTCTTTTTCTTCCCAAAAGCCTCCCTATACCCATTTATCATTTGATATACATATATATAGGGGATGTTGAGGTATAGGTTAAGGTCGGGAGTGAATTTCCCTGGCTCTGTTATTATTGCGCTTTCTACCATATTGGCAAGGCCGCTAACATTTGATGTTGTCCATTTATCGGCTGGGGCAAAATTTTGGATGTATTCCACTATTTCTCTACCATTCATGTTGAGTAACTCCGCTAACGTTATTGGAGAAACAGAAGCTGTACGTAGGCGAGATTTTCCGAGATTTTCTATATCGTCGCTAGACATTTTTTGACTTTCTGCAAGTCGATTGTATTCATCTTGAAAAAGAGGAATATATTTTAAAGCGGCATACCACCTAAACTGCCAGAACTCTAAGTATCCTTCATCATAATCCTTTAAATCACTTGGCCCATCATTTATGATCTTTGCAAGGATATCTCTTTCTTCCGGAGAGAAGGCCTTCCCATTAGTCTTGAGCAATGCATAGATTTCGGAGTTGTATTCATGATTAGAAAAAAGCTCAGTGCCTTGTAGATTAATTAATGCCCAGAAAATATCTTTAAGTTGGTCCCATCTAAGTGAAATAGTATAAATGGCCAATCTTCTAAAAAAAGGATTGCGATAAAACCGGTCACCGGTAAATTTTTTCAGTATTGTATCAAGTTCCTGAAGTCTATGATCAGCCATTAATGGTAATACATTTCGGAGAGTTAAGACTAACAGTTCTTGTATACTCTCTACATGGTACGTATCACGATCCTTCTCTAAAAGAGAGCCGATACTAAAATAATTATTAGACCCATTGAATATGGCGTTTAGTATAATGGCTAAACTTAAGGCGTTTTCTTTCGTTTCGTGATAGGGAATTCCCATGTCCGCTAGAAGAGAAAGGATTATAGTGCGAGTTTCTGTCTCATTATAGAGGTCATAGTTCTCAATATCCCTTTTTTGGAACTGGGAAGTACTGCTTGCCTCACGTGCAGCAATTTGGATAGTTTTATCTCCAATTTGGATATTGATCTCAAATGATTTGTTGCTGCTAGAGATATTAACAGTAAAGCCAGAACCAAAATACATAAACAGATCGCGAAGATTATTCGCCAATTGCAGCAGAAAATCAGTTGAGCAGAACCGGGCAATTTTTTCAGCTAGGCCTTGTCGGACCAGCGCCTCTTGTACAAAGTGTAGATAGGTCGGTGAATAAACAGCAGATCGTGTATCTGATTCAAGAAGAGGGGATTCAGGTATGTTTACGGCAAATAAATGTCCGAGAATTACCTCAGCCTTCTTAATATCATCGGATGATGGATTGTCTGAAAGAAACTTTGGAATAAGTTGGAAGCAGATTTCATGAGTTTGCATCATCGTATCTGTTTCCGCAATAAACCACTTGGGAATGAAATTTAGAATTTCAGTAGAAATCCTATCATTAGGCAGTCGGGATAAAATCTTTATGATTAAAGTCCATATGAACCCATTTGTAGTTTTAAGTTTTGAAAGATGTCTAATGATTTTCAAAATATCATCTATCAAATGAAGCTCCCGTCCAGCATGAATTTCATTTGCTATAAACTCCAGATAAGTTATAGGCGGCCAGTACCATTTTTCGAATTCGTTGGGAGTAAAAACTCCCTTCGTATGTAAAATGAGAAACCAAGAAGCATTCTTTAACCTATCGTAAAATTTACCTTCAAAAGCTGAATCACTATCTATCAGAGAAAGTACATATATAGCTTGCTCTTTAGTCGGCTTCTGCGCCTTTAAGATAAAGTCTATAGTGTTTAGATTATCAATAAACTGATTCTCAGTACTCGTAAATAGAGCTTCATATTCAGGATTATAAATTCTCTCCTTGATTGCGTTCTTTATTCTGTCTCTTCGACGATCCAAAACTTCCTTTTTTATAGAGAGAGAATAATTTCTTTCTAACGCTGGAACCAAATCCTTAATTCTCTTATAAGCTTTAATATTCAGTCGTTTAAAATCATCTTTTAAGTCAGGATGCACCTCCTTCCCATCATAAAATCCTTCATCCTTTGAAATGAAATAGTATTTACCATTGGGGTGTTTTTCTGCAAAATCCATCACAGAATAAATAATCAACGCATCTGCAACACTACTTTTCTTATGCATCGGGGCTTTCTTTTCAATTCCATTGGATAGCACTTTGTCCCTGATGCTTTCACTAATAGGAATAAAGTGAGCCTTGCTAATGAGCATATCTATTCGTGTTATCTGAGCATCGATGATTCTATCCTGTGCATCTTCAGATAGGTAGTCTCTAAAGAAAGAAGAGGGTAGAATCTCTTCTGCCATAGCGAAGAATTCTCTCAACTTTTCACGGCGACTATTCCTTTGCTTAGTCCTGTTTTTTTGCCATTCGTATTTTATAACGTCGGGCAGCAAAAGGGTTATCTGGTCAGAATCGATCCAATAATCCAAATATTCGAGTTCAGTATCTACAGTCCACGACTGGTCCAAAGCCAGAATCCAAATGTTGCAGTCAAAAGTGAGGTAAATCATCCCACGAAGTTAGTTACTTGCGTCAATATGCTCAGCATTTAAAGGATTTGCGGATTGTCTTGAAGGGGAAAGGATGGACTAAATGAGCTATCTAGAAAAGCAGATTAACTGCTCTACTACTTTACCCATATCCAGCGGGATAGAATAGGTGCAAATTTCAGTACATTTAAATCATCTTCAAAATCTTTCTCAATGGAACCAACGAAGTCTATTGGTATCTGGATTCGCGTTAGTACAGAGGACCAGGCCAAGGGCGATAGCCCTGAACATCACGAAAAGCGGGCTCGGCTTTACGCAGAAGCAAAAGGCTGGGAAGTAACAGAAACGTATCATCTTGAAGCTGTATCTGGGAAGTCGGTTATGGACAACTCCGAAGCCAAGCGAATGCTATCTGATATTCGGAAAGGGCGAATATCCGGCCTCATTTTTTCCAAGCTGGCCCGTCTTGCCCGAAATACCAAAGAGCTACTCGAATTTGCAGATATCTTCCGTGATCACAACGCTGATCTCATTTCCATTTCTGAATCCATAGATACTTCAACTCCAGCCGGTCGTCTCTTTTACACTATGATTGCTGCAATGGCCCAATGGGAGCGTGAGGAAATATCCAGTAGAATAGCAGCTTCCGTCCCAATACGTGCAAAACTCGGTAAACATACTGGCGGATATGCTTGTCTTGGGTATCAGTGGGATGAAAATAAGAAACTGGTAGTGATCGAAAGCGAAGCACCTGTGGTTAAACTCATTTTCGAACTTTTTCTGAAGCACAAGCGAAAGGAGGCCGTGGCCAGGATGTTAAACCAAATGGGACATCGGACACGGACCGGAGGAACGTTTAACGATTCAGGAGTTGCCAGACTACTTAGAAATCCAACCTTAAAGGGTATGCACTTAGCTAATTACACAACTCATCCCGGTGGGGGAGGCGCTGTGGTTATCAAGCCAGAGTCGGATTGGGTCTTTACGTCTTGTCCGGCTATTGTCACACCTGAACTTTGGGATGAATGTAATCGGATACTGGAGGAACAAACCGAAAAAAGGAAGAAACCAGGACCTCGGGCTGTGCATCTCCTTTCCGGGTATGTGACCTGTTCATGCGGTCAAAAAATGTATGTCTTTCACCGCGACCTCAACTATCGCTGCAAAATTTGTCAGCGCCGAATTCATGTTTCAGACATTGACGAAATTTATCACGAACAACTCAAAGGATTCCTTTTGACTGAAGTTGACCCAAAATCTTTTCTTCAGAAATCCGAATCTATCATCGCTGAGAAAGAGAAACTGCTCGCTGGAATCACGGAAGAATCAAAAAAGATCAGGAAACAGGCATCAGAACTCGTCACAATGCGAATGAATAATGAGGTGACTAAGGACAGCTTTAAAGAGCATCATGCTCCATTAGAAGAGCGATTGCAGCAGTTAAATGAGCGTATTCCTGAATTGGAGGCCGAAATCTCTTTCCTTCGTGTTCAAGCTGAGTCTACTGAAACTGTAATGACTGATGCCAAAACACTGTATGCTAACTGGCCACTGATGAATCTTGAAGAAAGGCGTTCCATAGTGGAGCGTATAACCGAGGCAGTTATTATTGATAAGGAGGACATTACGATCCGCTTGTGCTATGCACCTGCAATTCTCAGAAATACAGGAAATAGTCAACCTCTCCTAAAATAGGAGAGGGGTAACAGCCATGTCGTGACAACTAGCACGTTATATCCAGTTAGATGAATTTTTTGCAGTTTTCCAGTGAAAAGCTATATTTGCGCTCCCTATGGCGAGATAGCTCAGCTGGTTAGAGCGCAGCACTCATAATGCTGAGGTCGAGGGTTCGAGCCCCCCTCTCGCTACAGAAATAAGAAAGCCACTCAATTCGAGTGGCTTTTCTATTTATCTACTTTCGCGTTTCTGCGATTTTGCGGTCAGCCCTTACAAATGTATCACCTCACCAAATGCGGCGGCGGTGGCTTCCATCACGGCCTCACTCATAGTAGGGTGCGGGTGGATCGATTTGATGATCTCGTGACCGGTGGTCTCGAGGCGACGCGCCACGACGACCTCGGCTATCATCTCGGTTACATTGGCGCCGACCATGTGAGCGCCCAGCCACTCGCCATACTTGGCGTCAAAGATCACTTTCACAAAGCCATCTTTGGCGCCAGCCGCAGAGGCCTTGCCGGAGGCCGAGAACGGGAACTTGCCCACCTTGACCTCATAGCCTTTGGCTTTGGCCTCAGCCTCGGTGTAGCCTACTGAGGCTACCTCCGGCCAGGTATAGGTGCAGCTAGGGATATTATTGTAGTCTATCGCGTCGGTGTGTACACCGGCTATCTTTTCCACGCAGGTGATACCCTCTGCGCTGGCCACGTGTGCCAGGGCGGGTCCTTTCACCACATCGCCGATGGCATAGTAGCCAGGGACATTGGTCGCGTAGAAGTCGTCAGTGACGATAATGCCTTTGTCGGTCTTGATGCCGACCTCCTCCAGGCCTATGCCTTCGAGATTGGTAGAGATGCCTACGGCGGAGAGCACGGCATCGCACTCTATCTTGCCTGCAGCGCCGGCCTTGTCCTTGGTAGCTACTACACAGCCTTTGCCCTTGGTGTCTACAGATTCTACAGAGGTGCCGACCATAAACTCGATGCCTCTCTTCTTCATGATCTTCAGCATCTCCTTTGATACGTCTTCATCTTCGCGCGGCAGGATGCGATCCATAAACTCCACGACGGTCACCTTGGTGCCGAGTGTAGCGTAGAAGTACGCGAACTCCATGCCGATGGCGCCGGAGCCCATCACTACGAGTGAGGCAGGCTGGGAGGGGAGGTTCATCGCCTCGCGGTAGCCAAAGATCTTCTTGCCGTCCTGCTTTACATTTGGCAGCTCACGGCTGCGGCCACCGGTGGCTATGATGATGTGTTTGGCGCTGTGCTCGGCCTTCTTGCCGGAGGCATCGGTCACCTCTATCTTGCCGCCTTTCTTCAGCACGCCATTGCCCATGATGGCTTCTATCTTATTCTTCTTAAAGAGGAACTGGATGCCCTTGCTCATGCCCTCAGCTACCCCACGGCTGCGCTTGATGATAGCCGGGAAATCCGATTTAGAGTTGCCTACTGTGATACCGTAGTCTGCCGCGTGAGATATATAGTCAAATACCTGTGCGCTCTTGAGGAGGGCCTTAGTAGGGATGCAGCCCCAGTTGAGGCAGATACCGCCGAGGTTCTCACGCTCTACCACTCCTACCTTCATGCCCAGCTGTGCGGCGCGAATCGCTGCTACATAGCCACCCGGTCCGCTGCCCAATACTAAAAGATCATATTGCATATTATCGATTTTTGTGGATGCAAGATAGTGGAATTTCGGATTTCGGATTTCCGATTTCGGATGTTATCCACGCGCTTGACTTACAGCGCCTTTCTCCACTTTATCCCAATCGATCAAGATCACTACAAAGACCAGCAGCGGGAGAGAACTGATGTGCATCACGAGGTAGTTCATGATGATGAAGAGGATGAAGATGTAGAGATAGGCGCGGTCAAATCTCCTGGTAAAGAAGCCGCCAAGGAAACTAAGCTGTATGAGCACCATGGCGATCAGGATAGCCTGAGACAGGGCCGCGTGAGAGATGAGGTAAGTATATAGCGGTGCAAAGATCCCATTAGGATAGTCATAGAGGTATTGCGCGTGCTGCGCCTTGAGTATGGCCACCATCTGGTGCGGGTCAAATATGGCGCCGCGGGAAAGTTTCCACAGGGCGGCAGACGCAAACATGAAGAAGAAGTAATAGCGGACAGCCTCCCACAGAATGGTAAATCTCTCGCCCGGTCCAAACCAGAAGGGTACGCTGAGCACGAGCATACCAACGAGCGTGTGGTAATGATGGATAGAATATGTAGACAATGTAATGTGCCATATGAAAAGCAACACTGAGAAGACAATAGCATATACCCTCCGACGGGGTAGCGCTGCCGCAGCCAATGCCGAAAAGAATAAGGTGAGATCAAGCACCGGTGCCCATACTATGGAGCGCGTCACAGCCTGAGGTATGCCCAGCCAGTGTATGAGCCAGTATGTATTGTCTATGCCCGGATCTATCAGTACAGGACGGGATAGCTGTGAGAGAAGTACATTGGACAGGAAGGCGAGTACCATCACAGCGGCACTCCCGAGGTAGAAGTACCGCGCGCGGAGATCTATCTGTGCCTGTGTGGTGCTAGTCATGGCGCAGCGTGAATAAGGTGACGGTAGAATCTGTATGTAGAGAGCCATCGGGCTGATAGCTCACCTCGGCCCGGGAAACGCTGAGTGTCGGATCCTCTATCATGCGCATGTCCGCTATGTAGGCGAAGAGCCAGCGCTGATAGGGAACGTCCATAGCAGCGTTATTGAGGAGTGCTGCACGCAGGCGATCTGCCGTGGTACCGGAGAAGCGATGAGTGATGACCCGATCCAGTGAGTCCTGCCAGTGCAGCTGCCGCAGCCCATCATAGGCGGCTATCGTATTGTAGACTATCTCGCGCTGCTGATCAAAGAAACTACCTGACAAGACCGGCCTGTGGCCTACCTCTATACGATAGACAGGATAGGAAGCCTGCTCGTGGTGTGGAGCTGAGTACATGCCGAAATGAAAGAAGGGTGTATTCTCCACGCCTTTGTAGGTAAAGAATAACTGGCAGAGGATAAAAAGCACAAAGAAAGTCGCGAGGATACGATCCCGCTGCCAGACTCGATAAAGAAATGTGCGCTGCCACATGGCGGCAAACATAAGCCAGAAATCTGTAACGGCTAACCGGCAATATATACGAGGCTTGTTTTTCTGACTGAGTATTGTCACTTTTATGGAAACCAAATCAACATCATGGATACTACATACGAAACGCCGCAACCGGCTCCCGGCAGGAGCACCTTTCTCACTGTACTCTGTATACTGACTTTCCTGGCCAGCGGATGGGGGATAGTGGGTGGGATCTACGGCTATGCGACAGCAGACACGAAAGCTGCTGAAAACAGGGCTAAGATGGAGGAGGTGGAGGAGCGTATGGAGGGCAAGGAGCAGCCGGCCTTTGTGAAAGCTGCCATGAGCAGCGCAAAGATGACGGCGGACGACCTGCGCAAGACTCAGCTGGTCGGAATCCTATCCAGCATACTGACGCTGACGGGAGCCGCACTGATGTTTACGCTGCGCAAGAATGGCTACTATGTGTATATAGTCGGTACGGTGATCAGTATCATAGGCCCACTGCTACTATTCGGTACGGGATTTTTGGGGATCATCGGTACTGTGGCGGCTACACTGGTGGGTGCGCTCTTCATCATCCTGTATGGTGTCAATACGAAGGATATGGTGCGGTGATCATTCCTTGATCAGTTTGCCAGTCTGAATAATGCCCTGGTCTGACTCAAGACGCCAAAGATAGAGGCCGGAGGGTAAACTTGAGATATCGTGGGTGCTTTCACCTGTAGATATCCGCGAAGAGTATACCTGCTGCCCCAGAAAATCGGTGATCATAAAGGTGCCATCATATCCGGCAATATCTGTAAGCGATAGGTATACGGAACCTTGTGTAGGATTGGGATAAAGGTAAACTGAATGGGACCCAGGAATATCCTCTACGGCAGTGAGCAGCCGACAGGAATAAAAGTCAGATTGACCATAGGTATGGTCTCCACAAACGCAAAAATCAATTAATTGACCGCAGGCGGGGCCATTGTAGTAATGATATAGCTGTATGACAGGTACAAGACCATATAGAGAGCCAATACCTGCGATGACCGATGTGCAGCAGTACGACGTATTAGAAGCGGGATCGGCAGTTCCAACCCTCAGCCGCGCTACACTACCTAATATGACCGTGTCCAATTGAATATAACCACAGCTCCCTTGCGGGGAGCCATTATATACCGAGAGATTGTAGATGGTTTGTAAAGGTGCGGAAGTATCTGAAAGGAAATATGCGCTTTTGTGTAAAGTATCATTATAAAAATAACCTATAAGAGAATCCAGTGTCACGTGTCCTGTGAATCCATTAAATATTCTTGCAACTAATGAAACTAGGCTGTGCCCACGCCATTGTATGATGCTGTCCGTGCGGATCTGTTCCACGACTGTCGCTGTGGCTGAGGATGTAGGAGACAGTGTGCCCGTGCTACTCCTCGTCCACATAGCACACCGCTCTGGTAGGGGCATATAATATTGCCCCAAGGTGCTGCCATTGGCTATATAATAAGGTGTGCCAGCCTGGATACTATCATGAGCGTAGTAAATGAGCTGCCAGCCGGAAGCATTGTAGCCAGTTCCGCTGTAATCTATAGAAGAGCGAACATGCTTGACCTTACCGATACTCTCGGCTACGATATCCTGACCACCGGATTCAAAGCAAGAAATGTCCACCGAATTGGCTGGCATGCCAAGAAATGTGCCGGTGTCGACGGTGTATGACATGTTACACGATGAGTAAATATTAGGTATTTCAAATATGGCAATGCTATCAAGATCCGTAATCGTGTCTGATGAATAACCTCGATCTGGGTCGTAATAAGTGTAATATATCGTATCACTATTAGTGCTATAATTTTTTTGAGTGACGATATGACGGTAATAGCTGAGATAAGAAGAAGGACCTATATCAGAGGAATGTACAAACCCGCGATAATCGAATGTGTCACCTATGCTAAAATTATAAACCTGCCTGACGGTGAGTGTATCAGATGCCCGACCTAATATGGAAGCTAATATGGATAGGGATAAGAATAACATTTTCTTCATTGCTTTACGATTTTGCCGGTTTGAATAATACCCTGATCAGACTCGAGGCGCCAAATGTATAGGCCGGAGGGCAGAGTAGCCAGGTCTAGTGTAGTACCTGGGAAGTCAACGAGGATGCCGTAGATCTGATGCCCTAATAAATCTGTAATAAATAAGTGACGAGAAAACTTGCAGGTGGGAACTGATAGACGCGCGGTGCTCTGTACCGGGTTGGGAGTCAGTACTACCTCAGGATCACTTGCCACATCCAGTACGCCTGTCAGGAGACCACAGCTGCCAGAGGCGCCTATGGGATATATGGTCTGTCCACACTGGCAAAATGACGTAAGCAGCGGATCGCAGCCGCTGCTATTGCAGTAGCCGGGACGGTGAAACAGCCCTACAGTAGACCCTATACCCTCTATATAGCTGCTACTGGCTCCGCCACACATGATATTGAGCGCCGAAAAGCTCCATCGCGTGCGTTGTCCGGCAGTGGTGCTAACTGTATCTATGGACCAGAAGAAGGCGCTTGGTGGATCTATATTGCCATTTTCAGGTTTTGTGAAGTCATAAAGAACGGATTCATTACCTGTACCCGGACTGGCGGAGTAGAGAGTGCGCTGCGCAGCAGTATCATTTCGGAAATAGCCCAGTAATGAATCTCCAGAGAGATTATTATTGATAAGTGAGCGATACAGAAGCTCTACGTATGTATGACCTTGGGCGTAGACTTTTGCACCGGTTCGTATTTGCGCCTTGCCATAGTTGTAGTAGAGATTATAATTCCAAAATGCGCAATCCTCAGGTATTGGGGTGAAGTGTCGTAACGGGTCCTGAGTACGGCTGTACGCGGGTGTACCCTGCTGCTCCGTACCTTTAGCATAGTAGATGAGTTTAATGCTATAATCCCAGGATTGCCAGGAGCTGGCGGTGCACTCATTGACCAGGGTCCATGCAGTATCGGTCATGCCCAGACCTTGGCCAAAGCTAGTTGTGATCGTGGTATGCAGCCACCCTGTGGTGTCGGTGATAGTGATCAAGTTTAAGAGACGACCATCTGCCAGTTGCGATGAATCTATGGTCATCATGAATCCTGATGGCAAAGGGCCGAATACGTGGTATATAGGACTATCCAGATCTGTATAGCTGACCTGAGCCGTACCACCGCCCGGCGTATACACTGAGTAGACTACCGTATCATTGTTGAGAGAAAACTGCTTGCCCGTGATCACTCTGCGCCAGGAATACCTACCGCCAAACTGAGCGCTGGTGCTGACTGCTTTTTCATAATCCAGTGTATCGCCGATATTATAATCAAAGACCTGTCTGATGGTCAGGGTATCACTGGCTCGGAGCGCAAGCATACCGAGTATACAAAAAGAGATAAGTAGCGTTTTCTTCATTGGTATAGTTTCTATATGTAAGATATGCAGATGTAACCATAAAAAAAGCACTCCCGGATGTAGGAGTGCTTTTTGACAATGTTATGACAAAATGGTATTAATACCTGTAGTGATCAGATTTATACGGACCGGCTACTTTGACGCCGATATAGTCTGCCTGGTCTTCGTCCAGTTTAGTCAGTTTGGCACCGATCTGGCCGAGATGCAGGAAGGCAACCTTCTCATCCAGGTGCTTAGGGAGCACATATACCTTGTTCTCGTACTTGTCGCTGTGATTCCACAGTTCGATCTGTGCGAGTGTCTGATTGCTGAATGAGTTGCTCATCACAAATGATGGGTGGCCCATAGCGCAGCCGAGGTTCACCAGGCGGCCCTCAGCTAGGACGATCACCTGCTTGCCATCTACAGTGTAGATATCTACCTGAGGCTTCACAGTATCCTTGGTATTGCCGTAGTTCTTATTGAGCCATGCCATATCTATCTCATTGTCGAAGTGGCCGATATTGCACACGATAGCTTTATCCTTCATCGCCTTGAAGTGGCGGTCGCGGATGATATTGATATTGCCTGTAGCTGTCACGAAGATATTGGCGCGTGTAGCAGCCTCCTCCATCGTCACCACTTCAAAGCCATCCATAGCAGCCTGCAGCGCGCAGATAGGGTCGATCTCAGTGACCAGTACACGGGCACCGGCACCGCGCAGAGACTCGGCAGAGCCCTTGCCCACGTCACCGTAGCCGGCTACTACCGCTACCTTGCCTGCCATCATCACATCTGTAGCACGGCGGATAGCGTCTACGAGAGACTCCTTGCAGCCATACTTATTGTCAAACTTAGACTTGGTCACAGAGTCATTTACATTGATCGCAGGCATAGGGAGGGTACCCTTGCGCATGCGCTCGTAGAGGCGGTGTACGCCGGTAGTGGTCTCCTCAGAGAGGCCCTTGATACCGGGCACCAGCTCAGGGTAGCGGTCCAGCACCATATTGGTCAGGTCGCCGCCGTCATCCAGGATCATATTGAGCGGCTGGCCACCCTCAAAGGCGCGCAGCGTCTGCTCTATACACCAGTCAAATTCTTGTTCGTTCTGACCCTTCCAGGCATATACCGGGATACCTGCAGCTGCGATAGCGGCAGCAGCGTGGTCCTGCGTAGAAAATATATTGCAGGAAGACCAGGTCACCTCTGCGCCAAGCGCTTTGAGTGTCTCGATCAGGACAGCTGTCTGGATGGTCATGTGGAGGCAGCCTGCTATGCGGGCACCCTTGAGC
The DNA here is from genome assembly GCA_018267365.1 of Bacteroidota bacterium. Taxonomy (GTDB): domain Bacteria; phylum Bacteroidota; class Bacteroidia; order Chitinophagales; family LD1; genus UBA1941. The sequence goes on along the minus strand of JAFDYQ010000018.1, from coordinate 68,363 downwards.
GGCTGCTTAGGGCCGTATTCTGCCCGGATGGCCATCAGGCCCGGCATCTCAGCCTCAGCCAGTTGTATTTCTTTGCGGCCCCACTCGGCCAGCTTGATATCTTTTACCTTGTACTTCAGTGTTTCTGTAGTTGTAGACATAAATCGTTTTTGATTGAGGTGCGAATATAGCGAAAAACTCCCGAAAGGCTGAACCATGTGGGTAAGGTGTGCGTAGCTCCCGGTCTGCTCTCGACGCCCTCTCTCAAAACCGCTCAGGAAAATAAGTGTGCAGCAGCGTTTTCAGACTGTCCAGATCCAGCGGCTTGTGATGGTAGCCATGTGCGCCTCCCATGGCGCGGACCCGCCTCTCATCATCAGGATTGAGCGAGCTGGTGAGTACCGCGAGGACTGTTTTGTCTTTTCCGTCAAAGTCTGCCTGCTGGTATTTCTCCAGAAACTCCCAGCCATCCATGACAGGCATATTGAGGTCGAGTAGTATAAGGTCTATCTGAGGTTTGTCTTCTTCGGACGTGAGATAGTCCAGCGCCTCGCGGCCATTCCCTTTCACGATCACCTGCCCGGTACATGCCAGTTTGTCTATGAGTATCTGATGCAGCCAGTTGGTCGCTTTATCATCATCTATGAGCAGGATGCAGCTCAGTTTTTTCTTCATGTGATGGATAGGGGATTTTTGAGGTGTGGGTAGTCGTCTCAGGTCTTTATGGTAAAGCAGACTTTGATGCCGCAGGGTTCATTGGGTTCTATCCATATGGAGCCATTGTGCATCTCTACTATCTTCCGGGCATAGGCTAGTCCTATACCAGAACCGGCATAGGTATCCTGATCGTGCAGCCTTTTGAACATAATAAAGACCTTGTCATAATCAGCGGCTGCTATACCTATCCCATTATCTGCCACGCAAAATGTCCATACGTAGTGCTGCCGGGCTGCGGAAATATGAATGCGTGGCACGGTGCCCGGTGCATGAAATTTGATGGCATTGCTTAGCAGGTTTTGTAGCAATACTCTGAGTTCTATGGGATAAGCATATAGCGTGGGCAGGTCATGATAGGAGATACGCGCACCGGATGACACGATGGTCTGGTGCATATCCGTCATGACTGACCGCAGGAGGGCCACGAGGTCTACGCGCTCCAGCGAGCGGTATGTGCCTATGCGGGCGTAGTGGAGCAGCGCGGTGATGAGTTCCTTCATGCGCCCGACGGAGGTCTGTATCTGCGTCAGATAGGCGCGGCCTGTGCTATCCAGCACGGCCGCATAGTCACTCGCCAGCAGTGATGCGAAACTACCCACAGTATTGAGTGGCTCTGAGAGGTCGTGAGAAGCTACATAGGCGAACTGCTCCATCTCCTTATTGCGTGCCTCCAGCTGGTGCATACGCCGGTCTATCTCCTCCCGGCGCAGCCTGTCAGTACGGTCATAGGTCACCTTGCAGAAGCCCGAGATCCTGCCACTCTCGTCGCGCAGAGCCGTGATGGTCACATGCCCCCAGAATAGGCTGCCATCACGCCTTACCCGCCAGCCTTCGTGCTGTACGTGGCCCAGATCTGTAGCCTCTGTCAGGTAGGTTTCCGGGAGCTGCCGCTGCCGGTCCTCCTCCGTATAGAAGGTCCGAAAATGACGGCCTAAAATTTCATCTGCGGTCCAGCCTTTGATCTGGCCCGCACCTTTATTCCAGCTTTGTATATGGCCGGTCGGGTCCAGCAAAATGATGGCATAGTCTTCTATGCTGTCTATCATCTGCTTGTAACGGTAGTCTGTAGTCATGCCGGGTTGTAAATTTTGAGGCTCACCCACTGGTGGGTGCATGGGGCTCTAAAATTCACAATGTTTGACGGTATTATTTTATGACCGTTATCATAGGCCGGCAGGAGATATTTTTCCCCAATCTACAGTCTGACCTGACAAGGGCAAATTAATTGGCAGTAAACTTATAGCCTACTCCCCTGATACTATGAAAGAACTCCGGATTGCGTGCATCTTTCTCAAAGTATTTGCGGAAGGCGAGTATAAAGTTGTCTATAGTGCGGGTAGATGGGTAGACATCATAGCCCCATACGTACTGGAGTATGTGCTGGCGGGATACCACCGAGTTCTGGCGGTCTATGAGCAGCTTGAGCAGGGATATTTCTTTTTTGGTCAGCTCGTATTCTTTGCCGCCTATGCCTTTGGCTTTGTAGGTGATAAAGTTCACCTCATTATCACCAAACCTGTAGGTCTTGAGATCTTTGCTCTCCTGTGTACCTTTCATGCTGTGCTTGACCAGCACTTTCACGCGCAGGAGCAGCTCCTCGAGGTTAAAAGGCTTGGCCAGGTAGTCATCAGCGCCGAGGCGTAGCCCATTCACGCGGTCCTGGCTGGTATCCTTGGCCGTGAGGAATATGATGGGCGTGTCGGTATCATGCAGGCGGATCTTTTCGCAGACGGCAAAGCCGTCCAGCTCCGGTAGCATCACATCCAGGATGATGAGATTAAATCTTTGCGTCTCGGCCTTTTTGATAGCAGAGGTACCGGTATCTGCTACTTCTACTTCAAAACCCTCCAGCTCCAGATTGAGCTTGATGGCTTCTTGCAGGTGTTCTTCATCTTCTACGAGGAGTATACGCGATATCATAGTGTGTAGGTTTGGTGTGTGAGCAAAATCGCTTATGTAATATTACCGACAATATCAGACAGATGTGTCACGGCAATGTAAAACGTTTGTGTTAGGAGTATATTATTAGACGAGTATGATAAATTGTGCTTACCTGTATTGCTATACGACTTTGCGTACGGACCAGGCCTCTGCCCGGGCTGCAAAGAGTGGCTTGACCATGGCCCATGTGCTATTGAATAATTCTGAGGAGCGGTAAGTTTCCAGAGCTACCTCATCTTCCCATACAGAATATGTAAAAAAGATACAGCCATCGTCATGTAGCAACTCGACGCTGGCGCAGCCGGGAGCGGCAGCAATGCGCCCCTTGCGTTCATCAAATATTTTCTGAAACTCTGTGACAGCTTCCGGGCGGAAGGTCATCTTGACTATGCGTATGAGAGACATGGGGTGCTCTGTGTAGTGAAGCGCAAATATAGCAAATGAGAGGGTTTGCTGGATGCCGGGGCAGGATACTGGATGCTGGATACTGGATACTGGATACTGGATACTGGATACTGGGGGGTATTAGTTTTTATATACCCAATATGTTGTAATCAGAGTGTTCCCATCTAGTATGCGGAAACGAGAAACCAGCAGCTATCAAACCAGGTATAAAATAACCGTGAGGATCAAAACATCCCTTTGACCCAGCCGATCACATTGATGCTGAAAACATAGTACGGTACAAAGAATACCGCTGACCAGAAGATGCATGATACTGCCATACTGGTCACGATCTGACGCTTGTGCGTGGTGAGGCTCAGCGCCAGGATGACACCCACAGGGATAGAAAGAAATACGGGCGTAAGAAGCGCTACGCCAAAGAGGCCGGAGTGCTTGCGCACGCGTACCAGAAACCTGCTCTGCCGGGTAAACTTGCGGCCAAAGCGCTCAGGGAAAGTCTCGATAGCCCAGGCACGCAGATTGGTGCCCAGATAGGTGAAAAGCACTATGCCGGTGAGTCCCCCCAGGATATTGGCTATAGTGCCGGGGATACCCATATCTGTCGTGATCACAGTGAAAGTCAGCAGTGCGAATTTCACCGTGGAACTCAGGAAAATGAAGATGTCTGAAAGAATGTGTAGTAGCATCTTTTTCGGCGGTTACGATATTAATCTAACGTACGGAATAAAGCCAGCGAATGTTCGTCGTTTTTCAACGAACGCCGCTTTTTAAGCCACATGATAGACCGTAATTTTTCTCAGTTTCACAGAAAGAATCATGTGACCAGTCCAAAAATTCATCCTTACGCCGCTTTCGCTACCGCTACTATTATCAGACGCATGGACCGGCCGGAAAGTGTGCGGCAATGCTACAAAATGACCAACGTCAGACAAAAGCGGGTCAACCAGACCGTTTTTAAAATAAAAATCCTAGGTTTGCGCCTCCATTTTTGTAGGTACGCGTTTATACATGGAGAATAAGAACACCCTTATCGGTACACTTTTGCTCGGATTATTGCTATTCGGGCTTTTCTATTTCAGTAGCAAGGAAGACAGGGAGAAAAACAAGGTCCAAACCACTCAGGTGGCTATAGGCGATAGCGCCGCCCATACCCGCGCTATGAACCCCGGTGCAGGAGCTGCCCAGCCCAAGGCTGCCGACCTGCCCAAGGATTCTGCTGCTGCTGCGGGTCAGGCGGGTCCATTTGCCGCTGCTGTGACCGGTGAGGCAAAGGAGTATATACTGGAAAACGAGCTACAAAGGATAATCATCTCCAGCCGCGGCGGTACAGTAAAGCAGGTAGAACTGAAAAACTACAAGACCTGGGATGGTAAGCCACTCATCCTGTTTAATGACAAAAGCCAGAGCTTTAGCTACCAGTTTGTGATAGCGGGCAATAAGATCGTAGATACCCGCGACCTTTATTTTGAGCCGGTGGGTGAGGGCTTTGAGGTGAAAGGCGATGAGGCCAAGAGTATCTCTTTTCGCCTGAGGGCTGGGGACGGGCAGTATTTTGAGCAGAAATATACCCTGAAAGGCAATGACTACAAGCTGGGCTATACCGTAAATCTGGTAGGCCTGGATCATGTAATGCCCAATGCCAATGATATCCAGATCACCTGGCAGAGCACGCTGCTGAATCTGGAGCGCCTGGTGGATAAAGAGCGCGGCTACACCGCCGTATACTATAAGTATAACGATGGCGATGTGCAGCACCTGGATGAGACCAAACCTGACCAGCAGGAATCTCTGATAGGCAGGGCAGACTGGGTATCGTTTAAGCAGCAGTTCTTTAATGCCTCGCTCTTTGGTAAAGGACTTTTCAAAGGGTCACTAAAGTCTGACTACGACAAGAATGACAAGAGCTATGTAAAGAAGGATAACGCTGTACTGACGCTGGACTACAAGCCGGCTGCATCCGTATCCTATGATATGCACTTCTACTTTGGCCCTAACCACTACACTACACTGAAGAAATCAGGCGATGATTTTGAAAGCATTCTGAAACTATCTCCGGATAATTTTGCATTTAACTGGATCAAGTATATCAGCAAGTGGGCCATCATCCCAACATTTACCCTGCTGGACAAGGCACACCTGAACTACGGCATCATCATCCTGATCCTGACGATACTGCTGAAGCTGGTGCTGACGCCACTGACGTGGAAGGCGATCAAGAGCGGCGCCTACATGAAGGTGCTGAAGCCCGAGATAGATGAGCTGAAAGAGAAGTATGGCGATGACCAGCAGCGGATATCTACGGAGCAGATGAAGATCTATCAAAAGGCAGGTGTGAGCCCTTTTGGCGGGTGCCTGCCTATGGTGCTGCAGATGCCGATCCTGATGTCTATGTATTACTTCTTCCCCAACTCGATAGAGCTGCGCCAGCAGCCCTTCCTGTGGGCTACGGATCTGAGTAGCTATGATGCTATCATGTCATGGACCTCCTCACTACCACTGATAGGCAATCACCTGAGTCTCTTCACGGTACTCATGACCATCACATCTATACTCTCTGCGGTGTACAATCAGAACCAGAGCGGTATGACCAACTCACAGCCTGGTATGCAGTACATGCCGTACATCATGCCGGTGATGCTGATGTTTATGTTCAATGACTTCCCCGCGGCCCTTACATACTATTATCTATTGCAGAATGTACTCACTATAGCACAGCAGTGGGCTATACAGAAATTCTTTATAGATGAGGCGGAGCTGCACCGTACTATACAGCAGAATAAAGCAAATCCGAAAAAGCAATCGGGCTTTATGGCTAAGCTGCAGGATATACAGCGCCAGGCCGAGGCACAGCAAAGAGCCAACGCAGCCGGCAAATCAAACGGCAAGAAGAAGTAAACTAAAGGGTTTTCGCCATTGCCTGGACAGCCGGCGAGCCATAGGCGATCGCTACGTCGCTATGGCCGGACTATGATGTGTTCCCCGAGAAATAACAACGTTCGGTACACACAAAAAGCGTATTCTGTATCGTTATAAGATAAAGCCTCAGACTTATTATTTTAGCGATAGCTGCTATGAAACACTACTTTCTTTTCCTTTTCTCTCTTCTATCCGGCATCACAGCCTCGGCTTCAGATACCATCCCTGCAGGGCCCTTTCACTACATAGACTCTATAGCCGCTCATGCACCGGATACCCTCACGCCGGAGCCTAAGTATATAGCAGCCTACCTGAAAAAATATTGCGAGACTGATATGGATCGCGCCCGTGCTGCCTATACGTGGACCGCTACGCATATAGCCTATGATGTAGAGTCTTACAATGCAGGCCGGAAGACCGATCAGTCGTGTGACCGTGTGCTGCAGCGGGGCCTGGCAGTCTGCCAGGGTTTTGCCAATGTGTACCAGATGCTGTGTACCTACATGGGGCTGGAGGCGGCGGTCATACACGGTTTCAGCAAAGGGTATAGCTATGAGGAGGGAGATCAGTTTGAAGGTAGGAAAACGAACCATGCATGGAATGCGGTGCGCGTAGATGGACGCTGGCTGCTCATAGATGCTACCTGGGGCAGCGGTTTTGGCCGCAAGGTAGAGGGCAGGATGGAGGGCCACAGGCGTTTTGAGCCATATTGGTTTGACACTGACCCGTATGAATTTGCTTTTGCCCACTATTCGTCAGATACACAGTGGCTGCTACTACCTGCGAGGATCTCACTGCGCCAGTTTGAAGATATGCCAAGAGTGCGGCCTACCCTTTTCAAATTAGGTTTTAGCGGGCGCGTGATATACGAGCAGTACATGGCCGGCACACTGCCTGATCCGCTGCCCACTGCCTACGCCACGAGGCACCGGATGCGGCTCGTGGATTTTCCGCTCTCAGGTACGCTGCGCGCAGGCAGCCATGCGGATCTGACCATAGTATGTGATGAAGACCTCAAAATACTCGCAGTAGCAGAGAGAGGGGCGCACCCTGTGGCCTTTGTCCATACGGGAAACGTATACCGGCTATCCGCACCGCTTATGCGGGGCAGCCTCAAGATTGGTATAGGGGTGGGCAAAAAGCTACAACCGGTCCTAGCCTATATAGTAAAGTGAGTGTAATGTGTGCCATCACTGTACCGCTACGGCGGGCGCACCTGTACCGGTGGTACATTTGGGTACAGGATAGAGGTATAGCTGCTACGCTATCGCCTCCGGCTTGTTGGAAGGAGGGCTAGCGGCCTACCGCACTACTGGCAGTAGGGGCATGGCGGTGTGCCGGCTGGCTTGAGCTGATTGTAGGCATTGCAGACGCTCTGCACGCTAGGGTCTGAGAGCGGAGCGCCATTGACACAGCGGTACACGTACGCCGCATGGCAGTAGGCATCGAGCTGGCCATCAGAGGAGGGGCTGGAGTAGCTGCCGGTGCATACTGAGCTATTGCCGCCCCCGTTGCCATTACCATTGCCATTACCGTTTCCGTTACCATTGCCACTGCCGCTGGGGTGGTCTTGATCATAGTTAGGATAGTTGAAGTCTGCCGGCAGCGGGTCAGTATAGACACGCCACATACCCAGCGGAGTGCGCTGCTGGGTAGCTGTATCTACCCAATAAACACGGCAGCTGGATTTGTCTATGATATCCATATCGCAAAAATTGTAGGGGTCTCCGGTGCCTGCGCTGGTATTGCTCACGCAAAAGTACGCGTGACCATTCAGCATCGTGATGACCCCGCCGCCATTGTAAAAGTTGCGATTGACTGACGTAGCGCTGCCGGGGTTATAGTGCAGTGCACCCTGACCGCCGAGCTGCTGACCGTCGGCAGTCTCAGTGATCCAGTACGCATTGAGTACCGGGCTCAGGAGCGAATCTCCCGTGATATTGTATACTCTCCATACCTTGTGGCAGTCGCCCATATAGGCATGAAGCTCGGCCACGGTGAGGTTAGTATGATCTGAGCAGGTAGCGGCGTCGTACTGAGGGTAGGAGCCATTGGTAGAGCTGTTGTCTTTTTTGCACGATGCAAATAGCAGGCAGAGTGCGAGGCAGGCAAATGCAGTTTTTTTCATGTCGGTATAGTGGGTTGTTTGATGGCAGCACAGTATCAGGCCGGTGTGTGGTGCGGGGGATCGCACGCTTCGTAGGGTCTGAGTATTCCTTTGCTAAATATCCTCCGGGGATGGAGTGCAAAAGGATAGTTGTAAATATATGTAGTATATCCGATATGTCAAAGGGTGGCTAGCCATCTAGCCTGTAGAAAACAACTGGAGCCTAGACTATCGCCTCCAGCTTATTCTTAAAGAGCAGCTTCTCGCGCTCAGGGCCGGTGGAGAGCATGGTGATAGGCGTAGCCAGGTGGCTCTCTAGGAAGGTCAGGTAGCTGCGCAGATTCTCAGGCAGCTCCTCTACAGAGCCATAGCCGCCCAGATCTTGCCGCCAGCCCGGGAAGGAGCGGTACACAGGATCTATCTGTACGTCATTGATATCGTATGGTATCGTGTCGGTCTGCTGTCCGTTGATCCGGTAGTGTGTACAGGCCTCTATCTGGTCAAAGTCATTTAGCACGTCGGCCTTGGTCATGGCTATCTGGGTGATGCCATTGATCATGATGCCGTAGCGCAGGGCAGGCAGGTCTATCCAGCCACAGCGGCGCTTGCGGCCAGTCGTAGCTCCAAACTCGAAACCTATCTGGCGGATGCGTTCGCCGGTCTCATTGTCCAGCTCGGTAGGGAAGGGGCCACCACCCACACGGGTGCAGTAGGCCTTGGCTATGCCGATCACTTCTTTCACTTTGGTAGGTGAGATACCGAGGCCATTGCAGGCGCCGGAGGATATGGTATTTGACGATGTCACATACGGATAGGTGCCAAAGTCTATATCGAGCATCGTACCCTGTGCGCCCTCGGCGAGGATCGTTTTGCCCTTAGAGATCATGTTATTCAGGTAGTATTCAGAGTCGATGAGGTTCTCGTACGAGCGCAGCGTCTCTATCGCTTCAAACCATTTGGTTTCATCTTCCGTCAGGTCAAATGCAAAATCATATTGTTTCGCCAGGTGGAGGTGCTTCTCCTTGATACGCTGATACATACCCCGGAAGTCTGACGACAGAATATCGCCCATACGGAGGCCATTGCGGCCTGTTTTGTCCATATAGGTAGGAGTGATGCCACGTAGCGTGGAGCCTATCTTAGACTGGCCTTTGGCAGCCTCAGAGGCGGCGTCGAGCACCCTGTGCATAGGGAGTATCAGGTGCGCTTTCTTAGAGATAAAGAGGCGGCCTTTGACCGGTATGTTCTTGCTCTCCAGTGTGGTGATCTCGCGTACGAGGGTCACCGGGTCTATCACTACGCCATTGCCTATGATATTGACAGGCTTCCCATGCATGATGCCGCTCGGTACGGTGTGGAGCACAGTCTTCTCGCCATCTATCACCAGCGTGTGGCCGGCATTGGGCCCACCCTGAAATCTTGCTATCACATCATACTGGGGGGCCAGATAGTCTACTATTTTGCCCTTGCCCTCATCTCCCCACTGCAAGCCTAAAAGTATATCAACGAACATTTATTCAGAAAGTATTAAGTAGTTAGTATTTAGTATTACAAAGTGCGTTGGAGCCTGTTTGCCACTAAGAAGCTATTGAGACTGAGTACGCTATGTTTTTTTATCGTTCGCAAAGCAAAAATGCCGCACGCAGCGGCCCTATTTCATAAGGTCAATAATTGGTTTATGCCAGGCTTTTCACAGCTTCCTCCTCAGAGGCAGAGATGCTGAATGCGCTCTCGAGCTTCATCATTTTGAGAATCTTGGTCATCAGGTCTGGTACATTGCAGAGATACATCTCGCCGCCGGCATTCTTTACCTTGGCCAGGGTCGTCATCAGCATGCCGAGTCCGGTGCTATTGATATACTTCAGGTCAGTGAGGTTAAAGAGAACCTTCTTCACACCGCCTTCCAACTGCTGCTTCACGTAGTCCAGCACGGGACCGTTGGCATTCTCTCCGAGCAGATTGCCACTCAGGTAGATCACGGCTACACCGTCTTTTACTTCTTTCTTTATCTCCATATCGTTTAGTTTTTAGATGCCTTGTGCTCCATCTCCCGGCGTACCTGGCAGGTGCCACAGACGCCGTAGCAGTAGAGGGTGTGGTGGGTGATCTTAAAGTTGAGCAGCTCGCCCATCATACTTCTGATCTGCTGTATGCGCGGATCGCAAAATTCGACAACTTTTTTGCAATCTACACAAATAATGTGGTCATGCTGTTTGTAGCCGTATGATTTTTCGTATTGTGCCTGGTTTTTGCCAAACTGGTGCTTCTTGATCAGGTCGCAGGAGACGAGTAGCTCCAGTGTATTGTAGATGGTAGCGCGGGATACGTTGATGCCCTTGGCCACGAGGTCTGTGTATAGCTGCTCCGCCTCAAAGTGGTCTGTGCGGCTATATATCTCCTCCAGTATCGCGTAGCGCTCTGTGGTCTTGCGCTGTCCTTTCTGCTCGAGGTAGGCCGAGAAGATGCTGTGCACCTCCCGGTATGTTTCTTCATTCAAAACGCTCACGCTCAAAAATAGGGAGAAAAGGGGAGAAAATGGAGGGCGGGTGTATAGAATGTGAATAAAGGTCAACAGTCGACTGTCCGCAGTCAACGAAAGGATATTGCAATTTCGTGGACTGTGAACGGCTGACAGTGGATAACGTCTCACGCAAATAAAAAAGCCCGGCTATGACACCAGGCCCTTCAGTCGACTTAAAACTATCTTGATTACTTCACTCCGGCGTGGCGGGTGATAGTCTGAGATTCTACATTACCGTTGGCGAGAGTATAGATAGTGATAGAGTAGGCCTCACCCTTGGCGAGAGTCGTCTCGTCAAAGTTGATATTGCTACCGTATCCACTGGCCAGCGTGCGGCCCTCGGTGTTCTTTACATCATAGTTGATCAGTGCATCAGCTACCGGGCCCTCAGAGCCGGTGGCAGCGATGTGGAAAGTCTTGGCGTCTACCTGGGTACACTCTACGCTGACCATAGTGGCCGCGCTGGCAAAGAAACTAGAGGCAGCAAAAGCTGCTACAAACAGGGCTCGTGTTACTTTCATTCTTGTTGTTTTTTGATTGTTTTTTACGCACCGGTTATTGAAAGGTTACGAAGAAAACTGAAAAAGCAATAGCCGGTTGTTAATTAACAAATAGATAAAATTCAACTGTTTACAAGCGGATTAACCGACTTTCTGCACCAAAATGGAACTCGTATCGAGCTTGAGGGAGAGCATATTAGCTGCATTATATTTATTGAGCGCTATCTCCAGGCGCTGTTCTCCGTTGAATAGTGCGAGCAGCTCCCCTTCATCTACCTCGCCATAGTGGCGGCAGAGCCTGTTGATCTCGTAAATGCCAAACTCTATGCGCACACGGCTGTCACCTATACACTGGTCATAGATGGGGCGGGTGATGTTTGTTACCGCATTGCCATACTGGTCAAAGTAGATGACCGTACCCTTGATAAAGCCCGCCGAGTGCTGCGGTATCATGAGCCGCTGGCTGCGCATCTGCTGTATGCGGTGGCCTATGATGGGCAGGCCGAGCCCCGAGGTGATCGCATTGATGATGTTGGTGATGCCTTCGGCAAAGAGCATATTGGAGCTTTCGCTCACATCGTCATTGATCAGGTAGGTCTCCGGCGGCACAGTGTCAAAGAGCAGCGTGATCGCACCATTATCAAAGAAGATGAAATACTGCTCATGATAATGCACGCAGAGCATGCGGCCTTTTGACTCAGGAGAGTTGACATTCATCAGGTGTATCGTACCCTTGGGATAGTAGGGATAGGCATGACGCAGCACGTGTGCAGCCTGGCGGAGTTTGAACGGGGTGATGCGTGTAGCGATATCTACTATCTGTATATCTATGCAGCGGGAGAGCAGTGCTCCCTTCAGCGCGCCGAGGTAGTAGTCGGACTCGCCCATGTCTGTGGTGATGGTGACGATCTGTTTCACGCGCTATACTGCATACTACAAATATATGGCATCGATGAAATGGACTAGGTGGACAACTTGTGGGAAAGTGGATAGCGTGACCTGATTAGCCGACACTAATATTGTTATAGATTGCAAATACTAAAACGTAGCACTTGACAGAGATCTCAATTCACATAGACGGTATAGACCCGCTGGATTTTTTCGGGGTCAATAATTCCAAGTTCAACCTTCTCAAAAAGTCTTTCCCCACCCTGCGCATGGTCTCCCGCGGCAATACGATCAAAGCCGAAGGGATAGATGATGACCTGAGCGTTTTTCGGGAGAAGGTAGACCGCATGGTCTCTCATGTAGAGCGCCACGGCAAGCTAACAGAAGACATGATGGAGCGCATCCTCACAGGCGAGGAAAAAGAAGTAGCAGGCGACAAGGAGATCAAAAATGTGATCGTCCATGGTAATAACGGCCATATCATCCGCGCCCGTACTGCCAATCAGCAGCAGATGGTGACGGAGTGTGAGAAGAGTGACATGCTCTTTGCTATCGGCCCCGCAGGTACAGGCAAGACCTACACTGCCGTGGCCCTGGCGGTGAAAGCACTCAAGGAAAAAACTGTACGCAAGATTATACTGACCCGTCCTGCCGTAGAGGCCGGTGAGAACCTCGGCTTCCTGCCGGGTGATCTCAAGGAAAAGATAGATCCATATCTCCGTCCGCTCTATGATGCCCTGGAGGATATGATCCCTATGGACAAGCTGGCCTACTACATGCAGAATCGTGTAATAGAAGTGGCCCCGCTGGCCTTTATGCGTGGACGTACGCTGGACTATTCCTTCATCCTGCTGGATGAGGCGCAGAATGCTACCTCTCCCCAGCTCAAGATGTTTCTGACCCGCATCGGGCCAAACTCGAAGTGCATCATCACCGGTGACCCTACGCAGATAGACCTGCCTAAGGCGCATGAGTCCGGCCTGCCGGTAGCGCTCCGCATACTAAAGGATATCAACGGTATCTCCGTGATCCATCTCAATGAATCGGACGTAGTGCGCCACAGGCTGGTGAGGGAGATCATCAAGGCGTATGATACGCTGAAGAAAGATTGAGCAGAATATTCTGAATCAGAATTTACTGAATGTAAGAATTGACATAATTGAATGCATGAATAACTTGTGATAAGCTGTGGAAAGGGATGAACTCACTTATGCGATCATTGGTTGTGCTATGCAGGTTCATAATAAGCTGGGTAATGGATTTCAGGAGGTCATATATCAGAGGTGTTTAGCCATTGAGTTGGGCAAGACAAAAATCAATTTTGCACGTGAGGTCGAGCACCCGATATTTTATGACGGTATAGAGGTAGGGACACGACGCGCCGATTTTATAATAGAAAATAAACTGATGGTTGAGTTAAAGGCGATCATCAATCTGGAGGATGTTCATTTAGCCCAGGCTAAAAATTATCTGGTGGTATATCAGTTTGAAAAGGGACTTCTTATTAATTTCGGCGCGGCAAGTTTGCAATACAAACTAATATTCAATAGCAACAATAATTACAAACCAGCTCAAACTATTTGAGCTTTTCAAACTCTGTATTATTCTGCTAATTCTAAAATTCAGTAAATTCTGATTTCAGACAAGATGAGCGCTATAAAGGACACTCACTTCAACTTTCCAGGACAGACGGATGTTTATCACGGTAAAGTCCGCGATGTTTATTTCCTGAAAGATAGAATTATCGCGGTAGCATCGGACCGCATATCGGCGTTTGACCACATCCTGCCCAAGCCTATCCCATACAAGGGGCAGGTGCTAAATCAGATAGCGGCGTTCTTTCTCAATGCTACCCGCGATATCTGCCCCAACTGGCTGGAGGCTACGCCTGACCCCAATGTATCCATAGGGAAGCGTTGCGAGCCGATACGTGTAGAGATGGTGATACGTGGCTACCTGGCCGGCCACTCAGCACGTGAGTATAAACTGGGCAAGCGCAGCCTGTGCGGTGTAGCCCTACCTGAGGGCATGAAGGAGAATGATAAGTTTCCTACGCCGATCATCACGCCTGCGGCGAAAGCTATGGAGGGGCATGATGAAGATGCCAGCCGAGAGGAAATACTGGAGAAGAAGATCGTGACTCCCGGGCAATATGCTAAGATGGAGCAATATACCTATGCGCTCTTTGCACGTGGTACTGAGATGGCCGCAAAGCAGGGTTTGATACTGGTGGATACAAAGTACGAGTTTGGACTGTACAATGGTGAAGTGTACCTGATAGATGAGATACACACACCTGACTCTTCACGCTACTTTTACGCAGAGGGATATGCAGAGCGCCAGGCTGCTGGCGAGCCGCAAAAGCAACTCTCCAAAGAGTTTGTACGGGAGTGGCTGATGGCCAATAATTTTGCTGGCAAGGATGGACAGACCATGCCATTTATGCCGGATGAATTTGTACACACTATCACCGAGCGGTATATCGAGCTATACGAGCGTGTGACCGGACAGAAGTTTCAGCATGCAGATAATCACGATATCCAGGCACGTATAGAGAGTAATGTGAAGAATTACCTCTCAGCCTCAGCCACCTGATCTTGCAGATTTGTTTACTTTAGGCAGGTAAAATATTCCATTGAAAGTTCTCGGCATTTCTGCCTATTACCACGACTCCGCAGCTGCACTCACCGTAGATGGGCAGATCGTGGCGGCTGTACAGGAGGAGCGCTTCACCCGTATCAAGCATAATGATAGTTTCCCGGTAAACGCTGTGCGCTACTGTCTGGAGTACGCAGGACTGACCATAGATCAGCTGGATGCAGTCGTCTTCTACGACAAGCCATTCATCAAATTTGAGCGGCTCATAGAGACATACTATAGCTATGCCCCGCGGGGTATTGTATCCTTTCTGAAAGCAATGCCGGTATGGATGCGTGAGAAACTATTCTTGCGCAATATCATAAAGGATGAACTGGAGGACGTGATGGAGTACGACCGCAAGAAGCTTAAAGTGCTTTTCCCGGAGCATCACCTCTCACATGCCGCCAGCGCTTTTTATCCATCACCATATCACGAAGCGGCGATACTCACGGTAGATGGAGTGGGGGAGTGGGCTACCGCGTCTATCTCTCATGGCCGTGGAGGTGAGATCACTGTTTTGAAAGAGCTACATTTCCCCGATTCAGTTGGTTTGTTGTACTCTGCTTTTACCTACTATCTGGGGTTTAAAGTCAATAGTGGCGAGTACAAACTCATGGGACTCGCTCCTTATGGTATAACTGGCTCTGAGCGTGTAGAGCGCTTCAAAAATATAATCAAGGAGAAACTGGTAACGATAGCGGATGATGGCTCTATACGGCTGGATCAGCAGTACTTTGGCTATGCAGTAGGGCTGCGGATGGCGCGGGACGCGAGTTGGGCGGAGCTGTTTGGGTTTAAGCGCCGCAAAAAGGAAGACGAGCCGTTAGAGCAATACCACTGTGATCTGGCACTGGCCATTCAGCAGGTCACGGAGGAGATAGTACTGAAGATGGCCACAGAAGCCAGGAGATTGACCGGATCGGCTAATCTGTGCCTGGCTGGCGGTGTAGCCCTGAATTGTGTGGCCAATGGCAGATTATTGCGCGCAGGGATATTTGAAAATATATGGATACAGCCGGCTGCCGGAGATGCCGGCGGGGCACTCGGTGCAGCATTGGCGGCTGAGTATATATATGGTGGCACTTCTCGTATATCTGATGAATGGCCGGACGGCATGCAGGGTGCCTACCTGGGGCCTGCCTATACAGATGATGAGATAAAGGAAACGATCAACCGTTATAAAGCGGCATCGGTACAGTATCTATCAGATACCAGCCTCTGCGAGGCTGTGGCCGAGCTGATAGAGATGGGAATGGTGGTAGGCTGGTACCAGGGCCGGGCGGAGTTTGGTCCGCGGGCCCTGGGCCATCGTACTATACTGGCAGATCCACGCAATAAGGATATGCAGCAGCGGCTCAATCTTAAGATCAAATACCGCGAGGGGTTTCGCCCATTCGCTCCCAGCGTACTGCTAGAGGATATGGGACAATACTTTGATCTGGACCGAGAGTCGCCCTATATGCTATTGGTAGCAGATGTGGCACCCGCCATCAGAAAATCTGTGCCCATAGATTATGCTACCAAGCCCATGATGGAGCGTCTATATACTGAGCGCTCTACTCTGCAATCCATCACGCATGTAGATTTCTCCGCGCGGGTGCAAACAGTCAGCCGAGATACCAATCCTCTCTATCATCAGCTGCTTAGTGCATTTAAAGCTAAGACTGGATGCGGCGTGCTGGTCAATACGAGTTTCAATGTGAGGGGAGAGCCGCCCGTGCTGACTCCGGAGGATGCGCTCATATGCTTCATGAATACTGAGATGGACGTACTGGTCATGGGCCGTTATGTCTTGCTCAAGCAAGAGCAACCTGATATGAGTCACCTCTTGCCAAAAAAACAGTTTAAATTAGATTGAAAATATAAGGGATGGAATTTTTGAAAGAACTCTGGGACTTTCTCAAAGTAAGGAAGAAATGGTGGCTGCTGCCTATAGTGATCGTACTGCTACTGATAGGAGTGCTGATAGTGATAGGTGGCAATTCTGCCGTAGCACCATTTGTGTATCCTATGTTTTGATACGATGACGAAGAAACGCAAAGAGCAGTATAAAGCGCTTGCCATCATATGGATCGGCTTTACCCTCATCGGCTGGAGGATTCATCAGTGGTGGCTGATGGTAGCTGCGGTGCTGGTCCTGGTGGCCGGTTTGCTTTCACCATATATATTGCAGAAAGTGACGGGCGGCTGGCAGTGGATAGGAGAGCAGATAGGAGGCGTGACGAGCAGGATCATATTGGGTGTTGTCTTTGTTCTTTTTCTCTCACCTATAGCATTTTTCTACCGGTTATTTGCGGCCGGAAAAACTAAAAACATGGCAGGGAGCTTCTTTGTGGAGAGAAATCATACCTATACTGCCACCGACCTCGAAAAACTTTTCTAGTATTATCCTTTAAATATATCTCCCCTTACATGCCGAAATTTAATGTCGCCGCCAGAGTGCGCCGCGCCCATCAGAAGAAGAAAGGTCTCGCCCTGTTTCTTAAAAAATTGGCCCGCAAAAAACCTAAGAACCTCCAGAAGATGCTCAAGCAAGCCGATCAGGCAGCTTGGCAGGAGGTGGCCTGCCTGGAGTGTGCCAACTGCTGCAAGACCATGACCCCTACCTTTACCAGGCCGGAGATCAAGCGTATAGCAGAGCGCGTAGGTATGACCTTTGACCAGTATTTTGACAAGTACCTTACCGTGGATGAGGATAACGGAGATATCGTAAATAAAAAGCAGCCATGCCAGCACCTCGGCAGGGATAATAAGTGCCGCGTCTACGATATCCGTCCTGGCGATTGTAGCGGATTTCCGCATCATGTGCGGAGGGACTTTTATCATCAGGTCAATGAAAAGCTATACATCAATAATTCGCCAAGATGCCCCGCTACACTCAGCTTTTTAGAAAATCTGGAGCGGATAGTGACTGAAAACACCTGATCCAAAAGCCAAATTCGGTAAATGCATCAAATACGGGGATGAAAATCCTCAAGATTCTTTTGAAAAACTTGCAAGATTGGAGGATGCTCCTTATCTTTGTGTTACGTTTTCATAGGTTCAAAGTGGTCATCTCGAAAGAGGTGGCCATTTTTTTTGTATTGAATTGTTTTGTAAGCATATAGCATTACTGATTTTTTAAAAAATGTAAAAATTTAAGTACAAATTTGGATAAGAGTGCTGCGGATCCTTATCTTCGTACTACGTTTTCATAGGTTCAAAGTGGTCATCTCGAAAGAGGTGGCCATTTTTTTTTGTCCCCCTCCTCCCTTTCCCATTACTTATCTACAATTAGTCTACCGATGGTCGGCCATTGGGGGGATTTTGTGATATTTGAGCCCGTATCAAAGTGAAGAGACATGAAGGTTTACAACAATATCCTGGAAACGATAGGCCACACCCCGCTGGTCAGACTGAATAAAATAGGTAAAGGTATCAAGGCAGACCTGCTGCTGAAGGTAGAATACTTTAACCCCGGCAACTCGATCAAAGACCGCATAGGATATCAGATGGTGATAGATGCGGAGATAGAGGGTAAACTGAAGCCGGGTGGTACCATTATAGAATGTACCTCGGGCAATACCGGCATGGGCATAGCACTGGCAGCAGCTGTGAAAGGCTACAAGTGTATCTTCAGCACTACAGATAAACAGAGTAAGGAAAAGGTAGATATACTGCGCGCACTCGGTGCTGAGGTGATAGTGTGCCCTACCAACGTGGCTCATGATGATCCGCGCAACTATCATCAGGTAGGTGAGAGGCTGGCAAGGGAGATACCCAATTCATTTTTTGCCAATCAATATGAAAACCTCTCAAACCGCAAGGCACACTATCTCTCTACCGGGCCTGAGATATGGGACCAGACCGATGGCAAAATAACACACTACGTGACTACTATCGGCACAGGCGGTACTGTGACGGGTACCTCTATGTACCTGAAGGAGATGAATCCGGCCATTCAGACCATAGGCGTAGATGCCTACGGCTCTATACTGAAGAAATATAAGGAAACCGGCGAAAAGGATATGAAGGAGGCCTATCCCTATCTCATAGAGGGTATCGGCCAGGATATCATACCTGGCAATTTTGACTTTAGCGTGATAGATGCAGTGGAGCAAGTAAGTGATAAAGATGCAGCCATCATGTGCCGCAGGCTGGCCAGGGAGGAGGGCGTTTTTGCCGGGTACTCGGCGGGCGCGGCTGTACAGGGGGTGCTGCAGCGTGCCGATCAGTTTCAGGAGGGAGATGTGGTGGTGATCATCCTGCATGATCATGGCAGCCGCTATGTAGGCAAGATATATAATGATGACTGGATGAGAGACAGGGGCTTTCTGGTAGATGAGGTGGTGACCGCCAAGACGATCATAGAGCGCAAAAAGGGATTCAAGCAGCTGGTATCGGTGTCGCCAAATGAAACAGTAGCGGATGCTTTTAAGCTGATGAAGAAAAACGGCCTCACACAACTGCCTGTACTGGAAGACAATAAACTGGTAGGCAGTATGTCTGAGAATCTCATACTCCAGCTGCTAATGGATGACCATCAAAGCCGTGAGCGGAGCGTAGGCGAGGTGATGGGAGGTGGTTTCCCTGCGGTAGCCTATCATGCATCTGTATCAGAGATCTCCAGGCAGATATCAAAAGATAATACCGCAGTGATGGTGCAGCTACCCACCAGTGATTGGACTATCATCACTGAGTTTGACCTGATAGAGGCACTGGCCTGATTGGTTATAGCTGATAAGCGTTGCAGATACCGTTTTGGGCCACTGCGGTCCCGGTATATGTGTAGCCCTGCGGATAGGCCGGGGATGGTCCCGCTACTACATTGTAAGTATAAGTACCTTCCTCCAAGGAGAAATTGGCTGATACAGTATTACCACAACTGGGTGTGCCTCCGGTCACATAGCCGGTAATAGTACTGGTCTGGCCACCGATCGTGATCTGAACAGTACCCTCATTTCTATCTGTCCAAAACATAACATTGCCATAGCGGACATATGTGCAGGAGCCATTATCTACATTAGCATTGGGTGCATAGTTAGATGCGTATGGATCTGTGCAACCATATATATCTTTGCGGCAGCTGGCCGCGCCTAAGGCCGTGATCAGCAATACGACCCCTGCAATGATTGAATTCTTCATGTATGAGCGGTTGAAATGTTTGAGTCACATCTAGCAGAATTTATGCCAATTTTAAATTTGCAAAACCAATACGAGTGAGCACCTATATAGATCAGATGGGACAGTCAGTGGAGGTGCCGGAGTTTGCCCGGCGTATCATCTCTCTGGTGCCGTCTCAGACAGAGTTGCTGTTTGACCTGGGCCTGGGAGATAGGGTAGTGGGCCTGACCAGATTCTGTATCCATCCGGAGGATCAGGTCTGCAAAAAGGAGCGTATAGGAGGCACAAAAGACTTTGACCTGAAAAAAATAAAGGCTTTGGAGCCTGACCTCATTATTGGCAATAAAGAAGAGAACTATCCGGAGGGGATTGCTGCATTGCAAAAGAGTTTTCCTGTATGGATGAGCGATATATATACCCTGCATGATGCTTATCAGATGATGATAGCCATAGGGGATATGACGGCCACAGAGCTGACGGCCAGAGACCTGGTGGCTGAGATACAAAATGAATTTGCAGCACTGGTACGACATAGACAGCTGCCCGATGGACTGACCGCCGCCTATCTGATCTGGCGCAAGCCGTATATGGTAGCGGCGCATCACACTTTTATAGATTATATGATGGGGATACTAGGTGTGAGAAATGCTTTTGCCGGCCTATCACGGTACCCGGAGGTCACGGCTGCACGCCTGACAGAGTCTCAGCCAGATCTGATATTCCTATCTTCTGAGCCTTATAGTTTTACCGATAAGCATATCGCAGAGTTTCAGCAGCTATGCCCGAGGGCTAAGGTCATGATCGTAGATGGAGAGATGTTCTCCTGGTATGGCTCGCGTCTGAGGCAGGCGGCAGAGTATCTATCGCTGCTACGAGATAATATACTCGAAGCCCGGATCTGACTACTCACCTCAACAGCTACCAGGTATTGCATGTGGTCGTATCAATAGCTGTGCGCTCATCTCTGCTCTACCATTTTTCTTTCACCGTTATTTAGCCCACATTCGATTGAATATCATGTGGTGGTATCGGCGCATGTCAGCAGGTTGGTTTATTTTCGCAGTCCGAACTGCCACCCTATGCTGAGATCTTTACGTTGTCTTTTTTTGCTTCTTCTGGGCCTTGCTGCTATCTGCCCGCTGCCTGCACAGTCTGTGCCTAAATACACTATCTCCGGCTATATCAAAGACACTGCCAATGGTGAAGGGCTGCTGGGGGCTACCATAGCTGTGGTAGAGCTGACCAAAGGAACCAATACCAATGACTATGGCTTTTACTCTCTCGATCTCCCGGCGGGTCATTATACGCTTAAGGTCTCCTACGTAGGCTATGAGACCCAGTCTGTGCCACTGGACCTCACAGCCAATGTCAAAATGAACTTTGATCTGCACACATCTGCTATGGCTACAAAGGAAATAGTGGTCACCGCCGAAAAGAAAGATGCTAACGTGACCAGCACTGCCGTGGGTAGGCAGGAGCTCAATATTGAGACTGTGAAATCAATCCCGGCCTTTATGGGTGAGGTAGATGTGCTGAAAACGATCCAGCTGCTGCCGGGTGTGATGGCTGCAGGAGAGGGGAATACGGGCTTCTACGTGCGCGGGGGCGGGCCCGATCAGAATCTGGTGCTACTGGATGAGGCCGTGGTATATAACACAGGACACCTCTTTGGTTTCTTTTCGGTATTCAACTCTGATGCGGTGCGCTCGGTAGCGATAGAGAAGGGGGCTATGCCCGCCCAATATGGCGGTCGGCTCTCCTCTGTGGTAGATGTGAAGATGAGTGAAGGCAATATGAAGCACTGGGAGGTAGCGGGCGGTATAGGACTCATCGCATCACGCCTGACTATACAGGGTCCTATCAAAAAGGATAAATGCTCCATCATCCTCTCCGGCAGGCGTACGTATATAGATCTGCTCACCAAACCCTTTCTGGCTACCTATCAGGGCGGCAAATACAAGAAGGATGGATATTACTTCTATGATCTAAATGCTAAGCTGAACTATATCGTATCAGACAAAGATAGACTGTTTGTCAGTGCCTACTTCGGGCGGGATGTCTTTGACTTCAAGGCACCGGAGGGCGATTTTAATATTCATTTCCCGTGGGGAAACAGCACCGTGACGGGGCGCTGGAACCATATCTTTGGCGATAAATTGTTTATGAATGCGATGTTCATTTATAATGATTATCGCTTTGATATCAAGTCTGACTACCGGGGTGTTATCTTTGGGGTCAGCAGCGATACCCGTGACCTCGGTGCCAAGCTGGCCTTTGATTATTCGCCACTCGTGGGGCATATGGTGAAGTTTGGCGTAGACTATACCAATCACATGCTCACACCATACCAGACGCAGGGCGTTTTTGACTCTGTGAGCATACAGAATACAAACACCTCTTCTAAGTACGGGCATGAACTAGCGGCATACGTAGCAGATGACTTTGAGGTCAATAAATGGCTCAAGATAAATCTGGGGCTGCGGGCATCACTCTTCTGCCTGGCGGGACCGTACAAGAAGAGCATTTTTGACTCGACGGGTGCTAAGATAGATAGCTTGAATTACGCCCTGGACCAGCCCGTCAAGACCTACTACGGTCTGGAGCCCAGAGCCAGCGCTCGCTTTAAGGTGGCTAAATCTACCTCTATCAAGGCCGGCTTCTCTCTGACCAAGCAGTACATTCACCTGGTATCAAACTCTACCACTACGCTGCCATTTGACCTCTGGGTGCCCAGCACGCTGAAAGTGAAGCCGCAAATGGCATTGCAGTATTCCCTCGGGGTGTTCCAAAATTTTCATGACAATATGTTTGAGGCCTCCATTGAGGGCTACTACAAACAACTTTTTAATCAGATAGAGTATGGAGACAATAATGTGCCCGGTATAGACCAGGATGTGGAGGACTTCTTTGTTTTCGGCAAGGGCAGGAGCTACGGCGCTGAGTTTTTCCTCAAAAAGGCGCGTGGCAAATTTCAGGGGTGGATAGGCTATACCCTGGCATGGACGCAGCGCAAGTTTCCGAGTATCAATAATGATCAATGGTTTGCTGCCAAGTATGATCGTCGCCACGACCTGAATGTGGTATTGATGTACGAGATCAATCAACGCTGGAAGCTGGGAGCGACCTTTGTCTACGCCTCCGGCAATACAACTACCCTGCCCGTGCAGCTTTTCTACCAGGAGGGGACTATCCATGAGATATATGGCCCGAGAAATTTTTATCGCCTGCCTGCCTACCATCGCCTGGATCTCAGTGTCACATATACATTCCGGCACAGGAGATTTCCTAAACTGCACTCTGACCTCAATCTGTCTATCTACAATGCCTACAGCCGGCTGAACCCTTATTTCGTCTATGTAGATGTACAGGGGAATCCATACACGGGCAGTATAAAGACATCTCTGAAGCAGGTTTCACTTTTCCCGATTCTACCATCTATTACCTGGAATTTTAAATTTGGCGGATAAAATGATACGATCCTTACGGCATATCTATTTGCGTTTGCTCTTGGCAGCTACATCAGCTGCTTTGATCTCATCGGCATGTACCAAAGATATCACCGGCAATCTACCAGATCTGGGTACCAGCACGGTGGTAGATGGCAATATAGAAAATGGCAAACCTCCCGTGGTTTTGCTCACCCGGAGTACCCGTGTATTTGGAGATTTGAACATTAATGATCTGGGTGCGTTTTTTCTGCATGGAGCGGCTATGTATATGACCATAGATGGCGATAGCACACACATACCGCTGGAGGAGATCTGCCTGCGCGATCTGACTGCCATACCTGACTCTCTGAAGTGGACGCTGCTATACTCTCTGGGCGTGACGGTATATGACTCGTCATCTGTACCCGATGTGTGCGTCTATACGCTCCCACTGAGTGAGCTGGCCTCATACTACAATACGGGCAACTGTCCTCACTGCGGCGCTGAGCAGCATACCTATCATCTCAATATCCATGTAGGCAATAAAACTCTGACCTCCTACACTACTATACCTCAGGCGCTGGGCATAGATGGGCTCAGCATACGCAATGCACCGAATAATGACAGCCTGGTCAATGTCATGGCTACTATCACTGTACCACCCAGCAATGGGCATTTCATCAGGTACTGGACACAGCGCAATGACGAACCTTTTTATACACCTTATTCAGGGTCCGTGTATGATGATAAGCTGTGGGTAGGACAGACGCTCACGCTACCGCTGGAGCGAGGTATACCGGGGTACATTGTGAGTCCAGATCCTGTTACATACGGATATTTTTGGAAGGGGGATACTGTGACGCTCAAATGGGCAAACATAGACAGCCGCACCTATGACTTTTTTAATACACTGGAGAATGATGGTGGAGGTAGCCCCTTCTCAGCGCCGCTACGGGTCAAATCCAATATATCAGGCGATAGTGTAGTGGGGGTGTGGGCTGGGTATGCAGTGAAATACTACTCTATCATCGTGCCTAAGTAGGGTAGTATCATCCGAGCACTACGCCATAGCTCAAAGGTTTTGTCATATTTTTTTGACTCAGCTATGACAATCTTTACATTTTTTTTGTATTATCTTTAGGAAACAAAGACACGCGGCCTATTGCATCATCCTAAATACTCTCCTTATGAAAAAAACGTATACAGCCTTTATTGTTTTCACAGCGGTATTTTTAATATTCCAGTACGGCAAACTGACAGCCACCGGCTCCGGCAGCTGCACCAGGCATGGCATGTATGGTGCGCTGAATAATAATCCTACTACATGCGCCAACGCATGTCACGGCGGCGGCGGAGGCGGTGGAGTGATCGTAGACTCTGCCAGCATGGTGGATACGACCGGCTCAAACACAGGTGTGGACACCACTCATACCACCACGGGTATGGCCGATATTGCATTTCGCGCCGGGCTGAATGTATATCCTACTGTGACTACCGGCAGGCTATGCATAGCTACTATAGCCGACTCAAAAGATATGCTCTATAGCATCTATACACTGGATGGGCGTATGGTCGGGTGCGGATATCTGCCGGAGTACGCCTCAGTGACGTATCTGGATGTGAAAGCGCTCGCTCCTGCGCAGTATATAGTACGGGTGGCCAATGGGGAGCACGGCGCTTCGTATCATATTATCAAGCAGTAATTTTTTAGGTACTAAGCGGCCATATCATCCTCGTGCTGTCTTACGTTGATCTCGCCTACCCAGTCGAGATCGGCCTCTGCCGGTGGCAATACTATGGGGTTGCCCAGGTAGTCTACTCTTTTTCCCGGATAAATGTGAGCCTCTATGAGATAGCTGAGCAGCGATACACGGTCCAGGTTGGGATGCAGGTTAGGCCGCATGTGTTTGGCGTGGTATTCCGGCAGCAGGCTCCAGTGCAGGTTGGGCTTATTGTGGTGAGCACCGTGATAGCCATTGTTAAATAGTAGCCAGTTTAGTACCGGGCTGCTGAAGTTTCGGCTATGGTTATAGGGATGCTTGTCATCTGCACCATCATGTTGAAAATAATTAGTCCCCACTATACCCCATGCAGCATACTGATGGGGTATGAGCCAGAATAGGAGCATACATTTCCAGTTTATCAGCAGCAAGATAATATTGACGGCTACTACCAGGCCCAGTTCCAGCGCATATTGCCAGAACCACTCCGGGCGCTCATAGTACATCTTGCGCCCAAAGGCAAACTCGCCCTTCAATATATCTCCACTCATGAGATAGAAGAAAAAAAGCTGATTAAAGATATTGATCCGAAAGCGCGCTTTCGTAGTCCTGATAGCATCCTCGCGCTCCTGAGTGTACTTGTGGTGGCTGAAATTATGCCCCGGTACATAGGCGCTCACGGAGTGTCCGTAGCTAAAGGAGAGTGCAAACTGAAAAAGCCTGTTTAACCGGCGACTGTAAAAGATAGGAGCGTGTATCGTATTGTGCACTATCACAGCGCAAAAAAAGCTCAACAGACAGTTCATCACCACCCATGCTACCATCTCCCATGCAGTCATATATGGATACCGAAACCATGGCGCTATAGCCACAGCATAGTAGAGTGCTACGAAGACCAGTGTGCGCCTGTCAGCTTTGTACCTGAGCATAAATGAGATACCGCGAAAATAGCAAATCTGAGGCAACCGCTGAGGGAGCTACGGCCGCGATGGCTGGTAAATATATCGCATTCACCGTCATGACACTACAAAAATGCCCCAGTATGGGGAGGTCTTAGCGTGGTATGAACCTTGCGGCACAAGGCGTAAAGATACTGACATGAAATATATACGCATATATGTACTCCTGCTGGCTCTGACCGTATGGGCAGCATGCTACTCAGTGAGAGCGCAGGATACTGCAGACGCAAACGGATTTACCAGTACGACATCAGTGGCTGATAAAAAAGTAGATACCGGTATGACGGCCATTGGGGCCGTATTGATCGGGGTGGGTGTAGTGGTATTGGGTGTAGGTATTTTTTATATGGTCAAAAATCGCAGAAATAATCTGGGAGGCATACAAAACCAGGATAAGACTGAGCCAACACCCCGTACTACTCAGTCCATAGATAATCCCGGCTCCGGAGTCTGAAAATATTCACTCACTATAATCAATACATTATGAAAAAGATAGAAACAGTGATCCTCTCACTCATAGCGGTGATGATGGCCGGTATGGGCACGCTGTATGCCCAGGCTGATAATAGTACTACAGTGTCAGATGGCACCACCAGCGGTTATTTCTGGATAATAGCTATAGGTGTCATAGCCATTGGGCTGATAGCAGCTGCCATATACAGGACACGGCATCGCAAGGACAAGACTGGCAGCCTGACAGGTGATATTAATAATCCGGCATCAGGTATTTGATCTGCTTCAGCGAACGGACTATCTCCGAAAGGCGACAACTCCTGCCAATGTATATTTATACATAGACCAGCATTGTATCATACTCAAGCTGCTCCTGTAAATCGATATATGGGAGTCAAACATAATCCCCCGATAGGCTCTATCTGCCCCACCCAGATGTAACTGACGACAAATGCCGGTCTGCTTCGCCGGCTTTGCTGCCGGCTGATATTCGTCACAGGATGTTGGTTTGTTTTTTATATAACTTTACTGTGCCAAATAATCAGGTCGCCAGAGATCACAATATATAGACATGCCACATTTTATCAGCAGGGGACAAGTACCTCACAAGAGGCACACACAGTTTCAAAAGCCCGGTGGAGGGCTCTACTCAGAGCAGCTGGTCAGCACAGAGGGTTTCTCTAATCTATACTCTCTGATCTATCATACCTATCCGCCTACCGCAGTGACCAAGGTAGACTTTCCCATCAATGTAGCACCCAAAATAGCAGCAGAAAAAAATCTGCAAAACCGATGCTACAAAGGCTTCAAAGTGAGGCCGGAAGAAGACTACCTGAAATCGCGCCGGTACGTATTGGTCAATAAAGACGTGTACATCGCTCTAGCTGCGCCGCAGCACTCCATGCAAAACTACTTCTACAAAAACTCCGGTGCAGATGAGGTGATTTTCGTGCACGAGGGTACAGGCAGGATGAAGAGCATATTCGGAGAACTGAAATTCGGTTATGGAGATTATATAGTGATACCGCGCGGTACGATATACCAGATGGAGTTTGACACGCCGGACAACAGACTCTTTATAGTTGAATCTTTTTCTCCTGTGACCTATCCCAAGCGATACCGCAATGATTTTGGGCAGCTGCTGGAGCATTCACCGTTTTGCGAGCGGGATATCCGCACACCGGAGAATCTGACCACGCATGATGAAAAGGGCGACTTTGTAGTGCAGATCAAAAAGGAGGATATGCTATATCCTTACCACTATGGGCATCATCCGTTTGACGCCATAGGCTGGGATGGCTGCCACTATCCATTCATTTTCTCCATACATGACTTTGAGCCGATCACCGGCCGCGTACACCAGCCGCCTCCAGTACACCAGACCTTTGAGGCGCGCAACTTTGTGATATGCAGTTTTGTGCCACGCCTGTATGACTACCACCCGGAGTCTATCCCTGCGCCATATTTTCATAGCAATGTAGACAGTGACGAGGTGCTGTACTACGTAGATGGCGACTTTATGAGCCGCAAGCACGTAGAGCGCGGTATGATCACACTGCACCCGATAGGCATCCCTCACGGGCCTCATCCCGGGGCGGTAGAGAAGAGCATAGGAAAAAAGGAAACGCACGAACTGGCCGTGATGGTAGATACTTTTCACCCGCTGCTGATCTGCAAGGATGCGCTGGAGATAGAGGATCCGACGTATTATATGAGCTGGGTGGAGTAAAAAACCTCTCCTAAATCCTCTCCTGTCAAGTCCTAAAATAAGTTTACAGCCCAAAGGGAAGGATTTAAGGCAACACTGTAAATCTCCCTGAAGGGAGATTTAAAATGCCAGTGATGATATAATTATTGCCGGAGTCAAAAGTGATGATTGTGTTTCAGGTGTTCGCGTTCCTTGCTACCGCGGGCAGGCGCTAGCACCAGAATAGCTGACAGGGCAAATATTCCGCCTCTAATTCTTGAAATTTCTACCTTTGGGTTATACCCAAAAGTGCAATCAGAGATGGCCAAGACCAAACCGATCCATGTCAAAAAAGCTGAAGCAGCAGCTAAAAAGCCCGCACCCAGGGCGTCTTCTTTTTCTCTTGCAAAGTTTGCAGACTGGACACACCTGGCCATCATCACGATTCTTTTCTGGTTTGTGTACTCCGCTATATTTGACCACAATCCGGATATGAATGGTGACAACTTTGCCTACTACCTGCTGGGTAAGCGAATCGCCACAGGCCAAGGCTTTACCAATGCTACAGATATACACCACGCGCCGCATACGCATTTTCCCATAGGATACCCCGCACTGCTGTCTGTCTTTATCAAGGTACTGGGCGACGATCAGGACCGTATCAATTTTATGAACGGGCTGATGCTGTATGGCTCGCTGCTGCTACTATACTTTATCGTGAAGAGATTGACGAGCTCTGCGGTTCTTGCCTTTGCGGCCTCCTTTCTCACAGCGCTCAACTCGCACTTGCTGCGCAGCGCTACGATCACAATGAGCGAGATACCCTTCCTCTTCGTCAGCATGCTGGCGTTGTATTTCTTCCTCCGCGCCGTGCAGGATGTGCGGGACGTCAAGAGCCCATGGCTCTACCTCTCAGTGCTGTGTATA
Source organism: Bacteroidota bacterium (assembly GCA_018267365.1). Taxonomy (GTDB): domain Bacteria; phylum Bacteroidota; class Bacteroidia; order Chitinophagales; family LD1; genus UBA1941. The sequence goes on along the minus strand of JAFDYQ010000018.1, from coordinate 39,471 downwards.
GCGGGCTGCTATTATACCAAAACGACCGCTATAGCGCTAGTTGCCGGAACAGGTTTATACTTGTTGGTTGCAAAGGATTGGAAGCGACTGGTGGTAGTTGTGCTGGGCTTCGGCCTGCTGGCGCTGCCGGGCTACATACGTGACAAAAACCTTGGCAGCTCTCACATGGGCCAGCTCATGCAGGTCAATCCATACAAACCCGAGCTGGGAAACCTGACCTCTGCCACCTTTATGGAGCGTATCAAAAACAACTTTGAACGCTATACCTCTATGGATATCCCGGTGGGTGTATTGTCTATGAACCTCGACGACCCGGAGACTCACAGTGCCTATGTAAAAGAAGACGGCAAAGCCAAAGGCGGCCTCTGGCTGCTGGGGATACTGATCATAGGGCTGGCGCTGTGGGGTATCTGGCGGCTAAAGGACCTGCGCCTGCTGCTGCTGGGCTATATAGGCGGCACCCTGGCCATACTGATGATCTGGCCTGATGTATGGGGCGGCATACGCTTCATACTGCCACTAATACCTATCGCCATCTTTCTTGTGCTGTATGGTGTGAAGGAATTCGCTGCACTGGCCGCAGGAGAAGGCAGGCTGACCTATGCGCCTTATGTTTTTATCCTCTTTGGCCTGATGAATACTAAGGCGATAGGGGCACTGGAAGACCAGTCAGAGCAGCAGATGCCGCCCAACTATCAGAATTACTTTGACATAGCCCGCTGGGCCAAAGACCATACGCCAAAGGATGCCATCTTTAGCGCGCGCAAAGCGGATATGTTTATCTACTACTCTGACAGGACCTGTGTGGGAGACAAGCCCTCCCTGGATGATAAAGAGGTGCTCCAGTTCTTTCGCGACAATAAGGTAGACTACGTGGTGATCGAGCAGCTAGGCTTCAGCTCTACGCCCAAGTATCTTGTGCCTGCGGTGCAGAAGAACATGGATAAGTTTGAGATCGTGTACCAGCTGAAGAATCCCGATACTTATTTATTGAAATTTAAGCGGTAGGAATCGCAGCCAAGATAAATGCAAGAATTGCTCCGCATAAAGGGCTCTGGCATTTATCCTGGTTTGCCTTATGCCTCTATCTGCCGGCTCAGGTCTATCATGCGCACCAGGCGGTTCACCTGATTTTCGGAGTCTTTGACGTACTCATTCTTTTCATCCCATACGTAGCCGGCCAGTACGGAGCATATCTTATTGACTACATCGGCCGGGCGGTAGTCGTTAAAGAATATCTTCTGCAGCCTGCCGTCATACCAGGCCATCACATACGTGCGGAAGGTATCTACACCCATCATCATCACATCCATGTATTCACACTGCCAGTCTACTGCTTCGCCGTTTAGCTGGCGTACTACCAGGTCAGCGGCGAGGCGGGAGGAGGTCACGGCCAGAGTGACACCTGATGAAAATACCGGATCGAGAAACTCGGTCACATTGCCAGTCAGCACAAAGCCATCGCCATAAAACTTATCACAGGTGGCTGACCATGACTGTATGGTGCGCGGTTCAAAAAGAAACTCGCAGCCCTCAAAGCGCTCTGCGATATTAGGGTCGCTGGCTATGATGGCGCGGAGCTGCTCCTCAGGCGTACCGGTGAAAGCATCAAAAAAGCCCGGCTCACTCACAAAGCCGCACGAAGTGACACCATCAGAGAATGGTATGCACCAGGCCCACACGCCGGGAGCGTGGTCTACTATCAGGATGCGGTTAGGCTCTATGTAGTTATTGCGCCGGGTATCGCGGATGTGGGTGAAGAGCGTTTTGCGCGGGGGCAGGTTTGACGGCTTCTCCATATTCAGCATGCGTGGTATCACACGGCCATAGCCGCTACCATCTACTATAAATCGTGCCAGTATCTGCTTACTCTCACCCTCCGGCGTAGTGACACTGATGAGACTTTTATCTTTGCCCAAATCTATGCCTGTCACGGTGGTCTTGTACTCTATCTCCACGCCCAGTTTCTGCACTTCCTCTGCCAGCAGGGTATCAAACTCTGCCCGTTTCACCTGCCAGGTCCACGACCAGCCCTCTGTAAATTGATCCGAAAAATTGAAGTCCATGATCTGGCCGCTGTCATTGACGAACTTGGCGCCGAATTTCTCCTGAAACCCGTGTGCTTTGACTGCAGGTAGAAAACCTGCCGCTTCCAGCGCCTCCATACACTTGGGCAGAAGACTTTCTCCTATCACAAAGCGGGGGAATTGCTCCTTCTCTACGATTTTGACTTTATAGCCTGCTTTATTGATGATAGAGGCTGCTACAGTGCCTGACGGTCCGGCGCCTATCACCAGTACATCTACTAGCTCAGTTGTCATGACAAAAGTGTTTTAGGTGAGGCTAATTTACAGATTTCTATTTTTTTGTGTGCTCCGTGCCAGTGGGTATTTTATACACAATAGCAGCATTGCAGCCACCAAAGCCCGATGCTGTCTTCAGCGCATGATTCCTATCAGAGGAAAGCATGGAAGTATTGACAGTGATACTACCGGACACGCCGTTTTCATGGTAGTGCAGGCTGCTCAGGATCTTGTGCTCACGGAGTGAGTGAATGGTCATGACAGTCTCTATCACGCCTGCTGCACCGAGCGTGTGGCCAAAGTAACCCTTTAGGCTGTGCAGGGGCGTCTCACTGAGACCGGCCAGTTCAAAAGCTTTACTCTCCATCTCATCATTGTATAGTGTAGCGGTGCCATGTGCTGAGACAAACGAAATGTCGGCTGCACTCACCCGGCTACGCTGCAGTGCCTTGATCACCGCATCTGCCAGCTCAGCACCGGTGCGTGATGGGCCGGAGATATGATTGGCATCATTGGTCAGGCCCTCGCCGAGTACCTGGATGCTATCCTGCTGTACCTGAGATATATCATTGGTCAAAACCACCGTCGCAGCGCCCTCTCCGAGATTGATTCCCTTGCGCCCTTTGTCAAAGGGGCGGCAGGGCTCATCACTCATAGCCATGAGGCTCTGGAAGCCAGACACCACAAACTTTGACAGCACATCCGCGCCTGTCACTACTGCATGTTTATACCTGCCAGAGTTGATCAGTCGTTTCGCAGTGATGATGGCCAGCACGCCTGATATACAGGCGTTAGAGACGACTATAGGTTTATGGACTGCGCCAAAATGCGCTGCAATACGATCTGCAGAGCGAGTGAGCGACAGCTCATTATCAGGAGCGCCTTCGGCCAGCAGCTCTATATTTCCTTTGGTAGTGGAGAGAATGAAGATGGTGTCCTTATTATCCAGCCTGATAGAAGTATGACAGAGCGCATCGTTTACGGACAGGATGCAGAGTCTTTCAAAGCGCGTATGTGCTTCACTTAGCTCCGGCAGTGTACTGTCATCTATACGTGCGGCGTAGAAGGGCTGTGGCGACAGGTGGGTATCTTCGACCAATGTGATGCCCGACTCACCGCGTTCCACGGCTGTATAGCACGCTGCGGAGGTATTTCCCAGCGGAGAGATGACACTGTCAGCCACAATATAAACGGGAGATGACATGACTACCTGAGGCCTACCTGATGCATCCACTCAGTGATAAAATCCGGCACAGTCAGCGCTAGCTCCATAGTACCATTGGTCACAAAGACCTGCGTGGTAGAGCCGGTGCAGATCAGGTCGCCTGCTTCATTTTTGATACGGTAGTGAAAAATGATTTTGGCCGCATCAGTCCTGATATAATGAGCCTCTACAAAGGCAATATCCTTATAGCGCAGGGGGCGCTTGTAGGTGGCCTCTGAGTGTATAAGCGGCGTAGCATAGCCCCTTTGATAAAAGGAATACAGGTCAAAGCCATACTTCTCTGCAAAGGCATCACGGGCGTCCTCAAAGTATTTGAGGTAGTTGCCATGCCATACGATACCCAGCGGATCACACTCGTGAAACCGCACTTTGATACGGGCTATGGCCTTTAGTTCTTTTGTCTTGCCATTCGGCAGGGTGTCAGGGGCACTTTTCATACTTCACATTTTCTATGCTTGCAATAGCCTCAGCAATGTAGTGCAAACGGCGTTCCTAAATGCGCTATTTCTTCCAAAAGTTATAATAATTAAACCATTGTGAAGGGGCTTTGTTCACCATACCTTCCAGATCGGTCACATAGTCCTTCATCATTGCGTCAAGGTTGGCAAAGTCACTAACCTCTTTGGGCGGCCTGGCATAAAACTCATAGTGCGTCGGTCCGGTCTTGACGCCATATACATAGGTGAAAGGAGCTTTTAATGCCTTGACGAGCTGAAACGGCCCGGTAGGGAATAATGCAGGTTCTCCCATAAACTCGACTGCCTGCGCACGCGCACCCTGTACATAGCGGTCGGCGTGCATACAGATGGTCTCACCACGCGCCAGCGCCTCACTCATCAGATAGACATGACTCAGGTCTTCTCTGATAGGGATCACGTTAAACTTCTTGCCCCCGATCACGGATTCCATTAGAGCCTTGATGTGCTCATGCTCACCATCATACATGAGCACATTGATCACCGTATCATAGCGGGCTATAAAGTGGCCTGCTATCTCCCAGTTGCCCAGGTGGGCGCCGAGCATGATAGCACCGCGCCTGGCAGCAGCCATGCGCTCTATATTCTCGGCTCCATTGCTATGAGAGGTAAATCTGGCAGACAGACCGGAGAGTATCGCTACTTTGTCTATCAGGCTCTGCCCCAGCATGAAGTAGTTCCAATAAACCATGCCCACGGATTTCGCGATGCCAAAGTGCATGCGGCGGCGAAAGAAACTATAGATATGCCTGGTAGAAGACCACGAGAAGAGGAAGTAGTACAGTACTACAAATGTGAGCAGCACATAGGCCGGCCAGAGACCGAGATAGCGGAGTATGCCCACGAAAATGCGGTAGCCGAGTGGCGTACCTTTGCTTTTGCCCTCCCACTGAGCCATTATGCCTGAGTCTTGGCTATGACGTAGTTATACAGGTCTTGAAAGGTACGGATAGAGGTAAAGTCTTCCTGCTTTACCTTGATACTAAAATTACTCTCCAGCAGTACTACGAGGTCTACATAGTCCAGGCTGTCGAGCTCCAGGGTATCTTTCAGGATGGCGTCGGGCTGCAGTCTTCCTACCTCTACTTCAAACTCCTCGGATAGGAATTCATTGATCCGATTGATAGTGTCTTCTTTCGTCATTGTCTTTTAAGGGGTGTTTTAGGGCTTCCATTTGCGGACTATGAGGGTGGAGTTAGTTCCCCCAAATCCAAATGAATTGGACAAAAATACATCAATATTCCTTTGTTTGGTAGTAGCCGCCACATTGATACGTGCAGAGAATTCATCCGGCTTTTCATAGTTGATATTGGGCGCTACAAAGTCATCACGCATCATGAGCATGCTGTATACCACCTCACTGGCACCAGCCATCCAGCACTCATGACCGGTCATAGACTTGGTGCTGGATACGAGAGGTTTATACGCACCAAAGACGGCATTGATAGCCTGCGCCTCGCTGGCATCGCCCTGCGGGGTAGAGGTGGCATGGGCATTGATATAGTCTATATCCCCTGCCTTCATACCTGCCTCAGAGAGGCTCATCATCAGGCTGCGCACGGGGCCGTCTACAGTAGGATTGGATATATGACCCCCGTTTGACGAAAATCCGTAGCCCACGATCTCTCCGAGTATCCTGGCGCCCCTCTTCTGGGCAGACTCAAGCGACTCCAGTATCACTGTAGCTGCCCCACCGCTGGGTATCAGGCCATCGCGGTCCCGGTCAAAGGGGCGCGATGCTTTGGTAGGGTTGGCCTCATTCACCGAGAAGGCACCTAGTGCATCAAAGGTGCCCATGGTGAGGATATCAGTCTCCTGGGCGCCTCCGCATATCATACGGTCCTGGTAGCCATGCTTGATCATCATATAGCCCATACCTATGGAGTGGCTGCCGCTGGCACAGGCAGCCGAGATGGTGAAGTTTAGTCCCTTTAGCTTAAAAATTGTAGCGAGGTTCATATTCACCGTAGAGTTAAGAGTCTGGAATACGGCTCCCGAGCCCGCAAACTGCGTGCTTTTCTTCTCCCGGATGATATCGTTAGATTCTGTCGTAGCCTTGGCGGTAGAGTCATTGCCAAAGATGATGCCCGTCTCATGATGATCGAGATACTCCTGGTCTATGCCGGCCATGCGGAGGGCCTCCAGGGTACTCATGTAGGCATACTCGCCTTGCTCACCTATCATCAGCCGGCTGCGTCGGTCCAGCAGACCTTTCAGCTCCGGCCTGGGCACCACGCCGGTGAGGGCAGAGCGGTAGCCAAACTCCTTGCGCTCAGGCAGAAACTGTATGCCGGACCGGCCCTCAAAGAGGGACAGCCGTACAGACTCCACATCCTGCCCGATGCAAGACCATATACCATAACCAGTTATAACTACGCGCTTCATGCTGAAAAGAGCAGCGAATGTAAAGAATCCGATGGTCAAACACAATACCGTAGCACCACCGACATTTTACATGGACTTAGCTCTTAGAAAGATCATCAAAAAGTCTTCGAATCGCTATATGCAGTACCGTCTAGCAGGTCATTTTAGCTTTATGATCTTAAACTCTGTGCGCCTATTGGCTGCGTGCTCTTCCTCAGTGCATTGTGATTTTACTTTGCCTTCGCAGGCGCAGTTATTGACCAGGTGGCGCTCTCCGTATCCGATAGCGGTGAGGCGGCTTTTGTCGATACCGTTTGCTATCAGATAGTCTACGCAGGCCTGTGCGCGTTTGGCAGAGAGTTCGTCATTGGCCAGCATATTGCCGCGGCAATCTGTGTGGCTGCTCAGTTCGATCTGCATAGCCGGAAATTCCTTCATGAGGTCTACCACTTTATCGAGTTCCCTGGCAGCATCAGGTCGTATGTCCCATTTGCCCAGGTCATAGTAGAGGTTGTCGATTTTCACAGTCATATTTTCCTCCAGGTAGACCATTTCCATATTCTCATATAGATTGGCCGGGGCTACCTGATCACTGGTGGTCAGCGCCTGGCATGGATGCGTATAGGAGCCCCTGGCATTGCCGGCGTCCTTGCTGGCGCATAGCCTGTAGTCAGCCTCCTCGTCCAGATCAAATTTGCATTTGCAGTCTGCTGTGATGGTGCAGGTTTTGACTGTGCCTGTGCGCTTATTGGTCAGCTCTACTAGGGCACCCTCTACCGTACCGCCCCCTCGCTGGTGTACACAGACCGTCAGCGTGATGCCGCCTGCCTTTGTGAGTTGTAGCTGCACAGTCTGATTAGACCTGCCCGTGGGCACAGAGGTACTGTTTGTCTCATATTCTTTGAGCTGTGCAGATATTTTGTAGTCCTTATTGGGCAGTGCCGCAAAGCAGAATTCTCCTTTCTCACCTGTCTTCTTCTTCTGTATGAGGTTGTCTCCCTCTGTGAGCCGTACATCCGCCCCGCCCAGAGGTGCCTTGCCCTGCGCATCTACCACAGCGCCGCAGATGGTCACACCGCTGCGGGTAAACCGGTAAAGGTCATCCTCACCTTTGCCTCGCTCCCGGTTTGATGTCAGATAGCCGGCTGTGTTTTTTGCATTGGTGATATAGCCAAAGTCATCCCACCTGGTATTGATAGGAGTGCCCGGATTTTGCGGATTGGTCCATTTGCCTCCGGTGTAGGTAGCCGCGTAGATGTCCAGCCCGCCGAGGCCTGTGAGGCCGTCAGAAGCATAATAGAGCGTATTGTCTTCTGCTATGAATGGAAACATCTCTCTGCCTTGCGTATTGACATCTTTGCCCAGATTGACAGGTGCGCCCCAGATGCCGCCGTCACGCTCACTCACGTAGAGATCTGTACTGCCCAGGCTGCCAGGCATGTCAGAGATGAAGTATAGCTTTCTGCCATCTTTGGAGAGGCTGGGATGCGCTATATTGTATTCGCTGCTATTGAGGTTGATCGGTTTTACGTTGATCCATTGCTTCCTGGCATCACTCCAGTCGGCATGCATGATCTGCAGCTTCACGATCTTGTCCTGGCTTTTTGTGGCTTTCCCCTTCACATAATTACTTCGGGTAAAGTACATCTCTTTGCCATCTTGTGTAAAGGTGGCAGAGCCTTCGTGAAATTTTCTGTTGGGTTGTTTGCCCTTGATATAGACAGGCTGAGCCAGTGTATCCGTGGCCGATAGCTGGTACAGGTCATAAAAGGAACGGCTGGTCCAGGCATCCTCGTGGTGTGCTGCGCCACCGTAGTGGTCACGGTTGGAGCTGAAAACGATCCCTCCATTATAAAATGACGGAGCCATGTCTGATGTTTCTGTATTGGCAGCGCTCATATTAGCCACCTCAAAGACCCGATTGTCTGTAGCCAGCGAGCTTACTTTGTCCTCGGGGCCGGCGAGTTCTTTTGCCCGGCTGTCATCCGGAGCCGCTTTCAGATAGTCATTAAAAGCTTTCTGCGCTTCGGCATACTTGCCATTAGCGCGGAGCTCCAGGCCATAGTGCAGCATATCTATCGCCGGGGCCTTGGGCATTTGCGCCAGAAAAGCATATTGTATCTCAGCGTTCCTGTGATCTTCCAGCAATACATAGGTGCGGGCCAGCTTTTCGCGAGCAGAGATATTGTTAGCATCTTTCGCTACCGCGCTGGCGTAGTTTTCGGCAGCTGCGCTGAATTCAAATTTCGCAAAGTTCCGGTCTCCTCTGGCCACTGCGCCGCTTTGGGCCATGCCGCAGAGGCCGGTAGCTGTAGTGAGTATCACGGAGAGTATAATTTTTCTGGGGGTCATCTTGCTCAGATTTGCTTTTAGGTACGTTAGGTTTAGAAGTAGCGCACATAGCGCGGATTGACCATCTTTTTGTTTCTGAAATCAAAATCAAAGCCCGCCATGACCTCGTGAGAGCCGGTAGTAAAGTGCGACATAGGCGTGACCGTCAGGTCATAGGCATAGCCCACTCGCAGCTGGCGGGTGATATTGACAGCGGCCATAAATCCATAGGAATTTGATAGCCTATAGCTGATACCCAGCCACACACGGTCTACAAAGATGAAGTTGGCATTGAAGTCCATACTCAGCGGCGCAAATTTTGGCACCCACTTTACCAATACGGATGGTGCAAACTTAACCTTCTTGCCCAGGTCAAATACATACCCGCCTGTAGCATATATACTGGTATACTGATGAGCGCTGTCTACACTGCGCTCCCATATTTTGCCTTTCTGAGTCAGTGAGTTGCTCAGTATCTGCGGTACTGCTATACCGGCAAAAAACTTCTGGCTATACACGTAGACACCTGCAGAGATATTTGGGAGCCACAGGTTCACATTATTCTGAAATTTACTGTCTTGCCCCTGTACCAGACCTACATCGCTGAGCGCAGCGCGTACATTGGTCGCACTCACACCCACCCCAAAAGACATTTTGATCTTTTTCTTCTTACCCAGATAGATACGGTAGGCAAAGTCTCCCTCCAGTCTGTCATTGTGCACCACGCTATACCTGTCGGCCACAAAATTGAATCCTAGTGCGATATGATCATTCTTTAGCGGAGAGTGGATACCAAATGATGCCGTCTGTGGTGAGCCATCTATATTCACCCACTGCCACCGATAGATAGCGGCGAGGCTTAGTGCATCGCGGCTGCCGGCATAGGCAGGATTATATACCAATCCATTGAAGCGATACATGGTGTGCTGCGGGTCCTGCTGGGCCTGAGCAGCCAGCGCAGTGAGCAGCGATAGGAAGGTCAATATTTTTCTCATGCTATATATGCGGTTGAGTTGGGTAAAGGTGGTTTAGCGCTCTATGACGATATAGCCCATACGGTCTTGATGTACGCCATCATTGTACTTGAAGACATACCAGTAGGTCATATCCGGCAGTGGCTGGCCGTTCTTCTTCCATGTACCGTCAAAGTCATTCTGATAGCCATCGGTTTCGTTTCTCCATACTTCATCCCCGTAGCGGTTGAATACGAGTAGCTGAGACTTAGGCAGCTCTTCAGAAGCAGGTATCACAAACTTGTCGTTGACCCCGTCACCATTTGGTGATATACCCTGAGGTATAAAGAATTTACCCTTGGCCTCCACAGTGATCACCACTTCCGCATTGGCACACATCGTATCGCCCGCTATCACGCTGCACAGCGTATAGCAGAAGGAATCAATGCCCGGTACAGTGTCTTTGTCCAGCGGGCTCGAAGGGAAGTCCTTGTCAGGTGTATAAGTGATAAGGCCGGTACTATCTACGGTAGCCTGGCCATGCAGCGGCTGGCTACATAGACTCAGATATTGTACAGGTAGATGAGTATCATTGGCACGTACATCTATATGTACCGGCATATCCTGTATGGTGGAGGCATGATCCGGACGCACTACCGGAGGCACACTGACTATCACGTAGGTAGTAGCGCAGGTGCTGCTGCTATCGCAGATAGTATAGTGGAAGGTATCTAGCCCGGCATATGCAGGCGATGGCATATAGCATAGAGAGCTATCTCCTGAGAGGGAGACATGGCCACCGTGCACCGTGACGGTGTCCCAGGTGCTGATGGTCATGTGATCGCCTATATCATCATCCAGGTCATTGCGCACTACATTGATAGGCAGGCAGCCAGTACCTGCGTAGCCGGCAGAGTCTGGATTGGCGTGCGGGCGGTGGTTGATCTTGACCACATTGATGATCAGGTTGACTGTATCGCACACGGGGTAGGCATTGCAGATCACTACCTGTACCTGCTCACCGAAGCGGAACTGATATGGCGGAGCGATATATACACACGGTGAGGAACCTGGCGTAGTCGAGCCTGCTGTAGGCCTGATCGTGTCTATAGAGGGGCCTATATGAGCAATGTATACATATGGGCTGTCTGCCTGCATATAGTGAAAGCAGTAGGTAGCAAAAGAATCTTCATATAGAGTAAGTTGTACAGTGTCGGTCGGGTTGCCTGCTGCATTAAGGATGACCGGAGCAGTGTTGCACGCATTTACGACGATGTCTACGCGTGCTATGTTGCAGAGGCTCGGGGTACCCTGGTCACACGCACGATATACGAAGAAGTCCGGACCCGTATAATTCGCCGCGGGTGTATATGATACCGTAGTGGCATTGACCTTGCGCGCTATACCATGCTGCGCCTGACCTACGATAGTGTCCAGGCGTATGCCGGTACCCTCAGGGTCTATGTCATTAGCTATCACATTTACCTGTACAGGATAGTTGCGACAGACTGTGCCGGAATCCGGATTGATCACCGGATTGCGGCCATTGCACACATAGGTGCTGATATGGACAGCCACAGTGCCGGTATCGCATAGGCAGGCGTTGCAGACTGAGTACCGGATCAGGTCCACCTGATTTATCCGTGTAGAGTCTGTGCAGGTGTATACTATGCGGTTATTGACCACTGTAGCTGTGCCAAAGGACGGCTGGGTAACGAGGGTCACTGACACATTGCCACCACCCGGAGGCAGATTATCATTGGCCAGTACATCATAGCTGCTGGAGCAGGTGCTGGAGTAGCCGGCATACTCATTATCTACGAAAGCCGTAGGCCGCGTACATGGAGCAGCATTTACCATGAAAATAGCCCAGGCACTATCACAACCGCAGTCCGTGCATACTCTGTAGCGTATAGAGTCCAGCCCGGTGAGATTGGCCGAGGCCCGATAGGTGAGCGTATGGCCGCTGAGCGAGATGCTACCGCCCAGGTGAGAGCCACCTATGAGGCTGACGGTAGTGACGCCATAGCCGGTAGTATTCAGGTCATTTGCTGTGAGGTCTACGGCTACTGTAGCGCCCTGTATCAGCGTGTCGCGGTCAGTATTGGCTACTGCATGTGCGCAGGCTACCAGAGTAAGGTATACATAGCCCGTGTCGCAGGCCGCAGAGGGACATGTGTCACACAGCAGATAGCCTACCGTATCAGCACCTGTATAGGTGCCATTGCCCTGGTAGGTCACATAGCTGCCGGCACCCGTAGCCGTACCATGCAGTGGCTGACGTACGATGCTCACAGTGAGCAGGCCACCTACAGTATTCGTGTCGTTGGCAGTTACTTGCAGTGTGTTTGCACGGTCATTGTAGACGGTATAGTTGTCATTCACGGCGATAGGAGCGGGGCAGTAGATACTGATATTGATGGTCACATTGCCCTGAGCACAATTGCCGCAGGCATTGCAGACGCTGTACGTATAGAAATCAATGCCCGTATAGCCTGCAGCAGGAGTGTAGAGTATGGTAGAGTCATTCAGCACTGTAGCGGTGCCATGAGTCGGTGCAGCTGATACGCTCAGTGATGCCGGCACAAGCGGAGATGTGTTGCTGAATGACGTGCGGTCATTAGCTGTCACCACGGCAGACACGGCTATATTGCGATAGGTATTGACATTGTCTGCCTGTGTGAAGGGTATGGGGCACTGTGCCTGTACAGCACCGACAGAGAAAAGTATGATAGAGAGTAAAAGTAACCTTCGGAGAAACAAACCTTTGCAGGCCGGGTAGCGTAGTTTCATGAGCAGTATTATTACTGCCAAAAATAGGATTTACACCTGCAATGCCCAAATTAGTTATCCCCCGCAAAGCCCGATGGATATAGGCTGAGCGCAAGGTATCTGATAGCTGAAAAACGATAGGGATCAGTACATCTCCCCTGAGTTGGGAAAGTCTTTGCTTTTGACATCTGCGATGTACGATGACACTGCATTGTGCATCACATCTGCCAGCTCTGCATAGCGGCGTACGAAGCGCGGGCGGAATTCCTTGTTGATGCCCAGCATATCATGCAGGACGAGCACCTGGCCATCCGTATCAGGGCCGGCACCGATGCCTATGGTAGGTATCTGCAGGCTGGTAGAGACAGCCTTGGCCAGTTGAGCAGGTATTTTCTCCAGCACTACGGCAAAGCAGCCGATCTTCTCCAGTAGCAGTGCGTCTTCTTTCAGCTTCTGCGCTTCGGCCTCTTCTTTCGCACGCACATTGTAGGTGCCAAACTTGTAGATAGACTGGGGTGTGAGACCGAGGTGGCCCATCACAGGTATACCTGCCGTGAGGATGCGCTCTACAGACTCACGGATCTCGCTACCTCCCTCCAGCTTGACAGCATGTGCACCGGATTCTTTCATGATGCGGATAGAAGACTCCAGTGCCAGGCGGCTATTGCCTTGATAGGAGCCGAATGGCAGATCTACTACCACCAGTGCGCGATGTACGGCCCGTACTACTGACGATGCGTGATAAATCATCTGGTCCAGTGTGATAGGCAGTGTGGTCTCGTGGCCCGCCATCACATTGCTCGCAGAGTCGCCGACCAGTATCACATCTATGCCTGCCTGGTCTACGATGCCCGCCATAGAGAAATCATACGAAGTAAGCATGGCTATCTTGGTGCCTTTGTCTTTAAACTCATGCAAGGTATGGGTGGTGACGCGTTTGATCTCTTTGGTGACGGACATGGTCGTGAATGGTTGAAATGAGCACTAAAGGTAGAGAATAAATGTGGGAACAGGTGCTAACTAAACGAGCATATTTTTCTTTGAGCAAAGAGCATGTATCTCGTATCAGATGCTTGTGACCCCGCACACCCTGCCAGCCGGACTGCCCGTTATTGTTTCAAACCGTCAAAAGTGCAAACCAAGGAGCTACCGGTTCTAGTCAGTACAGATGTAAAATGGATCATTCGACCCGAAACGTTGCTCGTAAGTTGGCCCGTAGCTGATAGGGTCGTGCCATCTGTGTTCTGATTTATAAATGAGAAGGTGGAGTCGCTGGCATCAGAGTTGACTTTGCCTGTATATGAGTTTACTCCGTCAGACACAGTTACAAACAATACTCCATCCGCAGAACTTGCGACAGTCATATTGTAGGAAGAGGAGTCCCCATCTGAGCAGTGCTGGCTACCAACGTACACGCCGAGAAATTTGTCTCTGATCTCTGTCATGCAATCAGGCCCCTGGTATCCCGGATTGCAGCTGGCAGAGACAAAAGTATGTGATGTGCTGAAAGATTTGGCACAGCCGGCTTGTATCTGCCATTCATATGATGCATTGGGGGGGAGGAGGGGCACTTGTAGCGTATCTGTCAGGCTGGCCAGTCCATGCCAATCCTGCGTGCCTGCTGCACGATATTGCACTGAGTATGGCGGGGTGCCACCGGTCCAGGTGAAATAGGATACCCTCGTAGCAGAATCTACGATCACTGCCATATGAGATACGTTGCAGCTGTTATTGGTGTCTTTCTTACACGAAGAGACATGGAGAACAAGGCCCAAACAAATGAGAAAGCTTAAAGACAAAGAAGTCGTTTTCATACATAAATTTTTAAGGTTGAAGATGATTATTGACCTATCTAAAATATAAAAAAATGGCCCGCTTCATCTAAGAAACGGGCCTCTTGAATTATGCATTGCCAGCCAACAGTCACCCTGTCTGCCGACAGGCAGGGTGCCAACCAGCAACAGAATTTAGTGCGCTGCAGCCTTAAACTTCTTCACCTCTTCGATCAGCTTTGGCACTACCTGGAAGGCGTCACCTACTATACCGTAGTCAGCAGCCTTGAAGAATGGTGCCTCAGGGTCGTTATTGATCACGACGATCACCTTAGACTGATTGACACCTGCCAGGTGCTGGATAGCGCCGGAGATACCGATAGCGATGTACAGGTTCGGCTTCACGGTGATACCTGTCTGGCCTACGTGCTCGTGGTGAGGACGCCAGTCTACGTCAGATACCGGACGGGAGCAGGCAGTAGCCGCACCCAGCTCATGAGCCAGAGACTCGATCATACCCCAGTTCTCAGGGCCTTTCAGACCACGCCCGGCAGATACTACGAGGTCAGCTTCCGGCAGTGATATTTCACCTACAGCCTTGTCTACAGACTTGACAGTAGTAGAGAAATCAGCGTCAGATACAGACGGTGCGAAAGCCTCTACAGCAGCAGCGCCGCTACCCTTCACCGGAGCCAGGGAGTTAGGGCTTACTGCGATCACTTTCTTCTCGGTAGCTACTGCGTAGGTAGCTGTCGCCTTACCAGAGTATACACCTTTAGTAGCCTTCAGTATACCGCCTTCAAATGCAGGCAGTGCATTGGCACCTGGCACGTAACCGGCCTTGAGCCTTACAGAGAGGCGCGGAGCGAGCAGCTTGCCATTCGGGCTGAATGATGATACTACTACTGTAGCACCAGCCTTGTCTACTGCCTCAGCTACCGCCTTTGTGTGGGCCTTGCTGTCAAACACGTCAAAACGTGCCTCATTGGCGTGGAGTACTTTATTGATACCGTAGTTGCCCAGGTTGGCCAGTTCCTCTGCGGTAGCTGTGCCGAGCACTACAGCGGCAGCCTCTGTGCCGAGCGTCTCAGCCACCTTAGAGCCGTAGTACGCTGCCTCATACGAGGTCTTCTTTATCTTACCTTCAGATACTTCTATGATTGATAATACTGACATTGTCGTGTATTTTAAATTTTAGATTTCAAATTTTAAATTGGCTTAGATCACTTTCGCTTCTTCGTGGAGCAGACGTACCAGTTCGCCTACATTGTCCGGGCTGATCATCTTGATCTGCTTGGCCTTGTCAGGCAGGATATAGGCAGCGATGCTGGTCAGCTTGTCAGAAGATGTAGCAGCTACTACAGCCAGAGGCTTGGTGCGCGCAGCCATGATACCCTTCATGTTTGGTATACGTGCTGCGGCTAGGTCCTTGGTAGCGCAGATCACAGCCGGGAGAGCGACCTCCAGTGTCTCAGTACCACCTTCTATATCGCGGGTAGCGAGGGCCTTGGTGCCTTCTACCTCCAGCTTAGATACGAGGGCTACAGCGTTCCACTCCAGTGACTCGGCTATCATGCCACCTACCTCAAAGCTATTGTAGTCGATGGTCTCTTTACCTGTGATGATCAGGTCATAGCCACCAGACTTGGCGTGAGCGGCTATCTCTACTGCTACCTGATAGGCGTCAGTCGGGTCGAGGTCTACGCGCACAGCGGTATCAGCGCCTATAGCGAGGGCCTTGCGTATGATCTGCTCATTGTCTGCCAGGCCTACATTGATAGCCACTACCTCGCCGCCGAGCTTTTCTTTCAGCTCTATAGCGCGGGTCAGGGCATACCACTCGTCAGTAGGGTTCATGATGAACTGTACATTGTCAGTGGCAAATTTCGTGTTATTGTCAGTGAAGGCGATCTTGGACGTAGTATCCGGCACCTTGCTGATCGGTACTAATATTTTCATTGCTGTTAAATTTTTTATTGCGGTGCCAAATCTATCTAATAAGTTTGCAATACCAAACGATTGTTCGGTAAAAAATCTTATCTAACGCCGGTCGGCAAAAACAATATGGACAGACTAGCCACACTACTAGAGATGGAGCGGGTTTCACCCTCAGACCCCTTCCTGAAATATGCCCTCGCTATGGAGTATGTTTCTCAAGGAAATACGGTGGAAAGCCGCCGTTATTTCGAACGATTGGTCACTGACCATCCCGACTACGTGGCCACCTACTACCAGTATGGCAAACTAGAAGAAGAAGCCGGACATACCGCTGCCGCGGAAAAGCTCTACACCACCGGCATAGCCAAAGCCACTGCTGCGGGAGATAAGAAGACGGCGGGGGAATTGAGAGCGGCCTTGGAGATGATGGATTGAAGGCAAAAAGGTCAGTGAGCACGGCGGTCATAGTAGGGACAGGTCGCGACCTGTCCCTACTGCGAAAGGGCTTATACAAATTGAAATAACCTTCACTTGGATTTAAGGAGGCAGTACACTGCTCCGGCTGATCTATGAATTCTTCACAGTGCTACGTACTGCTTCTCCCATGCCCAGGAGCTGTCTCAACTATATGGCTTTTGATGGAAAGATATATTGGATTTGAGGGTCTACCGTTTCATCTAGTCCTTACCAGCCCTTTCTTTCTACGATAGTACCCTTTGATGGTTAAACACCTGATTTTCATTCAGAATAAATGTGGATAAAAATCAATTTTTTACAAGAGGCATTTGTACAATTATGCGCACATGTACTGTTTTTCTCCGTATAGCATGTAAATTCAATACATCGTAATAGAACTTAATGGCCCTCGGAGAAAATGACAGCAAGCATAAGCAGTGGGTGAGCGCTGCATCTGTACTGCTACCACTTTTGGTGTTTGCAGTAGGCTGGCTGGTGCTGGTCGGGTGGGAGTGGGATATTGACTGGCTGCGGCGTCCTGTACCTCACCTGCCCGCTATGAATCCCATGTCTGCTGCATTATTTATTATTACCAGCAGCTCTCTCATCATCTTTCGCGTTGGCTACAGATATGTGGCATTAGTTCTGGCTTGCATGGCCTGTAGCGTAGCCATATTGCGCATAGCAGATATCGTGATGGCTACGGGCTGGGAGGTAGATCTTTGGCTCTTCCGGCACACGCTCCGTGCAGACGAGCCCGGCAATATCTCTAACCGCCTCGGCCTGAATACCGCGATAGGGTTTGCCCTGATCAGCAGTTCTCTCGTTCTTACCTACATACGAGGCTGCTTTGCCATACAGAGGCTGGCTGCTGCTGCTGCTATCGGTGGTATTGTGCTTGGTGTTTTTTCCTTGCTATGCTATGCATATCTGGTGCAGGAGTTTTACTCACTGCTCGGTCATCTGCCTATGTCTATTCATTCAGCAGCGTGCTTTGTACTGATGGGATTGGCTGCGCTGGCTGTGAATGATCGGGTCCCTGTCATGCGGGCCATTTCCAGCAGGTTTTATGGAGGGGTGATAGCCCGCAGGCTTATTCCCGCCATTATCTTTTTCCCTGTGCTTTTTGGATATCTGCGCCTGTATGCTTCATGGGTCTGGCCCTTCAGCACAGAGCTGGGAGTGGCTATCCTGATCACACTGATCATGATCTCCCTCCTGGCACTCACCTGGTACCTGTCAGCATTGCTGAATAGAAGCGACCAGCAGCGTACAGAGGCTGAGGTCAGGCTTCAGAGATTCAATACCGGACTGAGACATGATGTAAACCGCCAGACCCGCAAGATACTGGACAACGAGCAGCACTTTCGCGAGAAGATGGACAATATGCGCGAGGGCATACAGATCATAGACTACGACTGGCGCTATATCTATGTGAATGATGCCCTCGTGGCGCAGAGCCACTACACGCGCGAGCAGCTGCTGGGCCAGACGCCTATGGAGCTATACCCGGGGGTAGAGGCTACAGAATTGTATAAAGTGCTCACGGAGGTAATGACCACGCGGATAGCCAGGCGCACCGAGAATATCTTTACCTTCCCCGATGGCAGCCAGAATTTCTTTGATCTCAGTATACAGCCTGTACCGGAGGGTATCCTTATCCTCTCTGTGGATGTGACTGAGCAGCGGCGCACGGCAAACCGGGTGCTGAAGATGAATCGCCTGTATTCCTTTATCAGTGCTGTCAATCAAAGTATCGTCCATATACGCAGTGAAGAGGAGCTACTGGACAAGCTATGCGATATAGCACTGAGCATAGGCGCATTCAATAGTGTCTGGATAGGCCGGGTGAATGAGGAGCAGAAACTGGATCTCTCTATCATGGTACCAGGCGAAAACGGCAAGGTAGAGGGAGGCAACTTTCCTGGGCTCAGTCAGGATGATCCACTCTTCCGCACAGCACCTATAGGCATGGCCTGGAGCACCGGGCAATATGCCCTCAGTAATGATGCGCTGAATGATCCTCATCTGGCGCCCTGGCATCACCAGATGCGGCAGGCCAATATCAAGTCTGTCATCGCTTTCCCTATCAAGAGATATGGTGAGGTCATAGGGGTTTTTGGATTCGATTCTGGGGCAGTGAGTTTCTTTGATACGGATGAAATAGCCTTGTTACAAGAAGTATCCGGCGATATCTCTTTTGCCATGGAGATCATGGAGCAGGAGCGCCAGCGCAGCGCAGCGGAGAGACGGTTGCAGATCAACGAGTCTCATCTGGAGAGAGCGCAGGCGCTCGCCCATGTGGGGCACTGGGAGGTGAGCTTTGCTACCGGCGTAGCTGTATGGTCAGAGGAGTCGTGCCGCATGTTTGGCCTGGATCCGTCTGACAATATCCAGTCCTATGAAGTGTGGCTGTCCTTTATCCATCCTGACGATGTAGAGATGGTACTGGCAGAAAATAAGAAGCCGGATGTCATCGCCAATGGAGTTTCCTTTGACCATCGTATACTCAGGCGGGATGGTACCCTGCGCTACCTCCACTCCGAAGCCAAATATGAACTGGACAAAGATGGCCGCCCCATAGGTATGTATGGCATCTCTCAGGATATCACCGAGCGCAAGCTGGCAGAAGAAAAAATACGCCAGCTCAATGAGAGCCTGGAGCTGCGTGTGGAGGAGCGCACTGCAGAGCTGACTGAGGCCAATAAAGCCCTGGAGGCTTTCAGCTACTCCGCCTCACACGACCTGCGTGCGCCACTGCGCGTGATCAGCGGCTATATAGGGGTGATCAAAGAGGAGTATGGCAAGGACTTCAGTGAAGACCTCATGCAGCTCTTTTCACAGGTGAGCGGCGGTGCCAAAAGGATGAATACGATCATAGAGGATATGCTGACGCTGGCCAGGTATTCTAAAGAACCGCTACAACAGAAAGATGTAGATATGGATATGCTCGTACAATCCGTTTGGGACAATCTGGCCCTCACCTCCCCACACCATGCTACACTGACCAAAGGTGAATTGCCAAAGATAAAAGGCGACTTCTCTATGCTGCAGCAAGTATTGGTAAACCTCTTTTCCAATGCCATCAAATATTCTTCCAAAAAGGAGATGCCAGAGGTGAAAATAGGAGCCACTATCACACCATCAGATGTGATCTTCTATATACAGGACAATGGTGCCGGCTTTGATATGGCCGCGTACAGCAAGCTTTTCGGTGCCTTCCAGCGGCTGCATGGCGCGAGTGAGTTTGACGGGACAGGCGTAGGCCTGCTGCTGGTGAAGCGGATCATAGAGAAGCACGGTGGCCTGGTATGGGCAGAGGGCAGGATAGGTGAGGGTGCTACATTTTATTTCTCTTTGCCTTTGCCTGTTGCCAGCTTATCAGGCGAGTAGCGTAGTCATTTGCTAAAAAAGTACCTTAGAAATTTTGTGCAATCGAACGTTTGCGCTTATATTTGCAATCGAATACTTGCATATTATGAGAAGAGATGTTTTCCAGGCCATAGCAGATCCTACCCGTCGCGCCATACTCAGCCTCGTGGCCCTGGGTGCTATGACGCCCAATGCATTGGCCGAGCGCTTCGACACCAGCCGTCAGGCTGTTTCCAATCATATGAAGATCCTGGTGGAATGTAATTTGCTGCAGCAGGAGCAACGCGGCCGCGAGATCTATTACCATTTCAATGTAGAGCAAATGAAAGAAGTAGCCGACTGGCTCGCCCCATTCCAGAAAATGTGGGAGGACAGATTTACACAACTCGATACACTTTTAAATAACACAAAAACCAAAACCACAAAACATGGCAAACACCTTTCAAACACAACTCACAAAAGACGAGGCTAAACAGCAGATCACGGTCGTGCGCGAGTTCGCCGCACCCGTAGACCGGGTATGGGCAGCCTGGACACAGCCAGAGCTGCTCGACCAGTGGTGGGCACCCAAACCGTGGAAGACTGAGACCATATCCATGAACTTCAGCATCGGCGGCACCTGGAGCTACGCCATGGTAGGTCCGGCAGGCGAGAAGCACTACTGCCGCGCAGACTACAGCGCCATAGATGCCCCACACAGCTACACCGGCCTTGATGCCTTCTGCGATCCGGATGGCAATGTACTCCCGGACTTCCCTCGCACCAACTGGCACGTCACTTTCGAGCCATCAGAAGCAGGCACCAAAGTCACCACCATCATGAGTTTCGCTAAACTCGAAGACCTCCGCAAGATCCTCGAAATGGGCTTCCAGGAAGGCTTCACCATAGCCCACGGCAATCTGGACGAACTGCTTGCAAAGTAACATTGCGATCTCATACAAACACAAACCCCGCTCGTGTTATACGAGTGGGGTTTATATTTTAGGTTATCCATGAGACAAAATATGAGCTGGGCAATTCTACTTCTTAAGAAAATCAGTAATACTCATACTTGTAGATAGTTTTCTTCTCAAGTTCTTTGCGATAGACATTGTATACAGTTTCCTCAGATTTTAAGCC
Organism: Bacteroidota bacterium; assembly: GCA_018267365.1. GTDB lineage: Bacteria > Bacteroidota > Bacteroidia > Chitinophagales > LD1 > UBA1941. The sequence continues at coordinate 18,390 of JAFDYQ010000018.1, read as the reverse complement.
TTCTACGTATTTCGTCACTGTCTTGGTAGTAAAGTAATGGTGAGAATAATCATGATACCAAGTAGTCCAGACAATACGCACGTTCTTCCTTTCTCTTATCTTGTTCTCTACATACCACTCATGTTTATATTTGTTATAGGCAAAAACCTTGTCGATTTTTGTCAACTTATTCTTATCTGTGCGGATGGAATCTGACCAGCCAGAGCCATGACTTGTATGTGTTATACTAATCTTTCTGACAGGACTGTAGCGCGAATAGTCTGTACGTTCGTATTCCCGTCGATAGTCCCATATGCTGGATCTGATAGTTTCAGACCGAAACAACTTATCATTTTTGTAATAGTACTTTTCCATAATGCTGTCTTCACCGAATGTATGTACCTTGATCACGGAATCCGTATACCGATAGGTAAAGACTTCAGAGCGCGTAGAGTCAGACATGTAGACGAGTTGATGGACAAAGTTTCCACTATCGAGCAATAGAATTATGCTATCTGAGTGCGCAGATTGTTGGTGCGGGTCAATAGGCCAGCCAGATCTGTCATATAGCGTGATGAAAGTGTCTATATGATAATGACGATATGTACTGTCCATGTAATAGATATACGAGATCGCTGTTTCTTTTCTAACGATCTCACTAGGACCATGCTCCAGTAAACGGCAGGCGAAGTGAGCCAATAAGATCAGAGAATAAGCTTTCATATTCTCAAATCTAAAAGATAAACGGATTTGATTCGCGATAGATGAGTAAACTGTCCGTCATTTAGACGTCATATTTTCTCAGGAATATTTTGTATCGCCCCTTTATATTAAAGCCCTCTCCTTCGGAGAGGGTTGGGAGAGGTGATTACTCCAGCATCTTCTTCAACTCATGCAATTTCATCAGCGCCTCTATAGGCGTGAGCGCATTGATCTCCAGCTTCTCTATCTGAGCCGCCACACCCTTCAGCTTCGGGTCTGTCATGTCAAACATGCTCATCTGCATCGTCTTCGCCTGCATGCCCTTCATCGTATCTTTGATGTCAGATTGCACGCGCTTGGATTCCAGTTCTGCCAGTATCTCATTGGCGCGGTCCACTATCAGGCGCGGCATGCCGGCCATCTTCGCCACATGTATACCAAAACTATGCTCTGAGCCGCCCGGCACCAGCTTGCGCAGGAAGATCACCTTGTTACCCACCTCCTTGGTAGAGACGTGGTAGTTTTTGATGCGCTCGTATTTATCTGCCAGCTCGTTCAGCTCATGATAGTGCGTGGCAAAGAGCGTCCGTGGATGCGCCCGCGGATAGTTGTGCAGGAACTCTGCCAGCGACCAGGCTATCGAGATACCATCGTATGTAGACGTACCACGCCCTATCTCATCCAGCAGGATCAGGCTGCGCGCCGTCAGGTTATTCATGATGCCCGCCGTCTCATTCATCTCCACCATAAAGGTCGACTCCCCCGCACTCAGGTTGTCGCTCGCACCCACGCGCGTGAAGATCTTGTCTACATAGCCTATCGTAGCTGCCGTAGCAGGTACATAGCTGCCCACCTGCGCCATCAGCACGATGAGCGCCGTCTGCCGCAGCAGCGCAGATTTACCGCTCATATTGGGCCCGGTGATCATCAGGATCTGCTGCTGCGTATCATCCAGGTATACATCATTCGGCACATACTTATCGCTCACATCTAGTTGTTTCTCTATCACCGGGTGGCGGCCATCTTTGATGTATATCGTGTGGCTGTCATTTACCTCCGGCTTGGTGTAGCCGTTATTGGCTGCGACCTCTGCCATAGAGAGCGTGCAGTCCACCTCCGCTGCAGCCTTTGCATTCTGCTGTATGGTCACGGTGAACTCCTTCACATACCGCACCAGCTCGGCAAATAGCCGCTCCTCCAGCGCCTGTATCTTCTCCTCTGCACCGAGTACCTTGTGCTCATATTCTTTCAGCTCCTCGGTGATATAGCGCTCACAGTTCGCCAGCGTCTGCTTGCGTATCCAGTCTGCGGGCACTTTATTCTTGTGCGTATTGGTCACCTCCAGGTAGTAGCCGAAGACATTATTAAAGCCGACCTTCAGCGACGTGATCCCCGTGCGCAGCATCTCCGCCTCCTGTATCTTCAGGATGTATTCCTTGCCCGAATGCTTGATCTCGCGCAGTTCGTCCAGGTCCTTGTCCACCCCGCTATTGATAAAATCCCCCTTAGAGATCATCGGCCCTGCATCGTCGCGCAGCACATGCGCGATACGCGATGTCAGGTGCGGCAGCAGCGCTATCTTATCCGAGAGTTTCGCGAGGCTGTCATGTCCCGATCTGCTCAGCGCTTCCTTCACCGGTTCTAGTGCCAGCAGGCCACGCTTCAGTTGCGATATCTCGCGCGGGTTAGCCTTGTCGAGTGCGACCTTAGAGATCAGGCGTTCCATATCTCCCATCTGACGCAGTTGCTTTTTCAGCTCCTCTGCGGCAGCGTTATTTTTTACGTAGTATTCTACTGCATCCAGCCGCTCCTGTATCGCGCCGAGGTCTATGAGCGGCATCACGATCCAGCGCTTCAGCAGGCGCGCGCCCATAGGGCTCACAGTGCAGTCCAGCACATCTAGCAGCGTGCGGCCACCCTGATGCGGGCTATAGATCAGCTCCAGGTTGCGGATGGTAAAGCGGTCCAGCCACACATAGCTCGTCTCATTGATCCGCGTCAGGCGCGAGATGTGCGAGAGGTTGTGGTGTTCGGTGTCCTTCAGGTATTGCACCGCCGCACCGGCAGCCACGATAGCCACCTCCTCATTCTCTATCCCAAAACCCTTTAGCGAGTTGGTCTCAAATAGTTTCAGCAGCGTGTCATAGGCATGCTCACGCGTATAGACCCAATCCTCCATCCGGTTGGCCGGTATGCGCGTGCCAAAGTGCTCCACAAACTCCCGCTGCCGCGCACGCGGATAGAGTATCTCTGCCGGCGCAAGGCCCTGTATGATCTTCTCGATATAGGCCAGCGTACCCTCCGCTATCAGAAACTCCCCCGTAGAAATATCGACAAATGCCGCCCCATACACCTCCTTCTCAAAGTAGACCGACGCGAGGAAGTTATTCGCTTTTGTATTCAGGATATTATCGCCCGTCACCACGCCCGGCGTCACCATCTCGGTCACGCCGCGCTTGACTATCCCCTTGGCCGCCTTGGGGTCCTCCAGCTGATCGCACACCGCCACCTTGTAGCCCGCGCGGACCAACTTAGGAAGATACGTATCCAGCGAGTGGTGCGGAAAACCCGCCAGCTCCACCTCCGTCGCCTTGCCATTGGCACGCTTCGTCAGCGTTATGCCCAGGACACCCGCCGTCGTCACCGCATCCCGCGAGAAGGTCTCATAAAAGTCCCCCACGCGAAACAACAGGATCGCATCCGGGTACTTTGCCTTAAAGGCATTGTACTGCTTCATCATCGGTGTCTCCACCTCCGAGCCATCATTTTTGATGAGTGTCTTGGCCATAATTATAGGATGCCGAACTTAAAACTTAAAGATTGAAAGTTAAAAGGTGATATTCCACAGTGAGTTAATGTGAATAGTTTGGTAGTTTTGAATGAAATGATGACTGTCAAAATGTAAGAAGAAAGTTAGTTGGAAAAATATACTCTATGAATGGGAAGAGCACTTTTGTAAAACCACAAATTGAATTGTTTAATGAGCAAGATTTAGCAGACGCTAAAAAGGAATTTAATGCTATATACTCTAAAGTAAATTCCAATAAAACTCTTTTAGAGTCTGAAAAAAGTTTTTTCTGTAATTATCTACCAAGTTTTTTGCCTGGTAAAGTAATGGCTGATTTTGCTATTTGCGCAAACGAGCGATTTAAGAGCACTTATCTTTTATATTGGTACGATATTACGGGTGGGAGTAAGTATTATAAGCCAGATTTAGCAAAAATAGACATTGTACACTTCAATATTGATGATGTAAAATTACACCCTGAGCTTTACAAAACTGAGATTAGCAGATCTGAGGTCGATAAATCCTTAAAATACCTTTATGATGAGGCAAAGCAATGGGAAATGACTTTAAAGGCTACTGCACCCGGTTCAAATTTATGGTGTCTTTGGGAAGAAACTAAGGCGCAACTTCTTCTTTTAGATGAATTGCCTGAATTCAAGTTTGATTTTTATATGCGAGGAACTAGGCATTATTTTTTTCGAAAGACCGGTATTCTTTTACAATCAAAATATGTATATCATTTAACACAAGAATCAATAGAAGGTAAAACAATTTCGGACTTTACTTTCCTGCTGAATCATGAAGAAATCGAGCTTAGTGAATGTGGAATCTACCATATATTAAGTAGGCACTATTCTGCATTAACTAAGCAACTAAAAGTGCATGGGAAATCTTATCATAACGGTGATTTTCACCACAACCTCTTATCAATTCAGATTAGAGATATTTTCGAGATAATAGAAAATAGCGGCGTGTATTTAAAAGATTCTATCGCGAAGATATCTTTTATATATAAGGGCGTTCACTACTGTATTCGGACCGGTAAAAGATTGAAGCGCCCCAATGGTGTAGATAATTTTGTCCGTGTAAAAACATTCTATCCGATCATAAACAGCGTCGAAATGAAAATATTGGCACATGATTATGTTTGCGTTAAACTAACTGATGAGATATCGGTTTATTGTAAAAAGTAATCTCTGCTTAACTGCTTCCATATTTTCCATGCGCAAACTAGCCAACTCTGAACTCCCCCGCCTCACCCCCGAGCAATTCAAAGCGAATGAGAAGCTGCCCGTCATCATCGTGCTGGACAATGTCCGCTCACACCTCAATGTCGGCTCCGTCTTCCGCTCGGCAGATGCCTTTCTCATAGAGGCCATCTACCTCTGTGGCATCACCGGCACACCCCCACACCGCGACATCCACAAGGCCGCCCTCGGCGCCACCGAGACTGTAGAATGGAAATACTTTGAAACCACAGAAGCCGCCATCACCGCCCTCAAAGCAAACCACTACCACATCGCCTCCATAGAGCAAGCCGAAAACGCCGTCATGCTGCAAGACCTGCACTACACGGGAGACAAACTAGCCCTCATCTTCGGCAACGAAGTAGACGGCGTAGCTCAGGAGATCGTCACAGCCTCAGATAAAGTAATAGAGATACCTCAATACGGCACCAAGCACTCACTCAATATCTCTGTGTCTGTTGGCATAGTGTTGTGGGAGATTTCACGTAAAAGAAACTAAACGTCATTGCGATGAATTTCTCCCTTAAAAAATGAACAGCGTAAAATTCAGAAGCAATCCGGAGTGCAAGACATGAAGGTAGTTAGTAGCGCACATGAACAGCCCCTATCAGGCACATTCCGGATTGCCCTGCCTACCGTCAGACAGGTTCGTCGTACCTCCTCGCAATGACGAAATGGAAATTACAAGCGTACTGCCACCTCCGCCCCCTCATACTCATACTCCTCATTAGAGCAGATGATCACGATGCGCTGCTGCGGGTCGTTCTTGACCAGCGCATTGGTCCAGTCGCGCCAGTGGTGGTCCATGTTGGCAGTGGGCTCATCGAGTAGGAGTATGTCACTCTTGGTATAGTAAGCCAGCGCCAGCTTCACGCGCTGTTTCATGCCGGAGGAGCAGTCGCGTATCTCTTTGGTAGCAGGAATGTCTATTGCTTTTAGCAGATCAGCAGGGGAGATACCATGCAGCGGCCGCATCTGTATGTGAAAGCCCACCATCTCAGCTATCGTCAGTTCCTCTGGCAGGTCCAGGTAGGGCGCACTATAGCTGATGTGTTTGTAGATGTCCTCTATGGGTATGGTAGCGTTGGAGTGGGTGTAGATGACCTTGCCTTCGTTAGGTGTCACCATGCCTGATATCACTTTGAGGAGGGTACTTTTGCCGGAGCCATTGGCCCCTGTGATGGCATACCTGCCGCCAGACTCAAAGACCGCCGACACGCCGCGGTAGATCCACTGGCTGCCGTACTTCTTAGAGACCTTGTCCAGCTCAATCTTCATACTTACTGTTGAAGCCCTTCATGATCCCGCGCACCGACTCGCGGATAAAGGTCACGATCTCATCGCGCTCCGGGCTGTCCGGTATCTCGGTTTCTACGAGCTTCAGCGCGTTTGACACGTTCAGTCCGCGCACGTAGATGATGCGGTAGATATCCAGTATATGATTGATCTGCTCCGTACTAAAACCCCTGCGGCGCAGGCCTATGGAGTTCACACCAGCATAAGAAGATGGGTGCCTCGCCGCACGCACGAATGGCGGTATGTCCTTATTCACCAGGCTGCCGCCAGACAGGATCGCATGGCGCCCTATCTTTACAAACTGCTGGATATTGCACGCCCCACCCAATATGGCAAAGTCCTCTATCTGTATGTGGCCGGCCAGATTGGTATTATTGGCCAGGATGCAGTTATTGCCTATGAGGCAGTCGTGTGCCACATGTACATAGGCCATGAGCATGGAGTTATTGCCCACCTTGGTGGTCATGCTGTATTCCGTACCCTTATTGACCGTTACAAATTCGCGGATGATCACATTGTCGCCTATCTCTACGAGAGACTGCTCGCCTTTATATTTCAGGTCTTGCGGTACTGCCGAGATCACTGCGCCGGGGTATATCTTGCAGTTCTTGCCTATCCGCGCGCCCTCCATGATCGTCACATGCGGGCCTATCCAGGTACCCGCACCTATCTCCACATCCTTGCTGATACTCACAAAGGGCTCTATGACCACATTGTCTGCTACCTTGGCACTGGGATGTATATAGGAGAAGGGTTGATTCATTTGATTTCGGATGTTGGACCTGCCTTTGCCGGCAGGCAGGTTTTTGATTTCGGATAAAACGGCGCTCGTGTCTTTTTATTTCGGCACTTATCTATCCTTCCTTATTTCTTGATTCTTGTCTCTTGTATTAATCTCACGTCTCAAGTCTCTCATCTCACGTCTCATTCACTCTGCTTCGCTGCCAGCTTCTTCCTGTCTACTATCTGTGCCATCAGCTCGGCCTCAGCCACCAGCTTATTGCCCACATAGGCGCAGCCCTTCATCTCTACCAGCCCGCGGCGGATAGGGGAGAGCAGCTCCAGTTTAAAGATGATCGTATCGCCCGGCACTACCTTGTGCTTAAATTTCGCCTTATCTATCTTCAGGAAATAAGTATCGTAATCCTCAGGATTGCTCACCTCTTGCAGCACGAGTATACCACCAGTCTGTGCCATCGCCTCTATCTGCAGCACACCGGGCATCACAGGATTGCCGGGGAAGTGGCCGTTAAAGAACTCCTCATTGATCGTCACATTTTTCACACCCACCACGGTCTTCTTGTCCACATGGATGATCTTGTCTATCAGCAGGAATGGATAGCGGTGCGGCAGTAGTTTCTTGATACCCTCAGAGTCATATACCGGCGGTTTGCTCGGATCATATTCCGGAGAGTTGTCATGTTGCCTCGTCTTTTTGATATAGGCTTTCAGCTTCTTCGCAAATTCCACATTGGATTTATGCCCCGGACGCGTCGCTATGATATTCGCATTCACCGGCGTACCTACCAGGCCCAGGTCACCTACTACGTCCAGCAGCTTGTGGCGCGCAGGCTCATTGGCATGGCGCAGCTTTACATTGTTCAGGATGCCCTCCTCCACCACAGTGATATCAGGCTTGTTAAACATCTTCTGCAGCTTGGTCATCTGCGGCTCGCTCACCGGCTTGTCTACTATTACGATGGCGTTATTCACGTCGCCGCCCTTGATCAGGCCCGCGTCATAGAGCGTCTCCAGCTCATGCAGGAAGCAGAAGGTACGCGCAGAGGCTATCTCTTTTTTGAATTCACCTACCTTATTCAGCGAGGCGTGCTGCTGGCCCAGTACATCAGACTTATAGTCTATCATGGTGGTCACGCGGTAGTGGTCACTCGGCATGGCCAATATCTCCACACCGTTCTCTTTGTCTACAAAGTTCAGCGTCGTACGCAGCTCAAATACATCTCTGTGCTCAGACTGCTCCTGTATGCCGTTTTTCTCCAGTGCCTCTATAAATGGCTCCGAGCTGCCATCCAGTATAGGCACCTCCATGCCATCCAGGCTGATCAGCACATTATCGACTTGCAATCCTACGAGTGCCGCCATCAGGTGCTCTACAGTTGCTACCTTCACACCGTTCTTCTCCAGTGTCGTACCGCGGTCTACAGAGGTCACGAGGTCACAGTCTGCAGGGATGGTGGGCTGGTCGGGCAGGTCTACCCGCTGAAACTTCACGCCATGATTGGCCGGAGCGGGGTGAAAGGTCAGTGTAACATGCTGACCGGTATGCAGTCCTACACCACTCATGGTGAACTCCTGCTTTATGGTTTGCTGAAATGAATTCATTCACGATTTTTCAAAACTGACCAAAAGTATCATTTTTTTGGTATTAAGGCTTTTAAAATCGGGTGAACGTATTGTCTTGCAGTCTCTCGGCATTTACCTATTTTGCAGAGGTGAAAATCACGCTGCATCCCTACCGGCTGGAATTTATCTTCCCCTTTCGCATAGCTCATGGTGTCCGTACACATACAGATGCTGTATTCGTAGAGCTGGAGCTGGATGGCGTCAAAGCTTTTGGCGAAGCCACCCTGCCGCCTTATCTGCCGTATACGCAGGAGTCTACCATAGCTTCCCTCTCTCAGTTTGACCTCTCGCGGGTATCGTGGCCCTATGATACCGATAGACTCTTGCCATCTCTTGGTATCCGGCCCTCTACCATAGAGGCACCAGCTATGGCTGCGCTGGACATGGCCCTCTGGACACTCGAGGCCAAACTAAAGCAAACAACTGTAGCCAACCTGCTGGGCATCACCAGCCCCGATACAGCTATCCGCACCTACACCATCGCAGTATGTGACAGGGAGGAGATGAAAGACCGTCTCGCCTTCGGCAAGGAAAAGGGCTTCACTACCTTTAAGCTAAAACTGAATGGCAAGGAGGACGAACGCATGGTAGCTGACTTCCACTCCCTCACAGATGCGCCATTTGCCGTAGATGCCAATCAGGCATGGACGACTATGGAGCAGGCCGCTAAGCTCACGAAGCTGCTGGCGGCCAACGGCTGTATCTTGATAGAGCAGCCATTTCATAGGGATGATGTCATGCTTTCGCGTCAGTTGAAAGGGATCACCTCGCTGCCCATCATAGCCGATGAGGCCTGCCAGGGTATTCATGATATAGACCGCATAGCCGGCTCTTTTGATGGCATCAATATCAAACTCCAGAAATGTGGTGGCCTGCTTGCAGCAAAGGCGCTCGCAGAAAAAGCAGAGTCCAGGCATATGAAACTCCTCATCGGCTGCATGTCAGAGTCCTCCATCGGCTGCGATGCCGCAGAGGCACTGTCGCCCCTCTGCCAATGGAATGACCTCGACGGCCGCTACCTGGTCAGGGAGGTTCCCTTCCGGAATTGACAGGCTACTTTATCTTTTAGGTGAATCATTAACATTTTGGTTGTCAGGATTTTCTTACTTTCCTATTCAAATCCAGATGGCCATGAGGCAAAGTCTTTTACTCGTTATATTTATATGTTTATCGTTATATATAAATGCACAATGTACGTCGCGTCGCTATCTCGATACTGTCTTTCATAATGTCACCGTCACCAGCGGCATCCGGTTTGGCAGCGCCACTACGCAGCTCGGCCTCCCTCAGGACCTTTATCTTGATTTCTACGAACCCTCCGGCGATACCCTCTCTCAGCGTCCGCTCATCGTCTACGCCTTTGGCGGTGCTTTCCTTATAGGCACCAGAAACCAGCCACCTATACCTACCTACTGCACCTACTACGCACAGTGCGGCTATGCGGTAGCTTCTATAGATTACCGCATTGGCTTTGATGTGCTGAGCACCGGTAGCGCCGTGCGTGCTGTCTATCGTGCTGCGCAGGACCTGCGTGCATCGGTGCGCTTCCTCTGTCAGCGCTATCCGCAGTATCGCATAGATACTACTGCCATCTTCCTCACAGGCTCCAGCGCCGGCTGTTTCTCAGCCTTGCACTCCTGCTTTATGGAGCCCTCAGATGTACCGTCTTACGTACAGGGCATACCGCTGGAGCCGGACGATCTCGGCTGCTATGACTGCTCTACCAATGCTGATAATAATCGCCGCATGCCCCACATACGGGGTATTATGAATCACTGGGGTGCCATATTAGACACCTTATTTATACGCCCTACGGCCAAGGACAATGTACCCGTCATCTCCTTGCACGGAGATCAGGACAATCTGGTGCCATACACCGTAGGTAGTCCTTTTGGCTATCCTATCTTCCCGGTGGTAGATGGCAGCGTACCTATACATGCGCGCATGGACCACCTCGGTATCAAAAATGAATTGCACCCGCTCTACGGATATAGTCACGAGCCCTGGCTGCTGGCTCCACAGCTGCTGGATACCTGCTACAAATACGAAATACCTTTCCTCTACTCTATACTAAAGCCTGATACTATCACTATAGCGGGGCCGGCGGCTCTTTGCACAGGCGTTGCCGCTACATATAGTGTTGCTCTTCGATCCGGTAGTCATTACTGCTGGACTTATACCGGTGCTACTGCGCTGGGCATAAACGGCAACACCGTCACCCTCTCCTGGGCCACACCCGGCACCTACCAGGTCATAGCACGTGAGATGAGTCGCAATGAGGTCAATGGTGATCCCGATACTTTTTATGTGCAGGTAGTAGCACCGCCAGTGGCCGGCTTTGCAGCGGTGGTCACTCACACGGGGGTGCAGCTGACCGACAGTTCACATGGAGCCGTATCGTGGTGGTATAGTTTGGGTGATGGCGCGACAGCTGCGCAGCAGTCACCTTCTCATACATATGCCGGCGCGGGCTCCTTTGCCATCACTCAGATAGTGAGCAACGGTCTCTGTGCTGATACAGCTTTTCGTTCCATCGTCACAGATACCTGCCCGGTAGTACACCTGCATTATGTCTTGTCGCATGACACTCTCTACGTCACTGCCGAGCCACCCGGTCTGCTCAGCTATCAGTGGACTTTTGGTGATGGCAGCGCAGATAGCGGCGTCAGTACCTACCACCTTTACACGCATTCTCAGAATTATCTCGTGGCACTATCTGCTATCAGTGACAAAGGCTGTACGGGCTCAGAGTCTGCCATAGTCGCCTACACGCAGCCTAGTGGCGTCTCAGATATAGCGGACGCCGGTTTTGGTATTTTCCCAAATCCTGCGCACGGCCTTGTCACCGTCACCTGCGTGGAATGCGACCTGACCATTTACGACTGTGTGGGTAGATTATTGATTGATAAATATGGAGTTAACAATGAGATTTTAGATATTAGCGGGCTCTCTGCAGGTGTCTACTCGTGGAGCATTGCTGCCGCTGGCCGCACAGGCTACGGCAGACTCGTAGTCAGATAGGAGATAACATATGAAGAAAAGATATTTAATGATAGGGTTGGCATTTTTGCTTACCGGCCAGTCGTTCGCACAGAAGAAGATACTTTTTGATAACACCAAAGCCGAATCATGTGGCAATGGTGACTGGGTAGTGGATGCAGACCTGCACGACCTATATTTTAGCAATAGTGGTGGTATTACAAACACGGGCTCACAGTCTGATGCACAGCGCTATCCTACACCCGCCCAGTCTACTATCACCAGCCTCACACCGGAGAACTACTGGACCGGCGCCATCTCAGCCTGGGGTATAGAGTGTGTCAAGTCCGGTCTCGCTGTAGAGTCGCTGCCGTACAATGTGGCCATGATCTATGGTACCGGTGGCGCTCAGGACTTGTCTAACTATAAGGTCTTTGTGATAGACGAGCCCAATATCCAGTTTACCGCTGCGCAGAAAACTGCTATTGTCAATTTTGTGTATAATGGTGGTGGTTTGTTTATCATTTCGGATCATACTAATAGTGATCGCAACTTTGACGGATGGGATAGCCCCGCTATATGGAATGACCTCTTTACTACCAATAGTGTCCACAACAATCCTTTCGGCATTAGCTTTGACCTCGATGACTTTTCGGGTTCATACGGCATCCCCAATGTATCCGGCGATTCCTGCCTCAATGGGCCGTACGGCACCGCCTCTCAGGTCAAGTGGAGCGGAGGCACCTCTATGACGCTCAGCACCTCTGCCAACCCCACTGTGAAAGCGGATGTGTATAAGACAGGCGGTTCGGGTTCCACAGGCGTCCTATTCGCGCATGGTTACTATGGCAAGGGACGTTTTGCCGCTATGGGAGATAGCTCACCTACTGATGACGCTACCGGAGACCCCGGCGATCAGCTCTACAACGGATGGACCACCGATGCCAACGGCAATCACAAGAAACTGATCATGAATGCTACCATGTGGCTGGCTGGTCAGGAGACCGTCTCAGGCATTGATGATCCGTTTGCAGACGCTGGTCTGCAGCTCTATCCCAACCCCGCAGATAACATAGTTAAGGTGCAAGCACCGGAGTTATGCACATTGCAAATATTCGATATGTCAGGGCGCGCATGTATTGAAGCGCAGATTGATGCAGCCGACGGTAAGTCTATAGATATCAGTATTTTATCTGCCGGTGTGTATATTTATACAATAAGTGGGGCAGATGGCTTCCACAGCGGTCGCTTCGTCAAAAAATAACGGCTCTTAACCTTGTCATCACATTCATTTTCTGAAATAAATTAACTTTGCAAAAAAATAACTAGATGAAAAAACTTACTACTCTATTTTTCATGATGCTGGCAGTTGTGCTGGCTACTAACGCTCAGAGCATCATCTCTATCGACTCTGCCCGTACCAATGATCCTAATACCGGAGTACCAGTAGATAGCGGTCTCACCGTTCAGCTCACAGGTGTAGTATATGGTCCGGATGCTTATCCTACGAGCAATGGCCATCAGTTTATGCTTCGTGGTGCCACTAAGTCTATCAAGATTTACTCTAAGGGGCGCTTCCAGTATACTCTCACAGAGGGTGACTCTGTAACAGTAGTAGGTGTGATAGGACACTATCATGGCGACGCTGAACTAAATCTGAATTATAGCCATGCAGGTGATACCATCATCCGCTTAGGTGCTGGTACTCAGGTGCCGGCTACTGTGATCACCGCTGCAGATCTGAACTCTAACGGTGAACTGTATGAGTCCAGCCTGATAGAAATAGATGGTGTGGATATGGCACAGGTTCAAGGCTGGCCTGCCACACACTCTGCACACTCCTTCAGCAGTGCTCACGTGGGCAATCTCTACTTCTTTGTAGACTCTTTCATGTCTCCTGATCTATGGCAAGGTGCTGCTCCTGCAGCCGGTATTTATAATGTGATCGGCTTTGGAAGCCAATATGGCAGCAACGCTACTTTGAGCAATGGTTACTCTCTCCAGCCTCGCAAGCGTGCTGATTTCATCCTGCAGAACGTAGGTATCAAGGATGTGGTAAATCCGCTGGAGGCTTCTGTATATCCCAACCCTGCTGCTACTAAGGTCACTGCCGCTTTCAATAGCGACGCTGATGGCGAATACACCCTGCGCATGACTGACCTCACCGGTCGCGTAGCCCTCACTCAGGAAGGCCACGTAGTAAATGGTGACAACGCTCTTTACATCAATACTGCTGCCCTCAGCAATGGTATGTATATCCTGGAGCTTTCTGCCGCCGGCAAAAACCTCATCACCAAGATCAATATGGCTAAGTAACATTAGCCACCGCAATATTTATGAAGGCCACTCCATCCGGAGTGGCCTTTGTGTTTGATAGACAGGTTATTGTAAAACTTCTTCGGTTCAAATTCAATTCTCTGTCAAAGGATTTTGGCTTGGTTTAGCGGCTTTCGGTCCCGGTTCAAAATCAATTTATTCCTAATGGTAGAGCCGTTAAAATCTCCTTTATAGGGCTTTAGGTCAGAGCAACTGGAATTCCTGTGCCGGTTCAAAATCAATTCTGCTTTCCTGTCCACTGCCCCCCCGGCTCATTTACTCGTGACCTCCCGCGTCGGTTCAAAATCAATTTTGCCTACATTTGGATCATGCTGAGCTACTGGGAGAGGGAGTCCTTTTTGTCTTACGACTACATTATCATTGGTGGGGGCATAGTAGGTATGTCTACGGCCCTGAGCTTGCGCTCCCGCCATGCCCGGGCATCCATTCTGGTATTGGAGCGTGGTTTATTGCCCACCGGTGCCAGCACCCGCAATGCGGGTTTCGCCTGCATAGGTAGCCTGACCGAGATACTCGATGACCTGCATACCATGACGCCCGATGAGGTGGTCCGCCTCGTCGCTTTGCGGCGCAGCGGCCTGCAGCGCCTGCGCGAGCGGCTGGGAGATGAGGCTATAGGCTACGCTGAGTGCGGTAGCTATGAGCTGATCACGGAGGGCGAGGTCGCTGCCTTGGATCATCTCTATGAGGTCAATGAATTGCTCAAACCATTACTTGGCAGCGAGGCCTTCAGCCGCTGCGATGAGAAGGTTCATCCGTTCGGACTCGGCTCTGCCGTGCGCCATCTCATCCGCAATAACCACGAGGGGCAGCTCCACACAGGCCGGGCCATGCGCGCACTCATAGACCTGTGCCTGAGCCAGCGCATTGAGATCAAGACGGGTGCAGAGGTAGCAGGCATAGAGGATTGTGCCGATCATGCCGCCGTCACCGTAGGCCACCCTCATCTGGATATGCAGGTTGTGTATCGGGCAGGCCAGGTAGCTATTTGCACCAATGCATTTACCCAAAACCTGGTGCCTGATCTGGATCTGCAGCCCGGCAGAGGGCAGGTGCTCGTCACTAAGCCTATCTCCGGGCTCAGGATCCGGGGTGTTTTTCACTTCGATCATGGCTACTACTATTTCCGCGAGGTAGACGGGCGCATCTTGTTCGGCGGGGGGCGGCGCCTCGATATAGATGGAGAGCGTACGGATACTTTCGCACATACGGATCTGATCTTGTCAGACCTTCGGGCAAAACTCGCGTCGATCATTCTGCCCGATACTCCTTTTGAGATAGACTATACCTGGTCTGGTATCATGGCTTTTGGCAGTGACAAGGCTCCTATCATACGCAGGTATAGTCGGCATATCTGTCTGGGTGTACGCATGGGCGGCATGGGCGTGGCTATAGGCAGTGAGGTAGGGGAGCAGCTGGCTCTGCTCATGGTGGCAAAAGCTCCATAGCAGCTATACATTTTAATAGTCCTTTAGAGCAATATTTCCCCGTTTTGGACGTCTGTATCCGATAATCGGTGTCTGAAGTTTATTCTTCGGCGCTTCGGTGGGGTTGGCTTGATTTTAGATTGGTATTATCTATATTTTTGTAGCGTGAAGACAAGAATTTTATACCTCTTACTCCTTACAGTCTCTCTTAGCTCCTTCTCCTGGTGGCAGGTAGACGGTTGGCTGCTGGAGCGTGAGAAAAAGGGTATCAAGGTTTTCACCCGCAAAGGGAAATGGGGCAAGCTCCGCGACTCTAAGGCCGTAATGGTAATACCCGGTACCAGTGTAGATGACGTGGTAAGATTCATTTCAGACTTTGATAATTATCCAAACTGGGTACCCCGCTGCCGCTCCGCTAAAGTTCTGGCCCGTCTGAGTGACAATGAATTTATAGGCTACACAGTGCTGAAATGTCCATGGCCGCTGGCAGATCGCGACTGCGTGATGCGGGTCAAGGTAGACCGCAATCCTGCTACCGGCGAGGTAGTGATCACTGAGACCTCTGAGCCCCGCTATATCAATCATAAATCAGATGTAGTGCGCATAGAGCAGATGTATGCTACCTGGCGTATCGTGCCGAGTGGCTCGGGTGCAGCAGTGACCAATGAATACTCCAGCAATCCCGGAGGTGGTATACCCGACTGGATGACCAATACGCAGTCCGTGGAGCAGCCTTTTGAGATGTTTACTACAATACAGAACGCGATACCGCATAGCGGCTCAGGCAGCGGTAGATAAACCCAACCCACCTACATGACACCAAACATTTACGAATACTCGGCCCATGATCTGGCTGGTCGCTCTGTCAGCCTCGCTCACTACAAAGGCAAGGTCATACTGATAGTAAACACGGCCTCCGCGTGTGGATACACGCCGCAGCTGGGCCTGCTGGAGGAGCTGCACCAGATGTACCAGGACCGCGGTCTGGTAGTGATCGGTTTCCCGTCAGCCAGCTTTGCACAGGAGCCGCTGGAGGGAGAGGAACTCAGCGAGTTTTGCGAGCGTAACTATGGCGTTACCTTTCCCGTCATGAGCAAGGTAGACGTGACGGGTACCGGCGCCCATCCGGTGTTTCACTTCCTGTCTGATGGCAATGAGGAAGCACTTCCTAAATGGAACTTCTTCAAATATCTCGTAGACCGCAGTGGTAAGGTGGCAAATATTTATCCGTCTAATATCGAGCCCGGAGATGAAGCACTGATAGCACAGATAGAGAAACTACTAGGCTAAAAGGTGTTAATATGTCAATATCGTAAAAGCATCATTCGTCTTCAGGAAAGTATATTTGAATTCAACTTTTAAAAAACCATATAAATCGTCAAACAAAATGGCAACTACATTCACAGATGCGACATTTGACACAGATGTCATCAAATCAGATAAACTCACCGTCATCGACTTTTGGGCAGAATGGTGTGGCCCATGCAAGGCCCTCGGCCCGGTGATCGAGCAGCTCTCCACAGAATATTCCGGCTCTGTGAACGTAGGTAAACTGGATGTAGATGCCAATCCGGAAGTATCTATGAAGTACGGTATCCGCAGCATCCCTACCATCCTCTTCGTCAAAGGCGGCCAGGTAGTAGACAAAGTGGTAGGCGCCGTGCCTAAGGCGCAGCTCGCTGCTACCATCGAGAAGCACAAATAATCTATGCTACAGCATAGTAGTTTTATATAACTTAGACGTCCCGGTACACGCCGGGGCGTTTTTGTTTTGATTAGCTTTGAAAGTAAAAAATAGGAGCACAGGGAAAGGCGTCGCTTTGCGTCCCCCGTCCCTCACCCTCCGTCCCTCGCTCTATGGATCAGCCACTCTCGCAGATACAAGACTTTGATAACCTCGAGCTGCTAGCCAATCAGGTAGTAGAAGGCTTTATCATCGGCCTGCACAAGTCCCCTTTTCACGGCTTCTCGGTAGAGTTTGCCGAGCACCGGCTGTACAATCCGGGGGAGCCGACCAAAAATATGGACTGGAAAGTCTATGCGCGTACAGATAAAATGTTTGTGAAACGCTATGAGGAAGAGACCAATCTGCGCTGCCAGATTGTGATAGATGCCTCGTCGTCTATGTATTTCCCGCAGGATGCCGCTATGAATAAGATGAAGTTCAGCGTCTATAGCGCCGCTGCGATCATCAATCTGCTAAAAAGGCAGCGCGACGCAGCGGGCCTCAGCGTCTTTAGTGATAGCGTCAAGGTAAACACCTCCGCCCGCAGCACTACCAAGCACCAGCAGATGCTTTTTGCGCAGCTGGATACACTACTCAAAGACAAACCCGCCAACGTCCGCACCAACGCTGTGCAAGCGCTCCACGAGATCGCAGATACCGTACACCGCCGCAGCCTGATACTGGTCTTCAGTGATATGTTTGATGATCTGGGCGGCAGCAAATCGGAGGAGCTTTTCGCAGCACTCCAGCACCTCAAGTTCAATAAGCATGAGGTCGTCCTCTTCCACGTAGTGGATAAGTCCAAAGAGATAGACTTCGAATTTGAAAACCGCCCTTACGTTTTCGTGGATATGGAGACAGGAGAGAAGGTCAAGCTGCAAGCTGCTCAGGTCAAAGAATACTATGTAGATCAGATGGCAAAGTTTGAAAAAGAACTGAAGCTCCGCTGCGGCCAGTTCAAGATAGAATTCGTAGAGGCTGATATCAATCAGGGATACAAGCAGGTGTTGATGCCTTTCCTGATGAAGCGGTCTAAGATGTTTTAAACAACCTTGTTTACCGCAAAAGCGCAGAAACGCAAAATGAAATTTGAAATCTATGACGGAAAATGAGATTGCTACAATCATAGTTGATTCTGCTTTCAAAGTTCATTCAAAACTTGGCCCTGGTTTGTTAGAGTCTGCTTATGAAGTTTGCTTGCTCCATGAATTGAACAAGGCAGGTTTGCAAACGATAGCGCAAAAGCCCTTACCTGTAGTGTATGACACGATCAAGCTAGAGGCTGGATATAGGATAGATATATTGGTTGAAGATAAAGTGATCATAGAGTTAAAGTGTGTGGATATGCTTCATGATATTCATTTAGCCCAACTTTTGACCTACCTCAAGCTATCAGATAAGAAGCTCGGCCTATTGATTAATTTTAATGTCACAAACATAGGCCGCGGTATTAAAAGAGTAGTAAGCGGCCTGTGATTTTTTAAATTATTCTGTCCCGTCCTGAAATAAGTTGACAATAAATCGACTTGTTTATGGAAAATTCTG
>JAFDYQ010000017.1 GCA_018267365.1 Bacteroidota bacterium | reverse complement strand
CGCGTTGGTGTTGCCTGCTGGTGCGGACATAGGTATATATATTTAGAGTGAATAAAAGACACCTCTCCCAACCCTCTCCGAAGGAGAGGGCTAATACAACGTCTGAATCAGAATTTACTGAATGCTATGAATAACTCAGAATGAATACAGATTACAACTAACCACGGAGAGATCCATAGGTAAAGGCAGTGAATGAATAGCTGCGCGGTGATAGGGCAAAGGTCTGCAAAAAAGACATCTTTTTACAACAGAGATGTTCACAAGGCTTGATTGTGGTGGGGAGAGTTACTCACACGGAATCTGCTGAGAGAATGAAGCCCAAAGGCCAAGGATAAATATACAGGATAAATTGAATTTGAACCGGAGGGGGCCAGCTTACAGCTTCGGCTTGGTCTGTGGAGCAGTGGTGCGTGGTGAGGTGGAGTGAGGCTGACCGGTGGAGGCTGGGGGCGGGGATGAGTGCCCGGCAGGAGCTATGCCCATGATTTCCTCGCGGCTCTGCGGGCGGCGGTCTATCTGCCATAAGAAGCCTTTGAGTTTGCGGTCATCGTCTGTCATCATCCGCAGAGGGGTGAAGACGGCATCCGGTTTCTGTATAAAGGTGACGCTCCTGACCTTTTTGTCTTTGAAGTACATCCACATGCTGACGCAGGTGGCGTGATTGGCACCGAGGTATTTGTTCTTCTCGTCCTTGCCATAGTAGAGGCTCTCGGCATTGCCATCTACAAACATCCTGTCGAGGGCATTGTCTTTGAAATAGCCATAGATATTCTTGCCTTTGATCTGGTCGTAGTACTTTCGCCCGGAGGGCATGATGATAAAGGCATTGCTGCGCAGATAGAGCTGGTCTGCCTTACGATGCTTGACCGTGAGGAAGATCGTATCGCCGGTCATCTGTGTGGTGTCTGCCCAGAGGATGGGTTTATAATACATGCGGAAGGTGGAGTCTGCAAAGGAATACTTCATAGAGTCGCAGGCCCCCTGCATATCGCGCATAAACATCTTCATGTGATGATACACAAAGAAGAGACGCGTAGTGTCTGTCTCAGAGGTATACTGCGAGCGCAGCGTATCGCCGCTCATAAAGAGTGAGTCAGTCTCCATCCGATTGAGCAGGAAGGCATGGTCCCAGGCGCGGACCCTGGAGAGTGTCTCCGTGTACTCACCACGACGGCCTACCAGCTCAAAATCCATGGATGTATCGCGCCAGTGAAAACTTTTGTAAGCCTGACCGAAACCGATCTTGCGCTCAAAGTAGAGGCTGTCTGAAGTGAGCACCTGCGCACCATCATATATGCGTGTATGCACACCAAAGGAACCGATGCTCTGCCTGGTATCAAACCAGCCATTGTCACAAAAGATGCGGCTGGACTTATTGTAAATGGTCGTATTGCCAAAGAAGGTGGCAATGTCTGTAGTAGTGTTATACTTCAGTGTGTCTGATGTGAGATGATAGTCAGGATCGGTGATGTCTACATCTTTATTGAAATAGACCTCGGAGCCTTTGGTATAATAATAGCCGAAGCGGCTCGTGATGACGGACTTCTCCCGGTAGACATGGCCACCGGTCAGGTAGTAAGCTATTTTTTCTTTGGTTTTATAAAAGATCTCATCTGCTATGATCTTTGCCTTGCTATCAGTGAGCCAGGCATGGTCACGCAGGATGAGGAGTTTGGCCTTGCTGTCATAGTTGAGATAGTTGGAGTAGGCATTGACGGTATCGTTTTCTATGTGTACGTGGCCCCAGGCCTCCATCTTGTTGTCCTGCTTATCCAGCAGGGCGCTGTCACAGTACATGAGTACCTGGTCCTGCTTCATGGCCACATTGCCTACCAGGCGGGTCATCTTCTTGTCTCCCTGCTGCTCAAAGTGGAGTTTGTCTGCATTGAGTATCTCTACCTCGCGCACCTCCTGATTTGAGTCGGCCTGCTCGGGCGCAGGGGCAGGTGCGGCAGGCGGGGCCTGATCTGCCTGCTGGGCAGTGAGCGCCATAGTGAGGCAGCATGCGAGGCAGGTGAGCAGTATGCGATATGGACGGTAGTGACGCACAGTCAGTGATTGTACTGCCCGTATCAACGGCTGCGGGCGGTATTTTAGTCTATTTGCCGGAGGTGCTTTTGGCTTTTTTCTTAGCCTCCTCTCTGGCCAGTTTCTCTTTGTACCTGGCATCTCTCTTGGCTCCGCCAAAGACAGAAATATTCACGTAGCGGTATGGATGTGCCTTGACATCTACCAGTAGTGTATTGAGGCTGAGTACGGCACTGTCGAGATCATTGTATACCTGCTTGTCTTTGATCAGGCTGCCTATGGTGCCCTCACCATTGTTGATACCGTGCATGAGTGTGTCTATGCCGCTCAGGGCTGAGCGGGCCTTGGCCACAGTAGCTCCGAGGTCGGCATTCTTCAGTGTATCGGTCAGGTCGGCTACATTGGCGAGGAGGTGATTGATCTTCTCGTTGTTCTTGTCCAGATTGCCGGTGAAAGATTTGAGATTGGCCAGTGTCTGGTCCAGTGAGCCACCCCTGGCCGTGAGGGTATGGATATTATCCAGTGCTGCATTGAGCTTGTGTATCGTGCTGGTCTGGTCGTCTTTGGCCAGCGCACCCTTGACGGCTACGAGCACGGAGTCGAGATTGTGCAGGGTGCGGGTAATATTATCTTTCAGCGGGTCTATGGCGCTACTGAGTTTGCTCATCAGATCCGGCGCTACATAGGTAGCTATCGTATCGCCGCTTTTGTAGGCTTTGCCCGATACTTTGTAGCGGATGGCTATCTCCTTGCTGCCTACGAGGTCAGTAGAGTTGATAGAAGCCATGCAGCTATCGTACAATACAAAATCATTATCTATGATGAGCTCGAGTGTGATCTTGCCGGAGTTTGGATCAAAGCTTTCTGCATTGACTGAGCCTATGTGGTGGCCATTGACAGTGACGGGGTTAGACTTGTAGATGCCGTCTATATTATCAAAGACCGCGTAGTACTTACTTTTGGTAGTGAATAGGTTGACACCCTTGAGGAAATAGAACCCAAAAATGAAAATGATGACAGTAATAAGAGAAAACAGGCCTACCTTTGTTTGATTGTTCACTATCGGTATTTTAACCAAAAATATTGATTTGAGCCGGAAATCAAAATAGCGGCCCCTGCGCAAGCATAGCACGCATCTATCGCATGTCAAATAATCATATAACATATGGGCAAATACCTGATCGCCTGGTGCTATTCGATGGCGTATGCAACCTGTGTAATGCGTCTGTGCAGTTTGTGATCAGGCATGACACTGAGGGGCGGTTTCGCTTTGCAGCGCTACAGTCGGATGCGGGGCATAAAGTGCTGGCGGAGCATGGTTTGACTACGGATAAGTTTGATTCCTTCATCTATCTGCGTCAGGGGCAACTCTATCAGCGCTCTACGGCAGCGCTATACCTGATGCGCGACCTGGGTGGTGCATGGGGGCTATTATATGCCTTTATCATCGTGCCGAGGCCGCTGCGTGATGCGGTGTATGATCTGGTAGCGAGATATAGATACAGGTGGTTTGGCAGAAGGGAGAGCTGTATGATGCCTACGGAGGAGCTGCGGGGGAGGTTTTTGTGACCACCTCATCCCTCTGCCTTCGGCATCTCCCTTCTCCGAAGGAGAAGGGAGAACTGTGTGGGCCAGATATCTGACAGCCATCGGGACGCGCCTTACCACACCTGTCTGCGCCTACCTGTGGGCAGGCTCCCCTAAATAGGAGAGTGTAATAGCCTTAAAACAAAAATGGTCATGCGATATAATTACATGGCCATTTTCGTTTTGATATCTTCTGATAAAATCTACGGCCTCCTGGCACCGATCTCTCTGGTGTGGGCTACTGTCTGGCGCTCGTTATTGACGTAGGCTACGATAAAGGCGGTGGAAAAGCCCTTGGACTTGGCTAGTTGCAGCGCTTTCTCAGCCTCGCGGTAGTGGGTA
Organism: Bacteroidota bacterium; assembly: GCA_018267365.1. Lineage (GTDB taxonomy): Bacteria > Bacteroidota > Bacteroidia > Chitinophagales > LD1 > UBA1941. The sequence goes on along the minus strand of JAFDYQ010000017.1, from coordinate 78,706 downwards.
AACTGGCCTGCCATGTAGCGCACTACGCCATCTCCTATCTCTTCCCTATTGATCAGGCCAAAGGTGCTGACGAGAGCATCATAGTTGACCGGTGGCTTGTGCGCAGCTACTATCTGTACGGTAAAGATGACATTATCATTATCTGTAGCCAGGGCGTCACCTTTGCTGACCGGAGCAGTTTCTTTTTTCGCTGTCTCCTTGCCGGCAGGTGCTTTCTTTTCTGCAGCAGTAGTTGTTTCTTTTTTAGCTGGTGTGGTCCTGGTCGCTGCGGTTGGTTGCTCCTTTTTTGCAGCAGTAGTAGCTGTCTCTTTGGTCACCTGCTTAGGTTCTTTGACTACAGTCTTTGCTGTATCGGTTTTTGCCTTGGTAGTAGCGGCTGTGGGAGCAGGTTTTGTGGCCAGGGTCTTTACTTCTACAGTAGTTTTCTTTACAGTATCTATGATCGGCTTCACCGTTTTGGCAGGTGGCGGTGATACGGGTTTAGGTTCTTCTCTTTTGGCCTGTGTGATCACCTGGGTATGCTGCGGAGCGGTGGTGCGTGGATCTGGTGTGGCGGGTTTCACCGTATCTTTCAGCACTGGTTTAGCTACCTGATCTATACGGGCATAGATAGTGGTGGCCTTCTCCTCTCGGTAAACCTGTGGTGCAGGGGCTATATCTGATGTATCAGGCGCCCAGGCTGCTTCTTTCTTGGCCTCGGGATGGCCTGGTGCGGTGGTAGATGGTGGCTGTTGTTTTGCTTCGGCTGCCGGTGCCGGCTGAGACTTTGCCTCTGCTGCCTGAGCGGGGTGCGCTTTTGGCGCTGCTGCCGGCTGTGACCGGTCCGGGCTTAGTGCTTGTGTTTTTGGAGCTGAGTGCTGTGTGTCTGGCGGGGCTGGCTCCTCCTTTTTTTTTTCGGGAGCCGGTGTGGCTTTGGCCACTTCCTCCACCGTGTCTTTGCGGCCCTCTATCTGATTTTTGTATGAGCGGAAAGCCTTGAATATAGCCGTAGCAATATTGCTCTGGCCGGCGTCTCCTGCCAGGTACTGCTCCTCAGTAGGATTGGATATAAAGCCGATCTCAGCGAGAAGTGACGGCATGGCGGTCTTGTAGAGTACCCAGAAACCTGCCTGCTTTACGCCGCGGCTTTTGCGCTTGGCCAGGACGGCCAGCTCATCTTCTATTTTAGAAGCAATGAGAATGCTCTGATCGAGAAAGGCGTTCTGCTTCATGCTCATAATGATGTGGCCCTCAGGTGAATTTGGGTCAAATTCATATTTCGCATTTTTATTGGTCTCGAGGTCTATGACCGCATTCTCGCGCTTGGCTATCTCGAGATTGTCGTCTGTGCGGTGTAGGCCGAGGACGTATGTGCTGGTGCCATAGGCCTCATGATTAGTAGTGGAGTTGAGATGTATGCTGATGAAGAGGTCAGCCTTTGCCTTATTGGCCATATCGGCGCGGTCTGCCAGAGAGACAAATTTGTCAGTAGTGCGGGTATAGATGATCTTGACATCAGGAAAAGCTTCCTTGACCATCTCGCCAAACCTGAGCGAGACACCCAGTGCGAGATCCGACTCGTGGTGCCCACCTAGTCCTATGGCGCCCGGGTCCATGCCGCCATGGCCGGGATCTATGACCAGCGTACGCACAGCGGTGCCCTGCTGCCCCGGCCCGACTGCGAATGCAAAAGACGTTAAACAAAAGAGTGCCAATAATGAAACTAAGCGAATCACGTTTTGATTTTTATTTTTGGCTCATCCAAAATATCACCAGCAAAGTAGGTCAAATATTCTAGCACAGGCTCACATACCGCTTATTAGTAGTCCTCAGTGGCGTCAGAAGTGTCTTTTTTTGTGTACTCTCATTTTTGTGTGCAGCATCACGCTCTCCGCTCAGAAAGGAAATAAAATGGGAGGCCAAACCAGCGTCACTGCGCCTATGGACTCAGCTACCCGCGCCCGGATGGACTCTATAGTGCGGGCCGCTACCCGGGACTCACTGGTCATCACCATAGACTCTCTCACGGGCAAAGCCGACACGACAAAAATACGCATCAGCACCAGCGCAGCAGTAGATACAGCCGATGCTGATGGCAACAGTGAGATCAAAGACAAGATCACCTACAAGGCCGAAGACTCCATAGTCTATGATATAACGGCAAAGAAGATGTATCTGTATAATAAGGGGGAAACGCACTATCAGAAGATACAGCTCAATGCAGATGCGGTAGAGTTTGACTGGACCACTATGGAGATGACGGCGCAGGGGGCCAAAGACTCTACAGGCAGGGTGTCGGGCAAGCCCATCTTTAAAGATAACGACAAGGAATACCGGGCCAGCAAGATGCGGTACAACTTTAAAAACCAGCATGGCAAAGTATATGAGGTAAGTACCAGTGAGGGGGATGCCTACCTGCATAGTGAGGCAGTAAAGCGCGCAGACTCTACCAGCTGGTATGGCTACAACTCTAAATACACGACCTGCAACCTGGATCACCCGCATTTCTACTTCAAGGCAAAAAAAATCAAGCTCGTACCTAACAAGGTAATGGTGACCGGCCCGGCTAACCTCTGGATAGCAGACGTACCGACCCCTCTCTACATCCCGTTTGGCATCTTTCCGGTGAAGCAGGGCCGGAGGTCCGGGGCTATCATACCCAAGTACGGTACGGATAAAGCGAATGGTTTCTTCCTGCGTGATGGCGGCTACTACTGGGCTGCCAATGACAACCTGGGTCTGAAGTTTATAGGGACAGTCTATACTAATGGTACATTTGAGATAGATCCTTCCGTATCGTACAAATACAATTACCTCTTCAGCGGTAGCCTGGCGCTGAGCTACATCCGCACCAGGCCGGAGGACCCGGATCTGCCGGGGCAAAAAGCAGGGAATGCTTTTAAGATCAACTGGTCCTTTCAGCTCGACCCTAAGGCGGCACCTACGCACTCTTTCAGCGCAGCTGTCAATGCGTCTACCTCCAGCTATAATACAGACCACCGCGTCACAGACCAGTCCCTCTTTCAGACATCACTATACTCCAATATCAACTATCAGAAATCCTTTACCAGGGCTCCGTTTCTATCCATATCAGTATCAGGCAGCCACAGCCAAAACCTGCAAAACCGATCCATACAGGTCACTTTCCCGGAGTTTCGGGTGAATGTATCCCGTGTGACGCCATTCAAGGGTAAGGTGACGAGCGGGCGGCCCAAGTGGTACCAGAATATCGGTATCACGTATGGCTTTCAGGCCAAGAATACGATCAACACCTACGACACGCTGCTGACCCGGCCGGATTTTTATAAAAACCTGCGGTATGGCATCAGTCAAAATGCAGCCATTGATGCGCCATTTACCGTCGCAAAATATTTCACGCTCACGCCGGGAGCTACCTATACGGAGCGGTGGTACTTTCAGACGGTCAATCAGAGCTGGGTCAACAAAGACCAGCAGATCCTGCTGCCGGGTGGCGTCTCGATACTAAACCCCGGCGGGGCGAGCTACCTCAAGACAGATACGGTGTATGGATTCAAGGCGGCACGGGACTTTGCTGTCAATCTCAGCGCAAGTACCAAGGTGACGGGTATCTATCACTTCAGAGGGAAATATATCAAGGGGCTGCGCCATATCCTTACGCCGCAGGTTGCATTTTCCTACAGGCCAGACTTTGGCAGTCCGTATTGGGGGTACTATGCATTTGTACGCAAAGGACTCTATGATCCTACCGTGACCCAGTACAGCCACTTTGATATCGTGAACGGTGTCTACGGCCAGCCGGCTACAGGTAAGTATGCCGCAATGACCTGGGCGCTGAATAATAACTTTGACATGAAGGTCTTCTCAAAGTCAGACTCCGTCAATCATGAGAAAAAGCTGGGTATACTTGACCACTTTAACATCACCGGCGGATACAACTTTGCTGCTGACTCGCTGCGCCTGCAGCCGTTTACCTTTAGCGGTACGATGAATATCCTGAATAACCTGACGGCAAACTTCAGCTGGACCATGGACCCATATGCGCGTGGCACCAATGGCTATACGATCAACAGGTATTACTTTGACGTGACGCATAAAGGCCTGCTGCGCTTCACCAGCGCCAATGTGAGCCTGAATGCAAACTTTCACGGCAAGGCAAAGGCTGTAGCTGCTCCATCTAACAAAGCTGTGCATGACATACCCGACTATGTCTCGTATGATCCGAACGACTACTACGACTTTCATATACCGTGGAATCTCGCTACCTCATTCAGCATGGATGTGCATACCAACTTCAATACCTATACGCAAAATGACTCATTGGTATGGTCTCCATATCTAAAAGTGAATGGTGATTTTAACCTGACGCCAAAGTGGAAAGTAGCTGTCAATACGGGCTTTGACTTCAATAAGAAGGAACTGACGGTGACGCAGATCAAAGTAGTGCGGAGCCTGCACTGCTGGGAGCTGGACTTTGACTGGACGGCGTGGCCGCTCACATATCAGCAGTTTTCTATTGAGCTGAAGATAGTAAATCCAACCCTGCAAGACCTGAAGCTGACGAAGAAGCGGACGGCGTATACGCCATAGGGGCGAAGGACGAGGGACGGAGTGACGGGGTGACGGAGTGACGAGGTGACGGGGTGACGGAGTGACGAGGTGACGGGGAAATGCAAAATACATTTCGCGAAAAGGAATAAAGTAATACAGAAGCTTAGATGAGAGCTTTTGAAGTGGGTTTTGTCTAAATACTTTATACTAACTACTTAATACTAAGTTGTTTTCTTGTCTGCATTTTCCTGTATGCTTTTGTCTGGTATAAACCAGAATGTAGCTACGAGGAAAAAGAGGAAAAGAGATACATAAGGGTAGAAAAGTGAAAAGCCAATAGAAATGGCATAACAGACTGTAGAGGCGATGGTCTTGCCCTGCTGACGGGAGAGGAGGAAACGCACCTCCGCATCGTGCGGGTGGCAGTAGATGATAAAGCGGCGCATGATGTCATAAGAGAGGCCGCACATGATCAGAATGATGGCATAAACGGCCACAGGCGCGCCGGCAAAATGATTCTCGCCCATCCATGCAGTAGCAAAAGGTACGAGTGATAGCCAGAAGAGGAGGTTGAGATTGGTCCACATGATACCGGGGCCGATATGCCGGATGGTATGGACCATGTGGTGGTGGTTATTCCAATAGATACCGATATAAATAAAGCTGAGCACATAGCTGATAAAAGTAGGTATGAGGGGGTGCAGGGCCGACCACTCTGCACTGTGCGGGATTTTAAACTCCAGCACCATGATGGTGATAATGATGGCTATGACACCATCGCTGAATGCTTCTAATCGGGTTTTATTCATGAGTTCTGATTAAAACATTTTTTGCCCCGAGGGGGAGAGGCGCTGAGGAATGCATTTCTGACAAACCTGAATAAATAGTTAGTAATGCAGACACGCTTATGGTTTTGATTTTTGGAATATCATAAAAAGAACATCGTGCGGGGCGATCTTAGCTTTGATATTTTCTCCCATCGTGCTGTAGTTATTATCCCATATGTTATAAGCATTGAATTGCTTAGTAATGGTGTATGACGTACCGAAGTCAGGATCAGTAAAAGATTGATAAGGGTCAAAGTTTAAGCTTTTTTCGCTCGATGACCTATTGAGGAAGCAGACAGCAAATCTATCGCCGGAGAGGGGTTTTACCCACACTTCCACACCATTCACTTTCTCCCAAAGAAAACACTGGATGCCCAGTTTGTCCTGATCTACGGCTATTGCGTTTTTATTGGTCAGTATCTTGAGTATATCGGGCTGCATGGAGCGAAGGTCATTGCCACTCATGAGTGGTGCGGCCATCATGCACCAGAGGGTGAAATGTGTGCGGGACTCTGTGATGGAGAGACCTTCATTGCCCACCTCCAGCATGTCGGGGTCATTCCATCCGTTTGGTTTGTTGTATTTCCTGATCTTGCTCTGCGCGTCAAAGAGAGCGAGTACACCGTGATGTTTGAGGAAGCGAGGGCGGATATCGCCTGTAGTACGCCAGAGATGGCCTACGGTGTCGGCCCAGAGCCATGGCTTGGTAGAGCCCCACTCGCAGAGGCTGAAGACGATGGGGCGCCCGGCCCGATGCAGCGCGTCACGCATGGTAGAATATTGGACGGTGGATTTGAGACCCTCGGAGTTGCACCAGTCGTATTTGAGATAGTCTACACCCCACTCAGCATATCGCTGCGCGTCTTTGTCCTCATAGCCGGCACCACCGGGGCGCTTCTGGCAGGTAAGCCGACCTGCGCAGGAGTAGATGCCAAACTTCAACCCTTTGGAGTGGATGTAATCTGCCAATGCTTTGATGCCAGATGGGAAGCGGGCAGAGTCTGCTATCACGTAGCCGTCTTTGTCACGTGCCACCTGCCAGCAGTCATCTATCACTACGTACTGATATCCGGCGTCCTTCATGCCATTGGCGGCTATCGCATCGGCCATCGCTTTGACCTTTCCCTCGTCTATATCACAGTGGAAGATATTCCAGCTATTCCAGCCCATGGGTGGAGTGGGGGCGAGGTTGGGGTATTTTTGCGCTATAGCGCTGAGACAGATTCCTGCCAGGAGCAATGAAGTGTAGAGCTGACGCATGGGTTGGGTTTGTTAGGGCTAATATAAGGAGCAGAATTTTTCAGAATGATATGAATAATTCAGAATAATACATTGTGAGAATCAGAATTTGAGAATTGGTGGAACAATGCAGATACATTTTTTGAACCAAATAGAAGCATATATATAATACAATTCTGTAAGTGCGGCATAGGGATTTACAGAGTTTGAATTATCAGATTATAAGAGGTGGGAACTTTTATATACTGTTTTGCGTTTCCGCATTTTTGAAGGTTAAAACAAAGCTCTAAAAGCCGGGTTTGATGCCGATCTTGAAGCCGAAGTTTTGTGCACCGGGTACATCGCGGTAGGTAGCCCGCCATACGAAATTGAGCTGTATGACCTTAAAGATATTTTCGATGCCTATGCCTAGCTCCACATAGGGCACACTGCTAGGGGCACCCATGCCGGAGGGCAGCAGGATCAGGTTTGCATTGTGGGCGCTGTAGCCACCCCAGAGCATCTTGCACATTACAAATTCACGGAGGTGAAAGCGCTTGATATACGGGATACGGTTGAAGAGCAGACCGTCAAAGTAATGCTCATACCATATCTGGAGGTATTTGTCGCTGACAAACTCAAACGGGCGTGTGAGCTGGAAGCTGTAGTCATCACGTATGAAGCCGATATTGCTGGAGGGGAGATAAGCTACGGGATACGGTGCATCTCCAAAGATATAGCCAGCGCGGATGGTGATATTGGCATGGCCGAGCACGGGATATTGCGCACGCTGGTAAAACTGGGCCTGTACCTTCTGATAGTTGTAGTCGCCGTGGAAGAGATCACGCACACCCATAGCAAACTTCAGTGTAATGGCCGGTGCCTTGGTCGTGACCCAGTAGCGGTAAGTGTAGCCATCAAAATACTGCTCCGTCTTGCAGTAGCGGAGGTCAGCGGAGAACTCTGTGTTGTGTACATTCTGCGATGTATAGGTAGTACCGGTGTAGTCCGGCCGTTTGAACTCAAACATACCGGGCAGTGCAAAGTATTTCTTTGTGGTAAAGCCGATATTGCTCGATAAGCCCTTGAACCAGTCGCGCTCATAGAGGATATTGATCTCTCGTACTTTGACTACCTGGTCCAGATTGGCAGTAGAGCTAAAGAGCGTAGTGATATTATCAAACGACAAGTTCACGTTTTCCTGACCTATGATGGTCATGTCCTTTTTATACTCAAACTCTATCGCGTGCCAGCGGTCATATTTAGTCGGGAGCAGGAACCGGGCATCACCTTCGTATTTCCATGCCTTGTCTTTGGTGCCGTAGGCTGTGTAGGCGCTGAGCAGCATCTTGGTGCTGAAATCATAATTGGTACGCACGCCAAGGCGCAGGCGATAGTCCTCTACAGCATTGCGGCTTACCATCTTGTAGATACGGCCAAACTCGATCGGACCGGCTTTGAAATTGGCTGTGGTAAAGAGTGAATACAGCCACTTCAGTTGTTTGTACTTCGGTACAGTGTGCAGCGTATCAAAATTGTGATACACATGGCGCTCTGATGTACTGAGCGAGTCAAAGCGGATCGTATCGAGATAGGTGAATTTCTTTTTGTAAGCGTCGGGGGCCAGTATCAGGTCCGGTACTCGTGCTATAGAGTCAGGTATGCGTATATCCGTCTGAATATTGCGGCGGGTCAGGCTCTTTTGCAGCAAAACGGATAGTTTCTTGACGCTCTTCACCAGGTTGCCCTCACCTTGTACGTTTTCACGCGTCATGAGCCAGCTGCTGTCATTGACCTGCTGAAAGGTTTGGGCGATCTCGTAGTCACGCATGAAATTGAGGTTGGCATTTTCATTGGGCTTCATGCGTATATACTTGATAGCCCAGGTGGCGGAGTCTATCCAGGCGTATCCCTTCATGGTCACGTCATTAGGATTGCGGCCTACGAAGTTTAGTTTGTAGCTGGTGCGCCCGTCTATGCGCGCCGTATCCAGCACATGATAGTCGTATGCGGCGCGCGCGGAGGGTGAGAAAGGAGAGGTGAAAGAAAGATAAAACAGAATGTACACATCACTATAGACATCTACGGTCTCAAACTGCTTGCTGAGCAGGCGCACGAGGTTGGGCATCTTGACGCCTGATATTCGTTTGTAGTGAATGATGCGGCTCTTTTTCTTCGGCTGCTCGCGATAATACTCCTCCGCATATTCCTCCTGTACCAGCAGGGGGATATACTCCTCTCCATTGGGCAGTGTATCTTTTTCGTCAAAGAAGAAACGAAATGGCTTGAAGAATTTGCGGTTGATGAACTTCTTGGGTACATCGAGCAGGGAGTAGTCTATCTTATTGTACTCCTCAAAGTAGTAGCTGCGGATATTGGACGGACGATTGTGCGGACGGGCATCTACCACATGGTGGTAGATCACGAGTGCTGTAGAGTCAATGACGCGTTTGCGTTTTTTAGGCTTGATGATCACCTCGTTCAACTCGATATTGTCCGGAGCCAGCCGGAGGGTGACACGATTGGCCACGCCCGGATGAATAGGGTACTCCAGCGCACGGTACCCTATGAGAGATACCTCTATGGCCGGTGGCGCGACTACTGCGCTGATGGCAAAGGCACCGGCAGAATCAGTGATCACCCCCTCGGTGGTACCTTTGAAACGGACTATGGCAAACTCGATGGGCTGACCTGTCTTTTGGTCTATCACACGGCCAGACACGGATGTGCGCTGCGCAGAGACTGTGATCCCGCCCAGCGCAACAACAAGAAGTAAAAAGAGTCTATGCCACTGCATCAAAACCTTTTAAGACAAAACAAATACCATGCACAAATGATGGCCGGTTGAAATGGGTAGAGGTTTGACTGATAGGCGGATCAGGGGTTTAAATCAGATCTATGTGATAACGCTCAAATCTAATATATCTGCTGCTGATGTGCATATTAATGATATTGAGGCGTATAGGATATTAGGCCAAGCGCGGGATTGTGGGGGTGAGGAGGAAAGGGCAGAGACGGGGTGACGTGGGTGATGAGGTGACGGGGGACGAGGGACGGGGTGATAGAGGGAAGGACGACGTGTGACGGGGGACGAGGTGACGTGTGACGGGGTGATTAAACAGCCTTGCTGCCGACAGATAACCACACCCATCTGCCTTTCGGCATCTTCCCTCTCCTAAATCAGGAGAGAGAAGAACCTATCGTTTGGAGATTGGCCTTAGCACTAGAACGAGGTTGCTGTTGCATTTGTCTAACTACTTAATACTCCTGCCTCGACGGTCATGGTTTTGTTTGTTTTTATATGTAAATGAGAAAAATGCGATGGTGGATTTGCAATTTTTAAAAGGCCTTGCTATATTCAGGATATGAAATTTATTGGTCGCTCATATTATTACTATTACAACGGCTGCTCCGGCGGACGCGTGTGGTAATGACTGAGTGATACTCAAAGGATATAACCAACGGTGCCGCCCTCTCAGAGAGCGGCATTTTTTTTACGTAAAAATGAAATACAATGAAACGACCGACACAACAGATCTATAGTGACTACACGGCAGAGGACTTTCTGGTATGGAAGACACTCTATGAGCGGCAGATGCCGCAGCTGCGGCAGTATGCCTGTGATGCGTACCTGCGCGCCGTAGATACGGTAGAGTTTAACGGTGCTGCGATACCTGACTTTGCCAAGGTGAATGCGATACTGGCGGCGCGCACTGGCTGGGGCATCCATGTGGTGCCGTGCATCAGCCCGGCGCGGGAGTTCTTCGGCTTTCTGGCAGAGCGGCGCTTCACGGCTACCTGCTGGGTGCGGACCATGGCGCAGCTGGACTATATAGAGGAGCCGGATATGTTTCACGATGTCTTCGCGCACATACCGCTGCTGAGTGATCCGGACTACTGCCGCTTCCTCACCGGACTGGGCGAGCTGGCTATGGAGCATGCCGATGATGAGGAGGCGCTGGAGCTGATCGGGCGGTTCTACTGGTTTACGATAGAGTTTGGGCTGATGCGGCAGGCAGATGGATCGCTGCGGATCTATGGTGCAGGCATCATGAGCAGCAGGGGCGAGACACTGCACTGCATGGTGGGCGACTGCACCAGAAAGGACTACGATGTGCGTACCATCATGGCCACGCCATACAGGAATGATATCATGCAGGATACTTACTTTATAGTAGAAAGCTTTGAGCAGCTGTACCACTCTCTGGATGAGGTGCGGGTGGTGCTGGCGGAGATGCTGAAAGCAAAAGTAGCTTAGAACTAATTTAGAAGAACTAAACTAAATCCTCAAATGCGTCGTACAAGTCAAATTCGTGAACGATTGCCATGCTAACGCCTTTCTTTCTCCAGTTGATTGCTTGCTCTACCTTTCGTCCATAGCAGGTGAACGCCCAGCAAGCATTTTTTTCGTCGCAAACGACCAAATAATTTACTTTGGAAGTAAGAGTGTTCGAAACATAACCGCCAAAGAGCTCAATGCGTTCTGCTATTTCTTTCCTTTTGTAGCGGCTGGAAATACCTGTTATGCAAAAGGTGTTTTCTGCAACCTTTATTTCGGGGTCAATCTGGCAGTAACCGCCTTGTAAGGCTTCCACCATATCAGCACTAGAGGAATCCGGAGAGTCGTTGATAAAGGCATTATAAAAAGCTAGGAATTCCTTTTGTTCGTCATGAGTAATCTGCTTATCTTGAACCATCCTAATGACAAGGTTGTACAACTCATCAAAAGGCCAGGAACCTTTTAAGCGAGTATGTTTATCCATCCATTTTGTCAGGTACTCGATTTCTTCAATAGTAACTTCTCTATCAATAGAAATGCCTTTAACTATACCGTATAGTCTTTGCAGTCCTGATGTAAGTTCATTGTAGTAATTATCTTTCTGAACGTACTGTTTACAATGCCAAATTATATTCTGACTTTCCTCAAGAGTAAGTATGCCATCTGCTAAGGATTCCATGATAACAGCGTAGATACCCTTATATGGTTCTTTGTATTGATAACTTTGCTTAGACTTAATCCATTCAAAAAGTCCATTGTCTTCATCCTCTGTAATTTTTTTATCACAGGAAATGCCCTCAATTATTCCAATTAGCAATTGAAGGTCTCTTTCGACCATTGCTGGACTACTGAAAATTTAAAAAGGCAGCTGGTCAAAATTGTCATACTCTCCGGTTCTCATGTTGAATATTTTATGGCAATTTAATAATATGTTTAATAATTCATTCGTCTGATGATAATATGCTTGAAAAGATTATCTTGAAATAGTAACTATATCAGACCCATGATATTTCATATAGCTGATCCCAAAGAGTATAGCGCTGCCGCAGATAGTGGCGGCGGAGAATACAAACCAGCCTCATTTGACAAAGAAGGATTCATACACTGCTCGGATGCCCATCAGGTAGCCAGTGTATTGCACAGACATTTCGGTGGGGTGGATAGGCTGCTGCTATTGGCTATCGATAGTGTAGCAGAGCAGGAGCACCTGCGCTATGAAGATCTGTATAAGCGGGGCCAGGAGTTTCCTCATCTATACAGGCCCCTGCCGCTGAGTAGTGTGCTGGGTACGTATGTGCTGGAGCGCAAGGGAGGGATGTTTAGTATTCCTTTTGAGTGGATGCGGAGCTTTGGGTGAGTTATAATACAAGTATCACAGAGGTCACGAAGGTTTGAGATGAACAGCCAATTTGAGGGCACAGAGCAATGAATTTGTATTCCTCAGTGCTCTCAAATTAATTGACTCTATGAGTAAAACACTCCGTGTACACCGTGTAGTGTATTATTTCTTCCACTTAGCCCTCTCATACTGTTTTGGCCAGGCGATCTCTGTACCCAGCTCGTGGGCGGCGCGGAGGGGGAAGTGTGGGTCGCGCAGCATTTCACGTGCCATGAAGACGAGATCGGCACGGCCCTCTGCTATGATACTCTCGGCCTCGGCAGATGTAGTGATCAATCCTACCGCTCCGGTCATAATGCTTGTTTCTTTACGGACGTGCGCTGCCAACGGTGTTTGGTACATAGGTACGATGGGTATTTTCACACCCGGTACATTGCCGCCGCTGGAGCAGTCTATGAGGTCTACGCCGCGGGGACCTACTACCCGGGCCAGCGCCACAGAGTCGGCCTCTGACCAGCCGCCTTCTTTCCACTCGGTGGCGGAGATGCGCAGGAAAAGGGGCAAGTTTTCCGGCCATACCTGCCTGATACTATCTATGATCTCCAGCAGGAAGCGGATGCGATTTTCAAAAGAGCCGCCGTACTCGTCTGTGCGCTGATTGCTGAATGGCGAGAGAAACTCGGTGATCAGGTAGCCGTGTGCGCCGTGTATCTCTATGATCCGGAAGCCTGCCTCTAAAGCGCGCCGTGCAGCATCTTGAAAGTCCTGTACGATCTGCCGGATCTGAGTGGTGGTGAGTGCGACAGGCACCAGATTTCCGTCTTTGAATGGTACAGCACTCGGCGCTACGGGCTGCCAGCCGCCGTCTGCGGGCAGGACGGGTTTATCTCCCAGCCACGGTGCAGAGGTGCTGGCCTTGCGGCCCGCATGGGCGAGCTGCATAGCGGGTATGGCACCGTGCGCAGAGATGAAGGAAGTGATACGTTTCAGTTCGGTAATGTGCGCATCACTCCAGATGCCGAGGTCTTGTGGCGAAATGCGGCCCTCGGTATTGACAGCGGTAGCCTCGGTAAATACGACTGCTGCACCGCCTACAGCGAAGGAAGCGAGATGGGCGAGGTGCCAGTCATTGGCGAAGCCGTCAATAGCAGAATACTGGCACATAGGAGATACTACCAGCCTATTCTTTAATGTAAGAGAGCGGACCTGTAGCGGAGAGAAGAGATGAGACATGAACCTGTAATTTTTGTGTGAAAGTAGGACTAAACAGAGAATAATGAATAGTGAATGGAGAATAATGAAAGACGGATCCGAATCGGGCGTGGCTGTTTACTATTCGTCATTCTCTCTTATCTATTCACCGGCATTCGTTAGATTAGCTCTATGAATACACTATACACTGTAGACCAGGCGCTGAAGCTGAAGGAATACCAATTTGCCCACCTGCTGGTAGAGCAGACCGGCAATGTACTGACCCTCACGCTGGACCGCGCAGAGAAAAAAAACGCATTGAATCCGGTGCTCTTTCGCGAGCTGGCTTATGCACTCTACTATGCGCATCACAGCAAGTCCGTGTGGGTGGTGGTGATAGCTGCCAAAGGAGATGTATTCTGCGCGGGCGCTGACCTCAAGGCTTTTGCCGGGCAAACGGAGGAAACAATATCTACCGTGCCCGAGCCAAATGGCGAGGTGGTGATAGGAGATGTATTCAGCGGACTGGTGAAACCATGTATAGCTCGCGTGCATGCACCGGTGTTTGCAGGAGGCTTCCTGATCATCTGTGGTTGCACACATGTGGTGGCTACTGATACCGCTACCTTCTCCCTGCCGGAGGTTAAGAGAGGGTTGTTCCCATTCCAGGTCATGTATAGCATGCTCCAGATCATGCCGCCGAGGCAGGTGCTGGACTTCTGTATGCGTGCGCGCACTATCAATGCATCAGAGGCTGAGCGTATCGGCCTGGTGAGCAAATCTGTAGCCGGAGATCAGCTCGATGCCGAAGTACAGGCACTGGTAGATGACCTGCTGCAGTACTCGCCATCCGGTATTAGTCTCGGTCTGCAGGCGTTCAATGACCTGCAATCTATACCCGGCAAAGATGCACAGTCTCACATGAAGCACATGCTGAGCCTGGCACTGCAGACAGAGGATGCGGCAGAGGGGCTGCAGGCTTTTATAGAAAAGCGCAAGCCGGTGTGGAAGGGATGAATCGATTTTTGATTGGTGATTGTTGATTTATGATTTGCCTGACGGCAAACGGTTTTGGAGTACTGCTTCCATTTCTGTTATAGTTTGACTTTTTTATCTTTATTGCCATAGATATCTTACATGAAGCACACCTCACTCTATCTTTCTATTGCGCTGGCGCTCGGGCTTCTGGCCGTAGCGTCATGCAGCAAGTCTACCTATCATGAGCCGGTATATGCGCAGGCAGATGTGCCTGTGGTGAGTGCGGGCAGCTGGTGGCGATATCTGGTGCGCGACTCCGTGCGCAATCATACCGATACACTCACGCTGAGTGTCGCCTCTGTGACTGCCGGCGGTACCGGTTATAGTGCCTTCTGCTATGTGGTAGATACCGGCCTGGCTATAGACTCAGGGACACTCACAGTGTCTGATATGCAGTGGGCTTTCTCCTCTGCGGCGGGCAAGCTGGGCAACTTTGATATCAAGCTGCCATTCAGTGCGGGTGATAGCTGGGTGACTACAGACAGTGATGCCATCACAGTCCTGCCATATCAGCTGGATGTGAAGGTGCAAGGGCAGGACTACTGGGTGTGGGATATCTCCCGCACGCGCCGTCAATACGATGACACGATCCGCCAGCACCTGCAGGTATCGCGCAATATCGGCGTGGTGTACCAAGGCTACAACTATGTGGGCCCGGCTGGTGCCAAGCGAAGGTTTGGTGCGGAGCTGATAGATTACCATTTTTAGTATTGTCCATGGAATTCTCAGCAGAGGATTGCCTGATATTTTTGGGTCGAGCCTATTCTGAGCTACGACACAATGAGGTCTACAGGAATTATTTCATAGGCATGGAGGTGTCTGGTTATGAAGATTCATTTTCCGTTAGCAGCCATGGGAAGGGAATTGAATTAAAGCTCACAGATGAACTTGTCTGCAAAGCGATCTTTTTCTTCTCGGAAGAATCTGAAGATAGAAAGGCTTTCTCCGATTTGCTGCCTTTATCACTTGATTTCTCGATGTCCATTACGGATGTGCGTAAGCTTCTCGGCCAGCCTCACCGTAGTGGTGGCGGAGAAGGCGAAGCGCATATTTTTTATGGTTCAATTCCTCCATGGGATAAATACTTGTTTGACGGGTTTTCGCTACATGTGCAGTATAACAGTGAGCTGAGCCGGATCAAAATGCTCACAGCTGAAATGGTAGCTTAATAGCTGTTATACTGCATTGGTTGAACTTCTATGCAGATATTCGGGGAAACTATATTTTCATGCTATCAACTAAATACACAGACTATCATGGCCAATAAAGTCATCATCACAGCATCTCTGACAGGAGTGCTGGCCCGCAGGGAGCAGTGTCCGTACATACCATACACACCACAGGAAATAGCCGCCGAGGGCAAACGCGCCGTAGATGCGGGTGCCAGTATCCTGCACATACACGCACGCCAGAATGATGGCCTGCCAGCCTATGATATAGAGACCTACCGCCAGATAGGCATAGAGGTGCGCAAGCTCTGCCCTGATGTGATCATCAACTATAGCACCGGTGCCGTGGGCCTGAGCCGCGAGGAGCGTATCCATCACATCACAGCGCTGAAGCCTGATATGGCCGCGCTGAATATGGGCTCTATGAACTACGGTATCTACTCGTCTAAGACAAAGGAGTTTTACCACGACTTCGTTTTCCAAAATCCATTTGGTGATATCAAGTTCTATCTGGAGAAAATGAAAGAGGCCGGCACTGTGCCGGAGATGGAGGTCTTTGATAATGGCCATATCAATAATGCAAATCCGCTGATAGATATGGGGCTTTTGCAAAAACCATACTTCTTCAGCTTTGTGATGGGGGTACTGGGCGGCATACCCATCTCTACACGCAACCTGCTGCACCAGGCAGGCTCTGTACCGCCGGGTAGCAACTGGCAGGTGATAGGCATAGGCCGCAAGCAATGGCAGGCTATAGCCGCTGCGATCACCATAGATGGGAATATCCGCGCAGGGCTGGAGGATAACTTCTACCTGCCATCAGGAGAAATGGCCAAGAGCAATGGCGAGCTGATAGAGGCTGCCGCGGGCCTGGTAAGGATGCTGGGCAAGGAGGTGGCAAGCATATCCGAGGCCAGAGCGATACTCAATAAGCCGCTGTCGAATTAAGCACGTGCATTTCGGATCTTCATAGCATGAAAAACATCCTTGGTTTTGGTGTGGTAGTAGCACTGTTTTTATCCGGCTGTCAGCCGCGGCATAGTAGCCATGGAGAGCAGTCCTACCACTTTGCAGATTCGGTGCAGGTAGATAGCCTGACACTATGGGTAGAACGAGAAGGAAGTAACAAGCAGACAGATACAGCCTATGTGCTGGATACCGCTGCACCTCTCTATACACTGCGCGGTGGCCGGCTTTACCTCGATACTGTGCTGCCACTGGCTACACCACTGGAGGTGACCAAAGATGATTTCGGGCGATATTTTACGCATCAGTTTTATCCTGTGTCGTGGCAGGGGAGGCTGGGTTATATGAGAGGTACCTCACTGGGATATGGTCTACAGAGTGATTTTGATAATGATGGCAGACCCGATCTGATCCTCTATGGCTATGAGCGCTACGTGAGAGACACGCTGACCGAGGTACCTGTCAATCCGCTGCTTGTGCGTTTTGTAAGTGCTGCGGGCGCACTGGCAGACCTGCGCGATACGGTGGCCAGTGACATGGATCTGACAGAGGTAGGGCACGTGCGCCTCTCGGATCATGTACATGTCTATGAGCTAAATGCCGGCTACCCGGCCTGTGGCTATCCGCAGTGGCACCTGATACTGGCCTACGGCAATGGTAAAGCAGAGGTCATACACCGCTCTGTGACCAGTACCGATAGCGGGTACGGAGACTACTGTGAGTTTTACTATCCGTCAGATACCACAGGCAGGGCAGACACGATCTACATCAGCCACCGCCTGGCTGCACCGCTATCTGAGGAGAGTGACAGCATCGTAGCACATACTACGGACTCCACCATCCTGTACCTGCACAAAGGCAGCTGGGGTGCAAAGAACTACAGGCTGGATCCGGCGAGTAACTGATCCAAGAGGCGACAGCTATCAAATCAATTATTTATCTCATTTTTGCCGGTGATAAACTCTCTGTATGAAAACGATCTCCGGTCTACTAATGGCCCTATCGGTCTTTTGTACCGCCATACGCTCTGAGGCGCAAGACGTCTCTCTGCTCCCGCTGGATAATAAGCAGTCTATACTAAACGAAAGAGTGTTCCTGACTTTTCCCTCAGGGGCACGCAATGTAGCGAGGCCGGTAGATATCATGGCCCCCGATCCTAATATCAATGAGGAAACGCGGATCATGATGGACACTGGTGATATGCGACTGGTATTTTTTGCGCAGGAGATATATACGGTAGCCGGAGATGATATGCTGGCAAAAATACAGGCTGCCAATGCGCCTCATCAGGTAGCTACAAAAAAGATAATGGACAAAGATGGTTTGATAGCCGTGCTATCCAGCCCGGAGCGGCCAGACTCATCTGACCAGACACTCATAGGCAGGCTACTGGTGCGGACGTCAGACCATACGCTGCTGCAGGTGTCAGCATACATCAATGCCAGCGCCTACCCTCAACTAAAGAGCTTCAGGAAACTCACTGAAAGAATATATGCTACGCTGGCAGCCGGTACGCGCAAGGTATCTCTGACTCCCCATAAGGATACAATCCCACTGATAGATATGGACAGACAGATGATAGCAGACCTGCCGCAGGACTATAGCTATTCTGTAGACCAGCAATATGATTTTCAGGTCATACGGTTCCATCACTATAGCCCGCTCGGCGAGGCCGGCTGGTCAGATATGTTTATATACATAGGTGACCATCCACACAGTGTGTATCTCGACTTTAATATGAATGAGAAGGATGGCCATAAAGTAGATGGTACCTTTCTGGGAAAAAAGATCCAGTGGCTGCAATTTGATATCACTACTGAAAAGATGATAGACAGGGAGTTGAAAATACACCCCGACGGAGATCAGGGTCTGATCTTTCATGTCGCCATGATGAGCAGCGATCTACCGACTTTGGAGAAGCAAACACAAATCATGGAACATATCCGGCTTGGCAAGGTAAAGTAGTTATCAGACTTTACTGCGCTACCTCCCTCATGGCAGCGTTACTTAGCTTTGCCCTGTGTGCGAATGCCAAACAGAACAAGCCTGTCAAACATTTTGTCAGAAAGAATGCTGCGCAGGAAGAGGATGGGTTTGGCTCCCATACCGGCGGCGTAGCGGGTCTGCGGATGGCGGCGGTTGATAGCCTTGGAGATCACCTTTGCTATCACCATAGGATCAGAACCCTGGTCATCAGCACTCTCAAACATGCGGGCATGGGCCTGTGTCAGCTCACGGTAGGCCGTTTCGCCGGAGGTTTTGAGCATGTGCTGGCGGGCTATCTCTGTCCACTCTGTCTTGATAGCGCCGGGCTGTATGACTATCACATCTATGCCAAATTCTTTCAGCTCCATGCGCAGGCTATCACTGAGCCCCTCTACAGCAAACTTGGTAGCGTGATACCAGGCGCCATGCGGCTCCCCTATGCGGCCACCTATGGAGGAGATATTGATGATGCGGCCCGAGCGCTGCGACCGCATGTGTGGCAGTACCAGCTGCGTGAGGCGCGCGAGGCCAAAGATATTGACCTCAAACTGGTACTTCGCCTCGCTGATAGGTACGTCTTCCAGCGCGCCATAGCTACCGTAGCCGGCATTATTGACCAGCACATCTATACGCTGCTCACGGTCAGTGATCGCCTTTACCCCGCCTATCATGGAGGCATCGTCTGTGACGTCCATGGCTATAAGTCTGACTCCGTCTGACTCCAGTTCCTTCATGCGCTCTACGCGGCGAGCTGCGGCGTAGACGGTGTGCCCTTCCTTTGCTAATAGCCTGGCAGCTGCGAGACCTATGCCCGATGAGGCACCCGTGATGAGTATTACCTTCTTCATCTATACGTTTATTTCAGATATAGACGCAGCACAGCAAAATATATTCTATGGTGACAAATAAAAAGGGCGGGACATAAGGCCCGCCCTCGCGTTTTCACAGAGAGTATGCTTATTCTATCACCAGCTTGCCACTGCCTATGGAGCGGCCAGACTGGTGGATATGATAGCTATAGATACCCGCACTGAGACCGCCGCGCTGCAGGGGGAATACACCGTCTGCCGATGGTGTGGCACTGCCCACTATCTGACCGAGTGAATTGTAGACATCCAGTGTAGCGTCATGCATATCTGCACCCGTGACGCGGATGGTAGTATGATCGCTGAATGGATTAGGCTGTACGGTAATGGTAGCGCCGCCTGCTACATCTTTCACAGATAGGGTGTAGTCTATGGTGTTGAGTGTGGTATTGGTCACTACGGCATCATTATAGTCAAAGTATATAGAGGCGGTATTTTGTATCTGTGTACCATCTGCTATACCAGCCGCAGGGCTGATAGCAAAGCTGAAGTAGCCATGGCTCTGAGCCTCGTTGTCAAAACTATCAGGCAGCATGATCTGAGAGTAGCGACAGACCAGCTCCCTGCCCTCTACCTGTACTACATAGCCAGGATGGCTCGAGCCCAGCACGCGGATAGTAGAAGGATCCAGTGCAGCCGGTATACTATCGCGCAGTACGATATTCACCGCCGGTGCGGTACCGGTATTCTGGAAGTTTAGCGTGTAGCGTAGCTCCTGAGCAGCCCTGATGAAGCCCTGCGTCCCTTCGCCGGCAGGCGTCACAGTCTTAGCGTTTGGATCCCATGAGCCTGTGGCTATCTGATGCAGCGTATCTGTATTGTCTGCAAAATTGCTCTCTATACAGTTGTCCGTAGCGGTAGCCATCTCAAAGGTAGACTGACCTACAGTGACGTTTGTATTGGCCATAAAATATACAAGGAACTGGGTGTAGGTGCCCGGTTGCAACCCGGCATACACAAATGTAGCCGAGTGAGCGGCAGCATTGACGGAAGCTGCGGTCGGGCTGGCGTGGTCAAAGGTCAGAGCCGGGTCGTAGTAGAAGGTCATGTTGCCATTGGCTACATTGGTACCATAGTTGGATACATATACATAGTACCAGGATGGATAGCCGGCAGTGACGGTAGTGATAGGGATGATGGTCGTGGCAATATTGCAGGCGGTAGAGGTCTGCTGCAGGCCAAAGTTATTGCCTCCGTAGACGGTACCCGGCGTAGATGCATTGACAGAGTAGCTGGATGGTGTGGAGGTATATGCGCTGTACACACCGGATGGCATGTAGGTGATAGCATAGCTACCTGAGGCACCTATATATGAGTAAAAGCCCAGCGAGTTTGTAATAGCATAGTGAGGACCGACATGTATGGTCTGATTGGCCACGGGAGTCTCACCTGCGTCAAAGACGCCATTGTTATTGGCATCGAGATAGACATAGCCTGTGATAGTTACATTGGTATTGCGTATACCAAAGTTGTAACCGCAGTAATTATTGGCATTGCTTGATATGGTAAATGGACCATACTGGGCATGATTGGGCAGGGTACTGGTACCCAGCGGTATAGTGACAGCATAGCTGCTGCCTGCTGTGTACTGTATGGTATAAGTACCGGGATGTACAGGTATGGCGTAGTGGCCATAGATATCTGTAGTAGCAGTGGCGATCACTGTACTGCCGGAGTACAGGTAGACGATCTGGCCCGCTACGCCATTCTCCCCGGCGTTTTGCACGCCATTGCCATTGAGGTCATTGAACACATTGCCGCAGAAGGTATCTACATAAGCGCTATTCATGTGCAGGACCGCAGAGCAGCCTGCGGCATCTGTCACTGTGACGGTACCATTGAAGGTAGCCTGCCAGAAACCCGCATATACATAGGAGCCGGTGCTGCCGTTGCTCCAATGGTAAGTATAAGGGGCAGTACCATTGACTATGACCGGTACATAGTAGTGAGATGTACCTACAAAAGTGTGGTGTACCACAGAGTCCTTGATATAGCCTCCGATAGAGCAGCCGGCCCCCGTCACAGTGAACGTCTGGCAAAGCGAGTCACGACAAAGGGGGGAATCACGCGCAAACATACATACAGAATGAGTACCTGCAGCAAGGGTGGCGGTATAAGGAGAGCCGGTAGCCAGGGTGCCACCGTCTACACGCCACTGATAGGTCACAGGGCCTTGGGCACCGGTGGATGCCCCTGTGAATATATAAACACTACCTGTATGGGTCGAAGTGTAAGTTGTGTGAAGGTTACAGCTACTCAGGTGGAGGGTGTCACAGGCGGTAGCGGTACAGCCTGCACTATCAGTGATGGTGACGCAATAAGTACCGGACTGCGTGGCAGTGAGTATGGCGCTCGTGCTACCCGCAGGCCAGTAGTATGTGAGCGGACCATGCGATCCGGAGGCATGGGCTGTGAGTACGGCCACTGAGCCGGTCACAGAGTGCGTGATAGATGCTGCAAAGTGGCAGTTAGGTCCGCTGGACTGGAAGGTATTGCAGGCTGAGTCTATACAATTCGTCACGGAGTCATAAACAGAGAGACAAGCGGTGTGGATACCGGCGGGTACGGTGTAGGTAGCAGAATAGCCACTGCCTATGTACTGTCCATCCAGTGTCCATGTATACCCGTATGAGCCCGAGCCGCCAGATATGCTGGTCGGTGTGAAGGTGTATACACCCGAACTATTCCAGCTATAGGTAGTAGCTACGCTGAGGTTGCAGCCGGTATGAACGGTATCACAAGTAGAGGCTGTACATCCGTTAGTATCTCTGACCTGTACGCAGTAGGTGCCTGATGTCTGGGCTATGAGCGTAGATCCGTGTACCGTGCCTGATGGTGTAGTCCAGGTATATAGCTGCCAGTATGTCAGGGCTCCGCCGGCTTTGGTCGCACGGAGGATATGATAGGATCCGTAGTTTGAGTCCACGATAGAGACGGTCAAATTGCAAGGGATGTAAATAGAGTCACAGGCCTGGGTGGAGCAGCCGCTGTGATCGCGTATAGTCACGCAATGGAGCCCATTGGTAGATGCCAATGCTGTGATCGAATTAGGTATACCCGGATCGCCCCAGTAGAAAGTATATGGTGCATTGCCACTATCTGCATGCGCGGTGAGCATGTAGGCATTGCCAGTGAAGCTATCTGTGACACTCCCTACCAGGTGGCAGCCTACGACAAAGCTATCGCAAAGCGTAACGGCGCAGCCTATACTATCCGTAGCTACGACACAATAGGTGCCGGAGCTGGCAATCGTGTCCAGATGGCCATCAGGGCTGCCGCCGGACCACTGGTAGTGGACAGTTCCATGATTATTATAGACCGAAGCCTGGAGAACAACGCGGTTCGATAGATTGGTGTATACGGATAGCGCACCGGAGAAGTAGCAGGCGGAGCCGGCGGTATCTGTGAGGACTATGGAGCAGCCGCTACTATCAGTGACAGTGACATGATACACACCGCGGGTGCTGGTATAGAAATTTGCGACGGTATCTCCACTACTCCAATGGTAGTGTACCGCACCTACTGCCCCGGACACTGTAGCCTGTTGGTTCCAGCCGTTGCCCGAGGCAGTGGTGGTGGCAGCTCCGGACAGCGTGCAGGTGTTGAGGCAGGAGGATGCAGAGCAGCCTATATTATCAGTGATGGTCACACAATAATCGTGGACGCCGGAGATGATGCTGTCGAGGTGGTGGATATGGCCGGAGGACCAATTGAATGAGAAGCTATTTGCGCCGGCAGTAGTGTCATGGGCATAGGACCAGACATATGCTGCGCCTCCTATCATTGTATCACGGAGATCTGCTGTGAGATGGCACTGCAAAGGAGCGGTGACCACTAGAGTATCACAGCTGCGGGCTGTGCAAAAATTTGCATCCCTGACATCAGAGCAGATCACATAGGTACCCTGAGCGAGAGAATCAGATAGCGTGTTGCTTTGTGCGCCGGGAGCGGTATAGCCATTGATGGTCCAGGTGTAGGAGAGAGGCGCTGTGCCGTTGGCAGTGTTGGCTACAAAGGCATAATGGTTGAAAGCATCATGAGTGGAGGTAACGGTGTCGGTCAGATGACAGGTGTGCGGAGTCAGCGTATCGATGAAGTAACAGCCATTGGCAGAGACGATCACAAGGTAGGCTACAGTAGCTGTATTACTCACCGCATAAGAGTTACCCCCACTGGTATTGCCATTCCAATAGTAGCGATAGGGTGGGGTGCCGCTCAAGGGGTATGCTGTATAAAGATTGAAAGACGACGAGATGGAATCTCTAACATTGGCAGACATAGTACAATATGTCTGGCAGGCCGAAGCCGTACAGTGGCTGATAGTATCTGTCACTGTGACACAGTATGTCTGGCCTGCCACGCCAGGGTTGATCAGGTAGGTAGCCTCACCATCGTTCCAGCTATATGTGTAGTGGCCGGGATTGGGTCCGGATACATAGGTCTGATAGGCAGGATGCCCATAGTAGGCCGTATCATAAATGCTGACGGATAGATTGCCGCAGGCATTGTTAGGTACGGTGATTGTATCACACACATCAGAAAAGCAGCCACTGCTATCGACTACCCACAGACACACTACCCGTGTGCCTGGTAGCAACTGTGCGAGCGCAAAATAGCTAGAGTCTGCCAACTGTGTCCCATCTACCGACCAATGGTATACTGGTCTTGTGGCAAATCCGCTTAAAGATGCGCGAAGAGTGTCTATGTTAGAATTATTTTGAGTGTTGTAACTGATACTAAATTGTGATTGAAAACTACACTGTGCTCGTAGTGTAGTCCAGCTACATGATACAATAAATAATATCAGGAGTAATCGGTAAATTTTCACGGTTTATGATTTTTGGTGAAACATTTAGTTTTTCAGAATGTAAGACATGAATGTACAATTATAAGTTGCAAGCCATGTAATAAGTATATCTGAAATTTTGCACGTCCATTGCTTGTTCAAACAGGTCAATGACGGACAAGTAATTGACACTTATTCATTGCTGAAAAAATGTAGGGGACGAAAGAGGCTGAAAGAAATTACTTGGTATCGAGGTGCAGTTTGAGCCAGGTCTTCTGCTCGGCACCGTTAGGATCATAGGAGGGGCCTGACATAGTCTGACCCTGCCCCGTCATACCGCCGGGCCTGCCGCCCATACCCCGGCTGCCACCCATACCACCTGCGCCGCCGCCCATACCGCCTGCACCTGCGCCGCCATTGCCACCACCACGGTGCTCTGCAGTCTCCATGGCGCCTACATCCATGCCCAGGCCCAGAGGCTTCTGCAACTCAGCGGCAGTAGGGGGATGACCTAATATAATGGCCAGGGGTATCTGATACTCTACAAAGAGGATATCTATGCTATCCCAGCCATAGGCTACATTCAGGCCATTGGCATTGGTCAGTGGCAGCAGCTGCTCTGTGATGCCGGGCAGGTTGATATTCTTAATCGCGGTCTGCGAGAGCATGACACGTTCCTTGAGTCCGCTTACCCGCTTGTGCAGGGAGCTGCTGCCATCTCCTGAGTGAAATTTTCCTGTATTCTCTCCTCTGGCCAGCTCATCAGCCGTGTGGTCCAGCTTGACAGGAAAGGAGAGGCCCTCCTTTTGCTTCTTCTTGCCCGCAGGGTCAAACCAGAGGGTGAGACCTGAGTGCATGAGGCGCGTCTGTGCCTGCATCTCGGTAGCGCGCACGCAGACGTAGAGATTGACTTTGTCATTCATCACATCAAACTGGAACCTCGTACCCGGCGCATAAAAGCGAAAGAAGGCAGGCCACTCATCGGCACGGCCATCTATAGTGACAGGCTGTGTGGTCCAGGTGCTGAGCGCATCCTGCGCTGTAGCTGCCAGCGCCACGCACATAGCCGCAGCGAGAAGTAGTTTTTTCATATGAGCTAATGTATGATATTTCTGTATGTGCCGTACCGACTGAGATTCATATCTACCTCATTTAGCAACTTTTTGTATAAAAGTAGACTGATACCTCAGTGTACATAGCGCACCAGGATACCGACTGCTGCGGCTGCCAGTATGATGTATGGCTCACGCATTTTTTTGATATAGAGCAGAGAGAGGACTGTGATGATGGCCATGACCACCGGCACAGGGTCTATGTGCACCCTGTCAGGCACACAAGTCTTGAAGCCTATCAGTACCACAGATCCGGCTATAGCTCCGATCACTGCAGCAGTGATACCATCTACAAAGGACTTTATGCTGCGGTTTTGCGCTATGCGCTTGAAGTAAGGCGCTACGATCAGGGTCATGAGAAATGTGGGCAGAAAGACACAGAAGGCTGATACCAATGCCCCCGGAAAGCCCTGTGTGAGATAGCCTATAAAAGCCACTGTGATCAGCACGGGACCGGGAGTGATCATGGCTACAGCTACCGCATCCAGAAAGGTTTTCTCATTTATCCAGTGGTAGTCAGTGACCGTGGCATGCAGGAAGGGAATGATGGCGAGCCCGCTGCCAAAGACGAAGCCGCCCGCCTTGGCAAAGAAGACCGCCATCTGCCGCAGCACCTTGGTATCCCAGCGCCAGAAGCCGGCGCCGGCTATGAGCCAGAGTGCATTGATGCGGGTGCCGCTACGGCCAAACCAGTCGGGAGGAGATTTGTGAAACATATATAGCAACCCGGCTCCTACAAATACCCACAGCACCTGCGCCTGCGAGATAAAGGTGAGTATAAACGTAGTAAGGAAGAACAGCCATAAAAGCCACTTGCTGCGAATGGAGGCGGGTGTAAAATCTCCGATAGACTTGGCCGTAAGGCGATAGGTACTGATACCGATGATGCCGACCACCGCTCCGCCTATGCCATAAAAAGCGGCCTGCATCCATGGCAGCCCGTTGAAGACCTTGTAGGCTATACCCAGCGCCACTACCATAGTGAAAGAGGGGATAAGGAAAGCCACCGAGGCCAGCGTAGCGCCCAGGTAGCCATAGTGCAGGTAGGCCAGATAGGTGCCCAGCTGCGAGGCCAGCGGGCCCGGTGCGAGCTGTGCCAGAGTGAGTGCCTCTTTGTATTCCTCCTCGGTGTACCACTTTTGCTCTGCTACCAGGTCGCGATGCATATAGCCTATCAGGGCCACAGGACCGCCAAAGCCCGTAGCGCCGAGCTTCATAAAATACAGAACGAGGTCTTTGAGACTATGTGGATGCTGATGATCTGACATGACTGCGTGAAACTATCAAATACCGGCCATATCAACCATTCTCTCCTAGCATCTTGTAAAAGCTCTCGGCAAAACTATCGCCCACCGGGATCTGCTTGTCGCCTATTTTGATGCGCTTATTGCGTACGCTCTCTATGTGCAGCAGAGATATGATATATGACCTGTGCACGCGGGCAAATTTATTGGCCGGCAGTTTGGACAGGATGTCCTTCATGGTCATATTGGTCAGTGTCATCTTCTTATTGGTAAAGATCTTGACATAGTCGTCCATACCTTCTACCATCGTGATGTCGTCTACGTCTATTTTTACGATCTGGTAGTCCGACTTTACGAATATAAATGGTGCGGCTACCTGTGTCTCTGCGGGTCTCTCGCGGTAGCTGATGTATTCCTCGGCTTTGTTTACCGCCTTGAGGAAGCGATCATAGTCTATCGGCTTTAGCAGAAAGTCTATCGCATTGAGGTTAAAACCCTCCACGGCATAGTTGCTATAGGCCGTAGTAAAGATGACCAGCGGCGGCTCAGGGAGCGACTTCAGCAGCTGGATGCCTGTGATGCGGGGCATCTGTATGTCCAGAAACAGGAGCTGCACCTTATTGTTTTTCAGAAACTCCGCTCCGGCATATGCATCGGAGAAGGCTCCTTTGAGCTCCAGTGAGGGTGTGCGGGATACAAACTCCTCGATCACTTCGAGCGCTACGGGCTCATCGTCTATGACTACGCATGATATCATGATAACATAATTTTTAAGCTTAAAGAATAAGTGTCAGTATGGTCGCGTATATCCAGTTCATGCTTGCCGGGATAGAGCAGGTCCAGCCGGCGCTGCACATTGGCTATGCCTATACCGGATGAGTGCCGCTCCAGATAGTCAAATTTTTTATTGGCCACGATAAAGATAATACTATCCCTGTCTACTGTGAGTGTGATCGCTATGGGCGAGGGTGCACTATTGCTGATGCCGTATTTGAAGGCATTTTCTACAAAGGGCATCATGAGCATAGGCGCGATCATGGCAGTGCTGGTATCGCCGCTCACCTCAAAGGTGACCTGCACGGCAGCAGAGCTGCGCATCTTTTGTATCTCGATATAGTTATTGAGATAGTTGATCTCCTGATCCAGCGGCACCAGGTCGTGACCGTTTTCTTCGATCATATAGCGCATGAGCTGAGAGAGTTTCAGCACAGCCTTGGGCGCGTTGTCAGATTTTTTGAGGGAGAGACCGTATATTGTATTGAGCGAGTTGAAGAGAAAGTGCGGGTTGATCTGCATATGCAGGAACGCGAGCTCCGTGCGCAGCTGCTCGGTCTCTATAGAGCGTGTACGCTGCTCTGCCTCTCGCCATAGATCTGTGATGCCCATACCAAATGCAGCAAACAGGATGACCGAAAACCAGAGCGCCACGCGGATGAAGTTGCGCAGCTCCAGCGGACTATCGTATAGCTGCCAATAATTTTGCATCGCCTCCCGGAAGAGATATGTCACCGTGAATACTGTAAAGAAGGACAGGATAATAGCGGCCACATACTCTATGTACCTGCTGGTACGTACGAGGTGGAAGATATAACGGCCGTGGATATAAAAGAATATAAGCAGGCAGAAATTGATAGAGAAGGCGTATAAAAATGCATACTCCTCCCAGTGCGGCTGCATGTCTCTATTGACCAGCAGCTCGCGGTGAGGGCTAGTGGCAGTCCGTGGCAGATTGACATAAGGCAGAATCAGAAACACAGACCATATGACCACTTGTATCAGTACACTATATATCCTTCTTCTATGGGGCATAAAGTCACCATGAAATTACGATGCTTTTGATGCAATAAACAGAAACTCGGTTATAAAACGAATTTATTCGGTCAAAGCAGATTTGATCTGTAATTAATTGTAAATAAAGCGAGTCTGAAAGCTAAACAGTGGTGGATCGGGTAAACGAAAGGCCCGGATAGGCCATATACCCGTGTGGGGCAGAGGGGGGCGTCACTGATATGGTTTATTCCTTGTATTTATGTGCGGCAGTAAAGGATTTGGACAGAGTATATCTATATCTGAAAGAAACGGCCCTCAGTAGTATAGCGGTGACGATGCTGGCCTTGGGGCTATGCCTCGTGGCGACACCCGATGCGTATGCGCAGGTAGTGCACCAGGAGGCCGTAGATACCGTACCCACACCTGTGCCGCAGCTAGACGTGGTAGATGTGATCAAGGTGGCCCTCGGTATCAAGCGAGACCCGCTGCGCAAAACTGAGCGTAAGGGGGAGACGGGTCCGTTTTTCAGCATCATAGCCTATCCGGGCTATGCCATCGCTACGGGTTTTGCAGGTATCGGAGTGGCTAATATTTCATTTCGTACGAAGAAGAATCCCAAAGGTACTTTGTCCTTCATTAATAATCAGTTTCAATATACGCAGTACAATCAGGTCATCTTTCAGTCGCTGTCCAATTTCTATACGAGTGATGAGAAGTGGCAGTTTCCGGGAGATATCCGCTTCTTTCATTTCCCCACCTACACCTACGGCCTCAGCAGCAACTCGCTGCCCTCTGCTGCGGACAATATAGACTACGAGCATTTCCGATTTTACCGTACGGCCTACCGTCAGGTCTATGATAAAACCTATGTAGGTCTGGGCTACAATATGGACTACCGGTGGAATATCAAAGATCATAATGCCAATGCAAACGGTAAGCTATCAGACTACCAGCGCTATGGTCTCACGAGTAGCAGTATGTCCAGCGGCTTCTCGGCCAACTTTCTCTACGACACACGTGACAACGCAAACCGACCGATCACTGGCAACTATGTCAATATCCAGTTTAATACCTGGGACAAGATATTTGGCAGTACGAGCAACTGGAACTCTCTGGTGATAGACATACGGCAATATGTGCCCGTGACCCACAAGTGGTACGCAGTGTTTGCATTCTGGGGCTATGCCTGGATCACACTGAATGGCAAGTCTCCCTATCTGGATATGCCGAGCGTGGGCTGGGACTCGTACAATAATACGGGTCGCGGCTATGCAGCAGGCCGCTACCGGGGGCGGAGTATGCTATACTTTGAGACTGAGTTCCGGTTTGATATTTTGCGAAATGGCCTATTGGGTGGAGTTATCTTTGGCAATATAGAGACACTCTCAGACTATCCTGGTAAATATTTCGGCGCGCTGCAGCCCGGCGGCGGCGTGGGACTACGCATCAAGTTTAATAAGCATACACAGTCCAACTCCTCTATAGACTATGGCTTTGGTACGCATGGCAGCAATGGCCTGGCCACCAACCTCAATGAGGTTTTCTAGGTAGCAAGAGGTGAAGGATTTCTGTATTTTTGAGCTATGTCAGACACTGCGGCAGTCAAAGGTGTAGATATACTCAGGGCACTGATGGCCAAGCATGACCCTACTACGGAGCAGTATGGGCAGGGCCTGCTGCGCGCTGCAGTGGCTGCGAATGATACACTGCAGATCTTCCGGATATATGTGATACTTGGCCGCTTTTACACTAATGCTCTCGGCAATGTGGCCAAGTCCTACGAATATGCGGATCTGGCAGAGCGGCTGGCGGCAGAGTATAAGATCAGCG
The DNA here is from genome assembly GCA_018267365.1 of Bacteroidota bacterium. Lineage (GTDB taxonomy): Bacteria > Bacteroidota > Bacteroidia > Chitinophagales > LD1 > UBA1941. The sequence continues at coordinate 48,576 of JAFDYQ010000017.1, read as the reverse complement.
CGGAGTGCAAAGCTGAGATGTGCTTCATGATAAGCGGCACCTGCAAGGCCGCCCAGGATTACCGCAAAGCCATACAATATGCGGAAGAGGGACTCAACTACCTGCAGTCTGCGCCTGATGCTCCGAGGCAGCTATTCATGGAGGGCTATCTGAGCCTCGGTATGCTGCAACTGATCCTGGGACTGAAAGAACTCGCTATAGGTAATGTGCAGAAAGCCCTGGAATACTCTGACGATATAAAAGATGTGATCCGCTGCAAAATGACAATAGCCAAAAGCCTCGTGATATCCCGGCCCGCCGAGGCGCTGAAAATATACAAGGAGATAGAACCACATGAGCAGCTGCTGGGCAATGAGGATAACCGGGCTATATTTCGCGACTATATGGGGAACGTATACCTCTCTATGGGCGAGTATGATCAGGCCATACCCTATCTGCTGCAGTCACTGGAGATACGCCGTAGAGGCCTGCAGCCGGTCAAAAAAATACACCCGCTGTATGATCTTTGTATCATATACTTCCGTACGGGTCGCAAGGAGGAGGGCGCGGCGGCTATGCAGGAGATATTTGACCTCGTGCAGAAGTATCCCGGCTACCTGACAGATAGAGTCAGAAACTATCTCTACCAGGAGCTGTACGCAGAGAGCGGAGACTACCAGCACGCGCATCACTACTGGAAGCAACTGGACCATGGCAGTGTAGACCAGGGCATACTGGAGCAGACGCTCAAGGCTATGATAGAGAGTGAGCAACATAAGCAGGAGATGCTGCGTGAGCAGGCAAACTCACTCGCCACGCTCAACGAGGATATGCAGAGCCACATGCGCCAGCTGGAGAGCATGAATACAGACCTGCAGTCATATGCGCGTACGGCCTCTCATGACCTGCGCGAGCCGCTGCGCATGATATCTACCTATATGACGATCCTCTCGCAGAAGCTGAATGACAAACTATCTGACGATGAGCAGAAGTTTATGCACTTTGCTGTAGATGGTGCGCGGCGAATGGACGATATGATCACGCGCATACTCAGTGCTGCCAAGAGCCAGGATGTGGCACTGCGACCGGTAGACCTGAGCCGTATAGCGGCCCAGGCCGGGCAAAACCTCAGCAGGCTGGCGCAAGAGAAAAATGCTGTACTCACGCATGACCCGCTGCCACTGGTGATGGGAGATGATATACAGCTGCTACAGGTGATACAAAATATCGTGACCAATGCCATCAAATACAATGCGAGCAGGCAGCCGGTGGTGCATCTATCCTTTCTGAAAGCTGATGGGAAGTGCATCCTGTCTATAGCAGATAATGGCGTGGGTATACCGGAGAGTGAGAGGGAAAATGTCTTTAAAATGTATCAGCGGATAGAGAATAGTACGGGGGAAGATGGTACGGGCATCGGCCTCGCTACGGTGAAGAGAAATATAGAGCGCATGAAGGGTCGCATCTGGATAGAAGGTAATGAGCCGAACGGATGCATATTTAAAATAGAGCTCCCGCTGGCTATATAAAAGCCGCTTTTCGTGGAGTTTTGAAATGATTTTTGATCCGTGCAGATGCGTAGTGGAGCTATTTCCTACCTTTATAGATAAACAAAAATGTATGTCTACAGCTGCGGCCACACGCAAAGCGCCACCTACCCCAAAAGAAAAACACTGGCTGGTAGGCCATGTCAATATGCTGCGCGACGATGCGATAGGCATGATACGCGGTTTCATAGAGGGGTACGGTTCTATCTATAGCTTGTCTATCCCGTTTCACAAAGGGGTGGTAGTATCTGATCCGGCCTATGCCCGGTATGTACTGCTGGATAATAATAAGAACTACACCAAGAGCATAGCCTACGACACGCTGAAACCCCTGCTGGGTATGGGCCTGCTCACGAGTGAGGGTGACTTCTGGAAGCAACAGCGCAAGCTGATACAGCCCGCCTTTCATAAGAAGAAGCTGGAGGAGCTGACAGCGATGATGGTAGAGCGCTCAGAGCACTGGGTGGATAGAATAGATGCCTATGCGGAGAAAGGAGAATCTTTTGACGCACTGCCTGAGATGACAGCACTCACGCTGGATATTATTTCCAAGGCCATTTTTAGTAAGGGGGTCGAGGACAAGGCCCAGGTAGTGGGTGAGCAGATCACACTGCTGAATGAATACACTATAGAGCGCCTCCACCAGCCTATACGGATGCCGGCATCTATACCTACGCCATTCAACAGGCGTGCGCGCAAATCCATAGATCTGCTCGATAAGGTGATCTATGAGATCATAGACGAGCGGCGCCGGGAGGGTGTGTCTAAGGATGATCTGCTCTCTATGCTCATAGACGCGCAGGATGAGGAGACAGGTGTGGGCATGAATAATAAGCAGCTGCGCGATGAGGTGATGACCATCTTTCTGGCGGGAAACGAGACCTCCTCTAATGCACTATCCTGGACCCTGTATCTGCTCTCTCAGCATCCGGAGGTAGAGCGAAAGATGGTAGCAGAGATCAATGAGAAACTGGATAGCGGACTTAAGATAGATTTCACGACGGTGAATGAATTTCAGTATGTTCGGCAGGTGATAGAGGAGAGTATGCGCGTGCATCCGCCTGTGTGGATGGTAGGCCGGCGCACTATAGAGGCTGACGAGATAGGCGGTCACTATATAGCTCCGCAGACCAATGTGCTGGTGCCTATCTTTTACTTTCACAATAGCACGAAGTACTGGGACCAGCCTGAGAAATTTATGCCGGAGCGTTTCGCGCCTGATAAGCGTAATGCGATAGATCGCTATGTGTATATGCCTTTTGGCGGTGGCCCGAGGTTCTGTATCGGCAATAATTTCGCCATGCTGGAGATGCAGATCATCATCATTATCCTGTACCGCAAGTTTAAGTTCAGGCTCAAAGAGGGCTTTGAGGTGGTTCAAGAGCCACTGGTCACGCTGCGGCCTCGCTATGGTGTGCAGATGGTGGCCGAGAGGCGGTAAGAATTCTTTTCCATTCTTGTCCAATCCGATCCTGCTTGTTTGTTATGGTTATGTATTCGATATTCAATAACCGGTAAAAACAACAAGTATGGAACAGTATGTATTGATCATGCGGCACCAGGACGGCAGTAAGATAGCCTCTCCGGAGCAGATGCAGATATGGATGAAGCAGACTATGGACTGGATCGGGGGCATAGCAGCGCAGAATAAGTTTGTGCAGGGCAATGGCTTGCGTTTTGACGATGCCAGTGTGGTCGGTCACGGAGGCGTAGTGACCAATGGCCCTTTCGGAGATATCAAAGAGACCATTGGAGGCTATCTGATCGTGAAGGCAGAATCACCGGAGGAGGCGATCGGCTTTGCCAAGAACTGTCCTGTGCTGCAGGGTGAGGGCAATACGGTAGAGGTGAGGCTCGTGGCCAGCAGAGACGGAGTACATTGAGAGAAAGGCATGCAGATTTTATCAAACTAGCAAAAACTAAACTAAAACATGAAAGAATACTTATTGCTATATAGAATGGATATGACCATCATCCCGGCTCGTACTGAGGAGCAGGCGGCACAAACTATGCAACTATGGATGGACTGGATAGGGAGCATAGCTGCCAAAGGTCAACTCGTGAGCCGCGGCAGCAGGCTGGAGCCCTCGGGGCGCGTGGTGCGCTCCGGTGATGTAGTCACTAATGGGCCCTACACTGATATCAAGGAAGTGCTTGGTGGCTACTCACTCGTAAAAGCTGCAAGCTATGACGAGGCGCTGGAGTTAGCCGGAGGATGCCCTGTATTACAAATGGGCGGTAGTGTAGAGGTACGCGAGCAGGTAGTCATGCAATAGAGCAGCGCAAACCAATAGCCCGGAGCTATTATTTTTATGGATCAGTCAGCGCTTATACCGCATTTATTTCGTACGGAGTTTGGCCGGATCACATCTGTGCTGGCGCGGCGCTTTGGTATGGCGCATATCGAGGTGGCAGAGGATATAGCAGGAGAGACCTTCCTCGCTGCTATGGAGACCTGGCCGTATAGGGGTATACCTGACAATCCTACCGCCTGGCTCTATACCGTAGCGGCCAATAAGGCTAAGAACTATCTAGCACGGGATAGCAATTTTCAAAGGAAAATAAGTCCTGATCTGCAGCGAGGTGAGACCGCTGCGACTGAGCATGAGATAGATCTCTCTGCCGGCAATATCAAAGATAGTCAGCTCAGGATGCTCTTTGCTATCTGCCACCCTGCTATCCCTCAGGAGGCACAGATAGGCATGGCGCTACGTGTACTATGCGGGCTGGGCATAGATGAGATAGCGCACGCGCTGCTATCCAATAAAGAGACGATCAATAAGCGGCTGCATCGCGCCAAAGAGAGGCTACGTAGTGAGGGAATGAGCCAGGACTTGCCGCCTGCGCCTGAGATAGGAGAGCGGCTCGACACAGTGCTGACTACGCTCTATCTCCTCTTCAATGAAGGCTACTATTCGGAGACCAGCGATGATATGATACGAGAGGATCTGTGCAGGGAGGCCATCAGATTGACTGCGCTGCTGACGGAAAATGAACAGACCGATCTACCCGCTGTCAGCGCGCTGCTGGCCCTGATGTGCTTCCACGCTTCCCGTTTCGCTGCGCGCCTGGATCATGATGGCGATGTAGTGCTCTATGCTGACCAGGATGAGCGCCTGTGGGATCAGGAGCTGATAGCCAGCGGAGTGAAATATATGAACGAAGCTGCGCGAGGCGAGCATTTGACCCGCTACCACATAGAGGCCGGCATAGCCTACTGGCACACGATCAAAGAAGATACCACGGAGAAGTGGGAAAATATCCTGCAGCTGTATAATATCCTGCTGCAGATACAGTACTCACCGGTCGCTGCGCTGAATCGTACCTATGCACTGGCAAAGGCCCGCAGCAAAGAAGAAGCGATAGCAGAAGCAGAGAAGCTGCAGCTGACCACAAATCCCTACTACTACACGCTGCTGGGCGAGCTATACATAGGTATAGACAAAGTGAAGGCGAAGGTCTATCTGGAGAAAGCCCTCATACTAGCTGTGACCAGGTCCGATCGTAAAGTGATAACGCAGAAGTTAGATGCTCTAAACTAAAAAGTGGCTTTCTGGATCTTGCGGGTGAGTGTCGTACCGTTACCCTGTATAGAGAGAAAATAAATGCCATCTGTAAGCCCTGAAACAGAAATCACTTTTTCAGAAGTCCCTCCTGATACGGTCCAAGCATCATGTAGCACATCCTGGCTGAGCATATCACGCAGCGTGATCTCATAGCTACCAGCGTTAAGGCCTTCTGCCGTGATGTTGATCTTGCCCGATGTGGGATTGGGATAGGCGCGGATGGCATCGTTGCCGGCTTCTGATATACCAGTAGCACCTGATGACACACGGCACTGTGCAGTAGTGACCTCAAAGGAACTGATAGAGGTGGTGCCATTGTAGGTAGCTTCGAGGGTATATGAACCTTGTATGGATGGCGCCTGCTCCTGCCAGCCGTATATGGCAGCCAGCTGAGACTGTGCAGAGGTCAGCGACCAGGCAGATACAGCGTGGCCCGCAGTGTCCTTGATCTTGATATTGACAGTCATACCCTGTGTCTCATCGCGCAGGAATACGTATACCCGTGCATCAGAGCCTGGCTGCAGGCATGGACTTTCGTTGGGGGTTTCAGTATTAGGACATGAGGCCAGGACAGGATCTATAGCACCTATCTGTGCTTTTAGCACAGCCGGCTCTGCATATGGCTTTTGACTCGCCCACCAGGATGTCGCATTCAATGAATTGCAACCTCCGGCGAAGGGATCCTTATAGGTGCCGGCAGCATTTGCTGTACGAACTTCGAAGTGAAGGTGCGGGCCATTGGCATCGCCTGAGCTGCCCACTACGCCCAGGTATTCGCCTACCGCTACTGCATCTCCGACGTTCTTTGATGTCAGCGAGTTTTTCTTCATGTGAAAATAGTTGGCCATGGTGCCATCTGCATGTTCTATCACTACATAGTTGGCCTGCGCATTGGAGTGTACACAGTTCTTGTCAAACTCACCGTCGTGTTTATCTACGATTATACCTGCTGCCGCAGCTATCACCTCTACCTGATTGTTGTCCATCTTGTAGAAAGGGTATGGATAGGTACAAATATCTGTGCCGCGATGAGTGTCATAGGTATTGTTGCTGCAATTCCAGTCTTTGATAGTACCCGATGCAGGATCCTCGTCGACATAGGCGGAGATGATGTAGTAGCTATTATCACTGAGGCCATTTGCTATGCGGAGCGGCCATGCCAGTTGTACCGGATTATTGCGCTGGCTACCGAGGTGCTCCAGGCCGAGCTGATGGATATTGGTAGAGCACCGCTGTTCTATGACTTGATACATATCATCACTGATGCAAGGATGAGAAGCGTCATTAAGGATAGGTGACTGCTGGGTGATTAGCGTAGGCCGGGTCTCGGCTACAGAGGTCAGAGCCAAGCACATGGCTGCGCAGATGGTAGTGACAGCTATCTTCATTTTGGGGTGTTTGATAAAGGTTGGCAGGGGAGCCGTATATTCATACGGCATAACCCATCGTTTGTTTCGACACAAATACGTTACTGTGATATGACGCGATTGTTTCACGTGAGTGAAGAGTCTGATATAGAGCGCTTTGAGCCACGGCCATCTCCGCAGCGGTACGAGCAGCTGTCAGGTGATGTAGTATTTGCCATCACTGGGGAAATGCTGCATCTCTACCTCACGCCCAGAGATTGCCCCCGCGTTGTTTATACAAGTGGTCCGTTCTCGCGGGAAGCAGACATAGAGCGCTATCTGGGTACATCTGGTATCATCATGGCAGTAGAAAGCGCGTGGCGCTCAGCCATGCGCGAAACCACCTTATATATCTATGAGCTGCCAGGAGAAACCTTTGAGCTGCTGGATGAGAATGCCGGATATTATATCTCCTATCAGGCCGTCAGACCCATGAATGTATATATGATCACAAACCCTCTGAGCGCACTAATCGAGAGAGCAGTGAATGTAGTGTTTATGGCAGATCTACGGGCACTGGCAGAGGAGATAAGCAGGTCCGGCTTGAGGTTCTCATATATCCGGATGGGGAATGCCAGGTAAAGGTGGGTAGTATCATGCAGTATAGTGGGATGATAGATGCAACAGGTTGTCATTTAGTTATTTAGTAACACCTGTTTTAACCAAATTAATGTAAAGTGTAATTTAATTTTGAAAATAGTTGTTTAAACACGTAATTATATTTATTTTAGCTACTGCAAGGCAATTAACTAAAATCTAAAACACAAACATCATGGCAAAATGGACAATAGACCCGGCACACTCAGAAGTACTTTTCAAGGTGAAACACCTCATGATCACCAATGTGACAGGTGCATTCGGCACCTTTGAAGGTAGCGCGGAAAGCAATGCTGACGATTTCAGCGATGCCAAGATCACCTTCTCTGCAGACATCGATAGCATAGATACCAATCAGGCGCAGCGGGACGCACACCTGAAATCAGCAGACTTTTTTGACATAGCCAACCACCCTAAACTGGAGTTTACCTCCACCTCCTTCTCCAAAAAAGGTGACAGGGAATATGTGCTGAAAGGAAACCTGACGCTGCACGGAGTGACCAAGCCGGTAGAACTGGCCGTAGAATACGGCGGTACTGCCAAAGATCCATATGGACAGATCAAGGCAGGCTTTGAGGTGACAGGCAAGCTGAACCGCAGCGAATATGGCCTGACCTGGAACGCAGCTACCGAGGCTGGCGGCGTAGTAGTCTCTGATGAGGTGAAGCTCCTCGCTACGGTACAAGTGATCAAACAAGCATAAGTCAAGAATAGTTAAGTAGAATTGGGTTTGAGGCGCAGTTTCCGTACAGGGAATTGCGCCTTTTGTTTGTGCCATCAAAGGAGCAGGAACTTTTACATATAAAATCGTTATTTCGCCGTAGTGTTTACCCTACTGAATCCGATGCTGCTGGCCTGCTCCATATTGATACATGGCATCGCATGCTTTTTCTTTTTCAGAAGAAGAATGATGATGTCTATACTGGCCTTATTGATGGCAAATCTTCTGCTGCGGGTATGGTCTGCGGGGCTTGATCCCTTTCTAAACAACTGGGATGAAAAGTTTCATGCTCTGGTGGCCTTAAATCTGAGCCACCACTGGCTCAAGCCTACCCTGGTAGACAGACCATATCTGCCTACTGATCCGCATTTTTGGTTTTACACACATGTCTGGCTGCACAAGCAACCCTTGTTTCTCTGGCAGATGGCGCTCTCTATAAAACTTTTTGGTGCAAACCTGTGGGCCGTACGTCTGCCTAGTATTGTGATAGGTGTACTATTAGTGGCAGTGGTATATGATCTGGGCAGACTTTGCTTCAATAGAGATGTAGGGTATATAGCCGCCTTTTTACTGTCTTTTTATGAGCCCATCCTGGATATGAATAGTGGTCTGGGATATCTGGAGCACAATAGTCTTTGTTTCGTTTTTTATGTCACACTATCCATATGGGCGTGGGTGAAATTTGAAAAGAACCAAAAATTTAGATGGGCTGTATTTTTTGCAGTGGCAGCCGGTTGTGCTGTGCTGACGAAGTGGCTGACAGGTACACTCGTTTTTGTGGGCTATCTGGTATATCATGGGGGTATGGTGAGAGATCTGCTGCAGAAAAGGACGATCGCCATTTTTTTGAGCACCGCCGCTATTTGCCTTTTGGTGTTTCTGCCATGGCAGCTCTATACTCTACATACCTTCCCATCTGAGGCTGCTTATGAGCTGTCTTACAACAGCAGGCATTTCACGGAGGTGATAGAGGGTCACCAGGGCGGGCCATTCTACTACGTGGATCTGCTCAAGGAGCACTATATGCTTTTGCAGGTTCTTATTTTTATCGGTTTTACTTTTTGCCTCGCAGATATAGTACGATACAGATTTGCGATCGTCCTTATGATGATGAGCACGGTGGTTTATTTGTTTTTTTCTATCGCGGCTACTAAAATGGATGAGTATGTCCTGATGGTATCACCGATGCTCATTTTATTTATGGCCTTTGCCTTATATCGGATGATGGGTTGGTTTAGAGCGTGGCTCGGGACAGATGTATTCCGCTTCACACAAATTATCATCATATGCATCGTATCGTGGCAATTGTTTCACTATGACCATTTCCTGGATTTTCATGCACCCAGACCAGAGCAATGGTACTTTGGCTACAGAAAAGACAGAATCACTCAGACACAATGGATAGCCCAAAATAAGTCTCAATGGAATGATAATAATGTGATCATCAACTGCCAGGACTATTCATACATAGATGTAATGTTTTATAGTGGTCATACGGCCTATGGCTTTGTCGGACCATCCGATGAGCAGAAGCTCAGAGATCAGGGGAAGCATCTTATTTATTTTGGAAGTGCAGCAAGGTAATAATGTCGGCTTCTTTTTTGTATATTGATACAGATGCAGCAGCGCAAACTCCCCCTCAGGATATTCATCATTTATGGTCTCGGATGCTTCGGATGGAGCATAGGGCTCAATATCATATCCGTACTGCTCAACTATATATACCTACCGCCTAGCAACTCGGGCATGCACGATCTGATACCCGGTACGGTTTGGTTTGGCTTTGTCAATATTATCTCTATCATCCTGCTGAGCGGGCGTGGACTGGATGCGGTGCTGGACCCTCTCATAGCCAATTTCAGCGATAAGAGCAAAAATAAGCTTGGACGCCGTATTCCGTTTATGCGATGGGCATTTGTACCGCTTAGCGTATTCTGCGCCCTGGTATTCATACCGCTCTATCATCACGATGCTTCCGCTAATATCTGGTGGCTGGCGGTCACGCAGATGCTTTTTTACTTTTTCTTTGGCCTTTATACCATACCCTATAATGCGCTACTGGCTGATCTCGGCCATGACGCCCGTACCAAAGTAGATCTTTCTACCGCCCAGTCGGTGGGATTTATGGCCGGGGCTATGGTCAGTGCGTCTTCTACTGCTGCAGTATGGCTCATCCTTCACCTGGGCATCACTACTGATAGGCTCACAGCGTATCAATATGCCATCATAGGGCTAAACATCATCGCAGCCATATGTATGGCCGTACCTGCATTTGGTATCCGGGAGCGGGAGTTTCACAGCAGGCAGCATACTACCGGCAGTGCCTTCACATCTTTGACGGCGGCGCTCAGGAACCGCAATTTCAGGATCTTTGCTATGGCTGATGCGAGCTATTTTATGGCTATCGCTATTATCAGCACAGGTCTGCTCTACTATATCCGCTCTATGCTACGACTGGATGAAAGCCTCGGTACAGGCTTTATGCTGGCTATGGTAGTGATCACAATGCTATGCTATGGCGTAGTAAACAAAATAGGTACTCGCTACAGTCGCAAGAAAATGATGATCGCTTCGTTTGCTGTAGCATCGGTAGTATTTGGCGAAATATTCTTTCTCGGTCATGTACCGCTGCCGCCGATCTTGCAGGCATCTCTGCTAGTAGTCTCCTTTGGTATACCCAATGCTTTCCTGCAGATACTACCCAATACTGTAGTGGCAGATATCGCTCATGAGGAGCGCGAACGAGCGAAATCTAACGAAGAGGCAATGTTTTTCGGAATGCGCGCCTTCTTTCAGAAGATAGGCCAGACCGCAGGGATCACCGTATTTGCGATGCTGATCACTCTGGGCAAAGACCCTGATAATGATCTAGGCCTGCGTATGAGCGGTGTGGTAGGTGCGGGGCTGTGCGCCTTTGCAGCTATCGTTTATATCTTTTATAAAGAGCCTCCGCTCAAAGGCCGATGACATTTTTTTACTTTTTGCCTCCTGATGTATCGTTTGGTTTCGGTGCCGGTGATGGTTGCTGCCCTTTCAGGGTCGATTCCTCTTCATATACCGGATAGCCAAACGGATCGAGCAGATCCAGGTTTCTTACTTTTTTAGTCAGCGTATTCATACTAGTTGTTTTAAAGTGGTAAGTCAAAGTGCATGCCATTCAGCAGTTAAAAACTTCTTCGGCTGTCTTAATACGGATCACCAGGCCTGGGATGCCACGGCTGAGCTCATCTATCACATCGCCGTCTATAAATACGTGGCAGCGCTGCTGCAGCTGATAGCACTCAAAATAGAAATCAAGTGCATCATACTGACTGGTGAAAGGCACCAGCTCCCAATAGATATAATTATCTTCGCCGGAGTTGGGCATCCATTCCTCACGGGTGCAAAAGTACTTGTATCCCATAGCCTCCAATACTGGCAGTGCTGTATCATCAAATATCAAGTCCATAGTGACGGTGTTTTCCTCTAGTCAGAGAATCATAAACTATACCACTCGTATTTATGCCGCCTTTACACTGAGTGCGAAAAGAATTCCTCGCGGACAAGTTATACGTTGTATCTGCGCATTTGGGATGACGGCACGATTTTTCCTTCTAACGTTAGATTAACCAAAAACCGATACAAATGACAAACACCCATGGAGTGCGCGAGGTCACTATCACCCGCGATTTTGCAGTGACACCTCAGGTTCTTTTTGAAGACTGGATCTACCCCAATAAATTTTGCAGATGGTGGGGGCCCAAAGACTACATCAACTCCCACTGTCAGATACACCCGCAGCAGGGTGGCGCTATGCTGGTACATATGCAGGCCCCGGATGGTACCACACATCAGATCAAAGGATTATTTCACGAGGTGCAGGCACCGGAGAGAATCGTTATGACTACCTATGCACTGGACGAGAGTGGCCATCCTCTGCTGGAGGTCCTTCATACCGTGACCTTTGCAGGTCACCATACCAATACCCGCCTCAGTGTCACATCTCAGGTAGTCAATGCCAAGCCGGACGGAGTCAAATATATGGCCACGATGGAGCAAGGCTGGCGCGAGAGCCTGGACAAATTAGCCAGGCTCACACTCAAGGAATAAGATCGCTCGTATTTACATCTTATGGCTTGGGTGGTGGCGGGGCACCTACTCCAGCCATTTTGATACCCCGGTAGTCTGCCAGTGCACGGGTAAACTCAGCTCCGAAAAATAGTATCTGGGAGGAATAGTTGACCCAAAGCAATACTATGATGACGCTGCTCGCGGCACCATAGGTATTGGCAATGCTGCTCTTGCTGATATAGAGACCAATAAGATATTTGCCCAGAGCAAAGAGAACCGCTGTGAAAACAGCGCCATAAAATACATTGCGCCACTTCATCCTCACGTCTGACATAAATTTATATATCAAGGCAAATAACAGCGTGGTGAGCGCAAATGAAATAATGATCTCTGCGGCCTGGATCAGAAACTTGGATACAGCCGGCAAAAGGACACTCAGGTAGCCGGATAGCGCAGAGAGAGCTGCATTCAGTGCGAGTGATACAATAAGCAGAAAGGCTATACTAGCTATCATACCAAATGAAAACAACCGATCCATGAGATACCGCACAAAGGGTTTTTTGGCCTGCGGTTTTACATCCCAGATGATATTGAGAGAGCGGCGCAGATGGTCAAAGACACCTATGGCGCCTGTCAGTAGCAGGATTATAGATACTGTGGTGGCTATCCAGTTTTTGCCCGGTTTATATGCCGCTTTCACCATACTCTGTAGCTGCTCAGCTGTATTGGAACCCATAAGGCTGGATAGTTGATTTTTGAGTTCGCCGGTCACTGCCTCGGGACCATAGATAGAGCCGACTATCGATATCACGATGATGAGCATGGGAGCTATGGAGAAAATGGTAAAATAGGAAAGACCCGAGCCCAGCGCCAGTGTGTCATGAGAGCTGAAGAGCGTAACGGAGTTTCGCAATACTGTAATGCTGCCTTGCATCCAGTGAGGCATTTTTGAGAAAATTCTGCCCCAGCCTGCCTTGATGTGGTCCCAGGTGTGGGTGATACGGTCACGCCATGATCCGATGGAAAGTGTAGCCATGCGTACGTTTTTGAGCAGATAGAATGTCAAAAGCATGCCAACCGGCACTATAGGCAAAGCATTTGCAATGGAGTAAAAAAACATCCATTCATGAATACCAACAGACTTTCGCAAAAGATACAAACAGCCCTAAACGATCAAATGACCAAAGAAGCACACGCCGCTCAGATATACCTCTCCTATGGTGCGTGGTGCGACAGTGAGGGATACGGCGGTACCGCCAATTTTCTCTTCCGGCATGCCCATGAGGAGCGCAACCACATGATGAAGATCCTGGAGTACATCCTCAAGCGTGGTGGCAAACCAACTGTGACTGCAATACCTGCACCACCTGCAGATCCCAAGAGCCTTCATGATTGCTTTGAGAAAGTATTTCAGCATGAAGTAGACAATACTGCCGCTATATATGCCTTAGTAAAGCTTTCATTTGACGAGCAGGACTGGGCCACATGGAACTTCATGCAGTGGTTTGTGAAAGAGCAAACAGAAGAAGAAACGCTGGCTATGGATCTGCTGGATCAGCTCAAGATAGCCGGTGGAGAAAAGGCAGATGTAGATATGCTCTACAACCTGGATCGGGAACTCAAGAATAAACCTGATGACGCGACCCTTGCCCAAAATGTGACGGAGGAGAAGCCATAACCACAATGGATCAATGAATGATCTCGTACCTACCACCCTGCAGCTTGAAATAGCGGGGTGGCAGTTGCGTTTTTATCGTCTATACCTGCGCCATAGCCAGCCCAGATATGTGAGGATAATACTAAAAGTCAGGAAGGCTGTACCCGCTACCCAGCTATGTCTAAAGGCGTCATACAGGCCAAATCCATATTTGATCAGTAGTAGCCCCATGTACAGTAGCACTGCGCCCACCCAGATAAAAAAAAGGACGCTGCCCGCATTGATGCTGGCGAGGAAGAGGTAGAATATGGTAAGACCTAAGGTTGATAGCGTGACCGGCCACACTCCGTGAATATCTATATCAAGGAAGATCTCGAGGCATGGAAATACAGCCTGTATCGTGCCAAGGGCCATGATCAGCATGAATCCGGTCAGGAACGCTGCCGATCTGATATCCCGTGAGCGTTTTGTAGACATCGTGTTTCCTACGTCACTTTAGGTTTAGTGCAAGATCTCGTACCTGCCACCCTGCAGCTTAAAATAGCGGGGTGGCAGTTGCGTTTTGCCCCATATGCCATAGCAGGTCACGGCTGCGGTGTCCATACCCAGTGCGTAGCCATACTGATCGGGATTAGGGTCTACCTGTATGATACGGCAGGAGTCAGGTGACTGTAGTGACGTAGTAAGCATGGTCTCATAGCCCGAAGCCCATGTGATGATGGCCTGCTGCTGATTGACCAGCTTTTCATCTACGAAGAGGCCGTTGAGTTTCCTGTCACGCGCTATAGCGATATATGGGTCATAGGCAGCATAGTGGGCCGTATAGTCTGTATGCACACCATAGATACCTGCCAGCCGCATGGCAATAATGAGTGCTGCGGCTGTAGCGGTATACCGCAATGGATAAGCAGGTAGCATATCTACTACCAAAGGAACGGCAACTATGAATGCCAGGGGCAATAACATATTCTCAGTATAGAAGCGCACATCCGGTGGGCTGCTGATCATGACCAGTACCCAGTAGGCGAAAGAGATAGCAACGAGTGCAAATGCTTTCAAGTATTGACGATGCCAGAGGAGCCAGCCTGTAGCAGCGAGCATCACCAGTGTATATACAGCATAGTATGTAGGGAGATGATGTATGAATGCGTGTACTGATGGCAGTGAGATGAAGTGCGGCAGGTTTTCGCGGATAGCCTTGCCTATGTCCAGCTTGCCGCGCTCATAAGGGCTGAGCATCCCTATCACAAACCGGCTCACAAAAGCGGCTCCCGCTACTATGATGTGGGTGATACTTTGCAGGGAGAAAAGCGACTGCCAGGTGCCGTAGTAATATATGATCAGCAATACAATAGGGAAAAAGATAAGCGGATGAAAAGACTGTATCCAGAATAGAAACAGGAAGTGCAAGGTGGAACATACGACCAGAGAGAACTTATCAAAAGCACCCTCATACAGCAGCACGGCATAGAGGCAAAGCCACAGCATGCCCTGCTGCAGCTCCGACTGTGGCCAGTAGAAGACCTCATTGGTAATCAAGGTGAGATATAGCGGCGCCAGGAAGAATAGTAGTGTCTTCCGGCTATACCTATAACATACGAGATAGACAGCGAGATAGAACAAGATGAACGAGAGCGAATGCAAAATCATGACGGTCTTGAGATCTGCATGCAGCCAGATAGCAGCTAGTGGTATGAACTGTGGAATGATAGAGCCGGGGCGAAACCAATTGACCCAAGGCTTTTGCTCTATGAGCAGGTATACGGCTTGATAGGCAGTATCGCAAAAGGCGACGCGTTCTTTGAAGAAGATGCCCGCCAATGCAAGTAACGCAGCAAAGCAGAACAAGCCCAGGGCAAACCAGGTTTTGCTTCCCGCAGGCCTTTGGGATATGTGGCCGTTATTTGCCATACGGCACGTAGCCCATCGCGTCGTTGCGCTCGGTCTTGAACTCTGAGTTGAAGTGGAACTCTATATCAGGGTTATTCTCGCGCTCCATCTTGAGGAACCAGTCTGACGGGGCGAGGTAGACGATGTTGCCGTCCTTGTCATTCACGATGCTGGTCTGCTTGAAGCGGATGAACTCTTCGAGCTTCTGCGGGTCCTTGGCACGGAGCCAGCAGGCGCGGGTCATGCTGATGGGCTGGAAGCGGCAGCTGGCGCCATACTCATGCAGCAGGCGGTACTGTATCACCTCAAACTGGAGCTCACCCACGGTGCCTACAAACTTACGATTGCCGGGCTGCTGGGTGAATAGCTGTGCCACGCCCTCATCTGTGAGCTGGCTGATGCCTTTCTCCAGTTGCTTGGCCTTCATCGGATCGGTATTGATCAGCTCCTTGAAGATCTCCGGTGAGAAGGCTGGTATACCACGTATCTGGAAGTCCTCGCCCTCAGTGAGGACGTCAGCTATCTTAAAGTTGCCCGTGTCATAGAGACCTACGACGTCACCGGGGTATGCTTCGTCTACGATGTTCTTGTCAGATGCCATAAAGGTGACTGGCGTGCTGAAGCGGAAGTCCTTCTCCAGGCGCACATGGTGATAGTACTTGCCTCTTTCAAACTTGCCCGACACGATGCGCATGAAGGCGATACGGTCGCGGTGCTTGGGGTCGAGGTTGGCGTGGATCTTAAAGATGAAGCCGGTCATCTTGGGCTCCTCCGGCTCTATGAAGCGCTTGTCACTCTCGCGGCCCTGTGGCGTAGGGGCGATGTCTACGAAGGTGTCTAGCATCTCCTGTATGCCAAAGCTATTGACCGCAGAGCCGAAGAAGACGGGGGCGAGATTGCCCTTCAGGTACTCCTCTCTATCGAAAGGATCATAGACCCCCTCTATCATCTCTACGTCCTCGCGGAGCTTATCTGCATCGGTCTTGCCGCAGTGCTGGTCTACGTAGGGATCATTGAGATCGCTGATGGCTACTACGTCATCTGCTACGCGGGTGGTGGATGCCTTGAAGAGGTTGAGGCTCTTATTGGCGAGGTCGTAGACGCCTTTGAAGAGGCTGCCACGATTGATAGGCCAGGTGAGGGGGCGGGTGCGGATGTGTAGCTCTTTCTCCACCTCATCCAGCAGGTCGAATGGGTCGCGGCCCTCGCGGTCCAGCTTGTTTACGAAGACGATGACCGGCGTCTTGCGCATGGCGCAGACCTCCATGAGTTTGCGGGTCTGCTCCTCTACGCCCTTGACCGAGTCTACTACGATGATCACGGAGTCTACGGCGGTGAGGGTGCGGTAGGTGTCCTCGGCGAAGTCCTTGTGGCCGGGGGTATCGAGGATATTGATCAGCTTGTCTCGGTAGTGGAAGGTCATGACCGAGGTAGCCACGGAGATACCCCGCTGCTTCTCTATCTCCATAAAGTCGGAGGTGGTGGCCTTCTTGATCTTATTGCTCTTGACGGCGCCGGCGGTCTGGATGGCTCCGCCAAAGAGCAGGAGCTTCTCGGTCAGGGTCGTCTTGCCGGCATCGGGGTGGGCTATGATGCCAAAGGTCTTGCGCTTATGTAGTTCTTCAGTGAAGGTCATGAGTCATTGTTTAAGAGCTTACTACACAGAGATCACAGAGTAGACACAGAGGGACTTTGCCATGCGGCACCTGGACTTTGTAGGGGCTTTCGGGCTGCGAAGATAGGCATTTTGGGGGCGACTACACAAGGCGGGGGTGAAGGGTCAGATGGGGATTATTACTTATGGGATATTGTGGTCAAGTGAGGTGGGCGTGGGAGGTTGTTTTTCGACTGGAGAGGGGTATGATTGAGAGATTTTATGTTTTTTATTTATTTGAAAATGATACTAGTAAGGGTGTTTTATTTTAGTATGTGTTATAAATTTAAATTTTAAATGGATTTAATATTATAATGTTCTTACATGCTTTTTAGGGCTAAAGTTTAGCTGTGGAAGGTTCGTAGTCGCCTACCTGCAGGCCTCCTTCGGACTACGAACAGCTTTTTTTGATGAGGTAAGGAGAGCGGGTGAAATAATTTTTGTTTCTTAGCATCCAGAAGCCATATATATGAAAAACGCTGCTATTCTTTTCTGCATTCTATTCTCTGTCCATTACTCGCTGCTCGCTACAGGACCGTGTAGCACCACTCCTCCGGCACCTACTATGACACTCGTGGGTGGTGCATGCAGTGGCGGCGATTCGATCGTACTGACCATACCCAGCGGCGTGAAAACGATACAGTGGTACTGCGGGCAGGCAGGCAGCCCGTCTATACTTGTTTCTACATCGTTTCAGAACTTTAGTATCAAAACCATAGCAGGATACCAAACTCCTGACTGGGGAATAGCAGGCCTATGGATGGATGCTGACAAGACATTGTATACATCAAATAACTATAACAACTGTGTACGAAGGTATCCCCAGGATAGTGTTTTTACATCTTCATCCACTATCATAGCTGGTGCGGGTACACTATCACTACCTGGTAATCCTAATATGCTGAGCGGGCCTAAGGGTATCTGCAGAGATAGTCGCGGGTATACCTATGTGGCAGACAATATTAACTACCGTATCCAAAGATTTCCACCACACAGCACACGTGACTCTAATGCCGTCACCGTAGCTGGGAAAAATACCTCAGGGTTATCTGCACTGAACCTGCTAAACCACCCTGAGGATGTGGCGCTCGATAGTGCGGGTTTCATATATGTGGCCGACAGGATGAACAATCGTGTAATACGCTTCCCACCGAATAGCGGCGCAGATACTAATGGTGTGATAGTGGCCGGTGGCTACAGCGCCGGTTCATCACTTAGTCTTCTGAACCAACCAACGGGTGTCTTCATAGACAGGGGAGGCAACCTCTTTGTCTCCGATTACAACAATAACCGTATCATCAAGTTTCCGCAAGGAAGCCTGGTAAATACCGCCGGCACCATAGTAGCTGGCGGCAACGGAGCTGGCACGGCTTTGAATCAATTTATAGGTGTATCGGATGTGTGGCTTGATTCTGCCGGATACATATACGGCTCGGATATAGGTAACAGCAGAATTCTGAGATTTCCTCCGGGTAGCACATCAGCTACGATGGGGGAAGTAGTAGCCGGAGGAGATGGGATGGGATCCGGGCAGACTAAAATGTTTCTTTTTGACACGCAGCTGTGTACTGACAATAGCGGGCATGTCTATGTAGCCGATAGCGGCCAGGTAAGGGAGTGGAGCACACGGCAAACATCTTTTAATGTTTTCAGGCCGACATCGACAGGTTATTATACGGCTACATACACTACTGACTCGGGATGTGTATCTGCATATCCACTCATTCCTGTTGATGTCACTGCGAGTGTGACGCCATCAGTGACCATATCTGCTTCGCGCACCATACTTTGTCCAGCTTCGACCGACACATTTAGAGCCACGGCAGTAGCTGGTGGTACAGCGCCAGTATATCAATGGTATAAAAACGGCCAGCCTGTAGGCGCAAATTCCTCTCAGTACATCAGCTCCACACTGAGTGATAATGACAGCATATGGGTATCTATGACCAGCAATGCGACCTGTGCCACTACCTCTGTAGCCGTCAGTACGCATATAAACCTTACAGTGATAGCTGCTATGCAGATATCAGGTGAAGTATCAGGGCTAGGCAGTAGACCAGACATCGGCACTATAGCTGTGAATGTGTCTGGCGGACCTACGCCTTATACTTACGATTGGGGTAGCGGGATCACGACCAAAGATCGCGATAGTCTGGTGCCTGGTAGCTACGCCCTGAGAGTGACTGACAGCGCAGGATGCGTAAGTACTAAGGGATTTAATCTGATCGGTATAAGTGGACGAGTGCATACATGGAGCAGTGGGGCAGGTGTAGATGGTACGTCTATCAATGCGGGCTCTGATACTATGCTGACAGATAGTACTGGTGCTTATAACCGGCTCCTGCTACGAAATACTGCCGATACGATAATGGCAGCGAAGGATAACGATAGTATCTATGGCAATGGTATAACGCTGGCTGACGAGATACTAGTACAGCGGCATGCAGTCGGCACCTATCTGATCACAAATCCATATGCGCTGATAGCCGCGGATGTAGATGTCTCTGCATCTGTGACCATGTCTGATGCGCAGATGGTAGAAGATCTGCTGATGGGTAATATCAATTCCTTTGGTAATGGTAAGGCATGGTCATATGTGCCTTCGTCATTTGTCTTTAGCAATCCTGCTTCTCCATGGGCTTTCCCTCGTGGGAGTTTCTATGGTGCCACTGGTACTACGGCCAGTATCGGTGCGCAGGATTTCATAGGCGTGAAAATCGGCGATGTAAGCGGTGACTGGAATCCTCTCATTGGCAAAACGACGTTCCTGTCTGATACTACTTCTCTCTACATGGATGATATCAGCACTGCGTCAGGCAGTGATATCAGCATACCTGTCAGGGCCAATAATTTTGATAACATAAGCGGACTGCAGTTTGCTCTATCCTGGGATACGGCGAAACTTGCATTTGTGGGTTTGGATACCCTGTCTGGTACAGTACGCGTGAGATATAGCTCGTCTAGTGGAGGGGTAGGCTACATCAAGGGCATCTGGACTGATCCTGGATACAGATGGACATCGGTACAGGACTCAGCCGTATTGTTTTATATAAAATACCATGTGCTCGGACAGGATGGTGATAGCGCCGTGATAAAATGGGATGAAAGCAAACTATCGCTACAAGTACTGGATAGTATGGTTTCGACGAAGGCGGCAGCTAACAAAGATGGTACTGTGAGGATCGCCGAACCATCTGGGATATCCGATTTGGTAGGATCATCTGCTCTAATGATATATCCTAATCCAACGTCAGGGCTAGTGACAATCTATACAAATCAAGTGTCTTTGCAACAACCATATAGAATATACGATATGACTGGCAGACTTTTGATAGAAGGTGATGTACAAGGTAAAGAGACGAAGATATCCCTGAGCGCCTATCCTTCAGGTATATACACTTTGCATCTGGCTGGTCAAGCTTTCAAGCTGATAAAGGAATAGTAGCGTGCCTATTTCCTCTACTTGCGCATATTACATCCATGATAGCACGAGAGGCGCCCAGCTGTCGGCAGGCAACTAAGTTTAGCGTCAGTGGCGATAATATCCCTATTTGCCTCTTATCCCAAGTAGCTGTTTTTTTGCTACATTCCTATAGCAATGAAAGAGCAGGAAAAAATAAAGTCGGCGCTGGATGGTTTCCGGCTCAATGCAGTACTGGACCTGGAGGAACTGTCTGACGATGACCGCCAATATATCCGCGAACGGTCTACGACGATACGTGTACGACGCAAGCAGATCATCTACAGCATGCACGAGAAACCCAAAGGCATGTACCTGGTGCGCAGCGGCAAGATCCGCATAGAGCAGGTAAACTATGACGGCAGCGCGCAGATACTTTTCATCTATACTACGGGTGAGGCCTTTGGCTACCGGCCGCTGCTGAGCCGCGAGCTGCATCCGGTGAATGCGATAGCGATGGAGGATAGCGAACTGGACTTCATCAGTGCATCGGATTTTCTGGAGCTGCTGCACCGCTCGGTGGCACTATCTAATATGCTGCTCACGAGCCTCAGCAGTGAGTTTACGGTACTGGTAAACCGAATCAACCTCTTTGCGCAGCGTGGCATCAAAGAGCGCCTGGCCTTTGCGCTGCTACTGCTGAATGAAAAATACCATCACCCCAATGCGATCCTGCCGGAGTCAGACATCCGACTGAGCCGCATAGACCTGGCCAACTATATCGGCACCTCGCCGGAGACGCTGGTGCGTACACTGCGTACCTTTCAGGAGAAGAACCTGATACGGGTGAAGGGCCGCAGCATTACCATACTCAACTTTGAATCGCTCCTGATCCTATCAGGCATCATGCGGTGAAAACGGCCAAATCTTGACCGAAGTCAATTTTTTTAAGCGTTGATCTTCTGACCTTTGCAGTGCACTAAAGCAAAGGTCATGAAGAAGTATACGATTAACACTATTCTAGTCCCGCTGGACTATACCAAACTCTCCGAAAAGGCACTCTCCTTTGCCATCACACTGGCTAAAAAATGCAAGGCAAAACTGATACTGATAAACGTGGTGGAGATGCCCACCTTTGCTGCGCCTGACGGCAACTATGCCGACCTGACCTATGTGATATCTGAGCAGATGAAAAACTCAAAGGAGTACCTGCGCCAGCTCACGCTCGACATACTGAATGAACACGGCATAGAGGCCGAGTACCAGACGGCACAGGGATATATCTACGATAATATCATCCGGGCAGCACACATCACTGAGGCCGACCTGATAGTGATGGGCACGGGCCGGATGAATGGCCTCTCTGATACACTGTTGGGGTCTAATGCTTTCCGCGTGGTGAATAATTCACCGGTGCCCGTGCTGACCATACACGAGGACCAGCTGAATAGCGAGATCAGCAAGATCGTTTTCCCGGTGAGCGAAGATAAATACACCATGGAAAAGGCCTATGAGGTTATAGCCTTCGCGAGACTATATCACTCTGAGATACATCTGCTGGGCATACTGGCCGATCCGCTGAAATATTACATGCTGGATGAAAACATACTGGAGGTGGAGCAGTTCTTTGAGGAGCAAGGCCTCAAAATAAAAAGCAGAAAGATAACCGGGAAAGACTATGTAGATGCGATACTGCAATACTGCGAGAATGATACCTCGATACTGGTGAGCATCGCCTCCAAGCAGGACCACCGCCTCCTGTCTATGTTCAAACAAAAACATGACGAGAAACTGGTGAATATGGCAGTAGTACCGGTACTGAGTGTGCCGCTGGCTGCCTGAATTTGACCAGAATTTATGCTGCGTTGATAAGAGGGGCGAACTAATAAGCCTGAGAGTCTTAGCGCACTGACGGCCTGCTTTTTGAATACCTAAAATGGCTACATTTCAAAACAAACTATAACTGAATATGAATATCGAAATAAGAAACCTAAAACTCTCTGACTATACGAGCCTCAAGGATGCCATGCTGAAAGCCTACAATCACTGGCAGACTGCCTACTGGCGGGAGGCGCAGATACAAAAGCTGATAGACATATTTCCGGAGGGGCAGCTCTGTGTGGTAGTAGACGGTCATATAGCCGGCTGTGCGCTCTCTATCATAGTAGACTATGATAAGTATGGAGACAGCCACACCTACCGGCAGATCACAGACAACTTTACCTTTAACTCTCACGATCCGGAGGGGGAAACGCTTTATGGCATTGAGGTATTCGTCCATCCGGACTACCGTGGCATGCGCGTGGGGCGCAGGCTCTATGATGCGCGAAAGGCGCTCTGCGAAAACCTGAACCTGCAGCGCATCGTAGCGGGTGGGCGTATACCAAATTTCTCTAAGTACTGCGATGAGATGTCACCCAAGGAGTATTTCCAGAAGGTCAATGCGAAGGAGATCTATGACCCTACGCTGTCGTTTCAGCTGGCCAATGGGTTTCACGTGATCAAGGTGATGAAGAACTATATGCCCGGTGACGAAGAGTCTAAGGAATACGCCACACTCATAGAGTGGAATAATATTTTTTATCAACCTCATCAGCCGCCTCTCTATAAGCGCAAAAGCAACGTGAAGCTCGGCCTGGTACAGTGGCAGATGCGCCCCTACCGCAATCTGGAGGAACTGTACGCGCACATGGAGTTTTTTGTAGATACGGTATCGGGGTATCAGTGTGATTTTATCTTGTTTCCGGAGCTTTTTAATGCGCCATTGATGGCAGAAAATAATAATCTGACCGAAGCAGAGTCTATACGTGACCTGGCTAAGTATACGGAGCCCATCCATCAGAAATTTAAAGAGCTGGCTGTAGGATACAATGTCAATATCATAACCGGCAGTATGCCGATCATAGAGAATGAAAAGCTATACAACGCAGGCTATCTCTGCCGGAGAAACGGCACCTCTGAGCGATTTGACAAGCTACACATCACGCCTAATGAGCGCCGCTACTGGGGTATGAACGGCGGTGATAAGCTGCGCTCATTTGATACAGACTGCGGCAAGATAGGCGTGCTGATCTGCTATGACGTGGAGTTTCCGGAGCTAGGGCGCATACTGGCAGATGATGGCATGCAGATACTCTTTGTGCCATTTCTGACGGACACTCAAAATGCCTTCACACGGGTGAAACACTGTGCTATGGCGCGAGCGATAGAGAATGAGTGCTTTGTAGCCATAGCAGGCAGCGTAGGCAATCTGCCCAAGGTAAAGAACATGGACATACAGTATGCGCAGTCGGCAGTTTTTACTCCCGGAGATTTTCCGTTCCCGACCAATGGTATCAAATCAGAGGCCACTGCCAACTCTGAAATGGTACTGATAGTAGATGTAGACCTGGACCTGCTCACAGAGCTGCACCTGCACGGATCCGTCACTAACCTGAAAGATCGCAGAAAAGACCTCTACACGCTCACGCATCTCAAGTCAGAATAAGCTTTCTATTTAAAGAATTTAGTTCCGATGATTTTCAGGTCGGAGTTATTTGCTGGAGCGATGCGGACATGACGCTATTAGGATGTATACTACCCGAAATGCTTTCGTTTCCCCACACCAAAATAATCAGTAGCTTCATCGGGCTATATGGGAAAGATCGTTTTAGTGTGGTGGCTGATGCTGCCGCTGGCTGCATATTGCGGGCAAGGGAGGGGCTTTGTGCTACGCGGGGTGATCAGTGGCAGGGATACCGGCACTGTGGAGCTGAGCTATCGCCTGGCCTCGGGAGATGATACGAGTATCACTGCAGTTATCCGCTCGGGGAGCTTTGCGCTGAGTGGCATGGTGCCGGAGCCCGAGCTGGTGCGCATGACTATATACGCGGGTAGCTCTATGAACCATTCTTTCTACCTGGAGAATGCGGATATTTCTATCCGCCTCGTGGGGGATGATGATGCCGGTACTGTAGTGACGGGGAGTGCCTCTGACCTGCTCTATCAAAGGCTGCTACCTCAGCAGCGAGACTTTTTCAGCTATGCGCGCGCGTATGATGATGCTCATGAGCGCGCGGTGACGAGCCGTGATGCTGTGGCGCTGCACCGGGCGGACTCTATCTGGGCAGGGCAGCTACGCCGGTGGACGGATACGATCGGCAGGGCTATCAAAGCTCAACCCCGCAACTATGCCTCGCTGTACTTTGTGCAATGGCTGCTGTTTCACCCGCCGGGCTACGATACGCTGATATCACTCTATCAGGCGCTCGCACCTGAGGTGAGGAGAGGGCTATATGCCCGTGACTTTATGACCGAGGCTGCACGCTGCAGGCGCACCTCTGCAGGTCAGCCGGCACCGGAGATAGCCGGTACCGACACCAGCGGCGGCAGCGTGCTGCTGGCTCCGCTCAGAGGCAAGGTGGTGCTGCTGGACTTCTGGGCATCGTACTGCGCCCGCTGCAGGCAGGAGAACCCGGAGGTGCGCACGCTGTATGACAAGTACCATGCGGGAGGTTTTGACATCGTCTCTGTCTCTCTGGACTATGACCGCGCTGCATGGATCAAGGCTATACAGAAGGATGGCATGATCTGGCACCACAGCTGCGAGCTGCGCGGTGGGTCGGCGGCGAGTGCTGCGCTGTATGATGTGCAGGAGCTACCACGAAACTGGCTGCTGGACCGAGAGGGCAAGATAATAGCACACGACCTGAGCCTGCCGGAGCTGGCAGAGAGGCTACGTGTACTATGCGGTAAATAAACAAGGACTAAGCCCGCTGCTCTGAGAATGATGTAGCAATAAGAATACTAAAGCCGCCCTTGCGAGGCGGCTTTCTCTTTCGCACTTTCTCTTAGCACTTGCATTCCGGTTCGCATTTGCATTTGTCTTCGCAGGCACATCCCTTGCCATCGATACCGCATTTGCAGTGGTCGCCACACTGGCAGTTTGCGCAGGTGCATTTAGGATTGCTGCAGTGGCGGGTGGCAGTGGTAGTCTTGACTTCTGTTTCTTGTGATTTCATTATTTCTGATTTGTGGTGATCTAATGACACAAAGGTACGGCGGCGTGGGGCCTGCGTGTTTACATTACTTTGGGAGAGTGTTACAAGATTTTGGGTTTAAAGCCGATCCAAAGACCGGCGTCTGACGGCACCTACCTCGCGAAAGTGAGACGGTGTGAGACCCGTGATCTTTTTGAACTGGGCAGACAGGTGCGACACGCTACTGTAGCCCAGTTCTTGCGCTATCTCCGAGAGTGTCATCTGACCATAGACCAGTAGCTCCTTGGCGCGCTCTATACGCTGCTCTATATAGTACTGCTCTATGGTGCGGCCCTCCACACTGCTGAACATACTACTCAGGTGCGTATATTCATAATGAAGATGATCGGACAGATATCGGGAGAGGGTGAGCTGTGTATCCTTTTCATCTGTTTCGCACCTGGCGCGGCGGATGATAAGTTGTTTGGCTTTCTCTATCAGTATAGTGCTGTGGCTATCTATCAGCTCAAAGCCTACGGCCTGGAGCTGTGGTATCAGCGCTTCTTTCTGCGCAGCAGTGAGTGGCTGCGGGAGCTGTATCTCTCCCAGCAGCACGCGGTCATAGGTTATGCCCGTGCGGCGGAGGATATCCTCTACCGTCATGATGCAGCGGGAGCAGACCATATTTTTGACGAGCAATGCTGATGGC
The DNA here is from genome assembly GCA_018267365.1 of Bacteroidota bacterium. Classification (GTDB taxonomy): domain Bacteria; phylum Bacteroidota; class Bacteroidia; order Chitinophagales; family LD1; genus UBA1941. The sequence continues at coordinate 22,442 of JAFDYQ010000017.1, read as the reverse complement.
ATTGGTGACTTTGAGGCAGTAAAGTTATAGCTTTTTATCCTGAGCGAAACATGTGGAATATCAGCGGCCATAGATCTCCCTCACATGCTGGCGGACACCGGAGAAGATATTGAAAGGTATCTCTACCGCTTGGGTATTGGCCAGCCAGGCGGGGATGATGCCGCCCATATCGGTATAGTACTCGTTTATCACATAGGTGCCGTCCTTGACCGGGATGAGCTTCCAGTAGGCGTGCATCTGACGAATACGTGTGGCAGAGGTGAGTGGTGCCGCATCAGGCTCGCAATTTACATTGATGTAAGACGTATCTCTGCGCCGCACTATGGTCATGCGCTCAGCGCAGTCCAGGTCGGGCAGCGGCCATGGGGTCTTGTAGGTGAGTATAGCGAGAAACTCATCGTCAGAAATGCGCTTGAGTATTTTAGCAGACCGGCAGCTGGGAAACCAACTTCCATAACTATTGAAATCATTGAGTAATGCTATGACCTGCTCTACGCTGATAGGCAGTGTCATCTCTGCACGGGAGGTGCGCATCTTGCCTTGGTCACTTTTGCGCGTATAGACTTTGATGCCGTTCTTCTCTGTACCCAGGCGCCAGTCATCACCGGCGGCGTGGATAGAAGGAGCCGCGATAAGCAGCATGATGCCCGACAATATGATGCCAAAAGAATGTCGGATGGAGTAGACTATCATGCGGCCTCTGAGGATGACGTATCTGCAATCGGTTGCATACGATATTTGAGCAGAGCGATAACGTCTGCCTCACTCATGGTGCCTGTCAGATCTACGTAGTGAGCCGCCAGCAGATCATAGCGCCCCATCATGAGCCAGACGAACATCTCAAACTCCTGAGTATCGCGGAATACTGAAGCACGATTTGCCTTGTACTTCTCTACATTGCGATAGTAGTCGTCAGCCATTTTGGTCCAGTGCATCTGCGGGTGGTGGTGATGCGTGACGTGGAAGTCTTCGTTAAAGACATTGTAGTGTCCATCGAGGATAGTGACGGAGTTGATGTATGCATTGTCCTGATCTGCGGGGTCGCAGAAGGTGTGCCAGATATAATTGATAGCCGCGAGGTAGATGATCGTGCTCAGATGTGGCAGCAGGAGAAATGCGAAACCAAACCAAGGGTTGACGATCATAAAAGAAATGATAATGCCATAGTAGCACGCCATAGCCAGCGCCATACGGCCGGCGGGTTTCCATTGCTTCTTTCTGATAAAGTACGCCAGTATGGAAATACCCGTCCAGTATAGTGCAAAGCGACGCAGATAGACGAACCACTGTAGCGGATCGGTGCGGTCCAGGTCCAGGGTGCAGGTCACATCGCCATAGCCATTGTCATACTTATGGTGGATACGCTGATGACCGAGTGGGTACGTTTCAGGTACGTGGCCATAAAAAATACCGAGCCACCAGCCAAATACATTATTCAGCCAGGCATATGGCTTCTTGAAGAGACCACGGGTGTCGTGACCTTCCTTGTGGATCAGTGTAGCGATATTGGAGAAGAAGCGAAAGTATGGGCCCATCATCAGTACATTGTAGGCAAATGCTACCGCCAGCTGTGTGTACCAGGGCGTCTGAAAGCCGCGTAGCACCTGCCAGAAAAAGCAAGACCAGAATAGAACGGGTGTCCAGATCCCAACGCCCATGAGTGTATGCAGATAGGGAGCATTGCGCTCCTCACGCATGATGCGTGCTGAGAGCCATATAGCCAGGCGTCCGAATGCACCTCCGATCAGCCGTATAGGAGCGCTCTCACTGATGCGCAGCCAAAGCTGGTCCCAGGCGAGGCCTACAGCTATCACCGCACCCATCCAGGGGGCCGGTAGCATGAGCAGTATAGATACGATGCCTCCTGTGATCTGGGAAAATAATCTGCCGGGCGAAAGAGGAGAACCGGCTGCGGCGAAGGTGCCGGAGAACTGCCTGTGATCTTTCTGCATATATAAAAAGTGATTGTGATGTGTGGATTGTGCCATGTAAACATTGCCATAAGTAAGCCTGCATGCAAATGAAATAGAACCAATGCGGGCTATGATTCAGTCAATGAAATAGCACACCAGATGGCGCTCGGTAAACGTGGTGTGTATATAGGTGAATAGCCTGTAATAAATGTTACAAAGCATAGATGCGCAAGCTGTATTTTTGATTATAAATCATACATATGAAGGAAATGTGGGAACAGCGATATGGAGCAGACGACTATGCGTACGGCCGCGAGCCTAATGAGTTTTTCAAATCAGAGCTGGATGAACTATCTCCCGGCAGGCTACTAGTGGCCGGAGCCGGAGAGGGGAGAGATGCTGTCTATGCAGCTGGGCAGAGATGGCAGGTAGATGCCTTTGACCTGAGTGAAAAGGGCAGGGAGAAGGCACTAAGGCTCGCGGCGGAGAAGGGTGTAACAATTCATTTCTCTATCGCAGATGCTGCCGTATATGCGGGGGCGCCGGATAGCTATGATGCAGCAGCGCTGATCTATTTTCACCTGCCTCCTGCGGTACGCAGCCATCTCTATGCCGAGGTGATCCGGGCGCTCCGCCAGGGTGGGGTATTGATAGTCGAGGCCTTTACTCCAAAGCAACTACACAATGCATCCGGCGGGCCAAAGGATGCGTCTATGCTACTGACAGCCGATCTGCTCAGAGAGCTATGCGCAGGTATGCGCATCATTCTCTGCGAGGAAACGCAAACTACCCTGGACGAAGGCGCTTATCATCAGGGCCCGGCCGATATAGTGCGACTGGTAGCTGTGAAATAACAGGATATCACATCCTCACATCCAGTATCACTGCAAAGTGATCAGAGAGATCCTTATTGGTACGGCTCCAGGGCTGCTGGTACTCGCGTGTATAGCGGTGCTGCGAGGTGATGTGTGCGCCATTAGACTTAACGAAGACATAATCTATCATGCTCTTCGGCTTCTTGCTGTGCCCGTTCTTTTTGCGGCGTAGGTCATTCAGTGTATGGGCCGCGAGTATTTTAAGCTCATCATCCACATCTCCGTCTGCACCTTTCATAGCTGCAGCGAGACGGCTATATAGCACAGTGTCGTCTTTATGCGTATTGAAGTCGCCGGCTATAAACTGTGGAACACCCTGCTGCTGGTGCCGGTCCAGCAGGCCGGCTGCCTCTATGTACTGGCTGGCCTTGAGGTCTGCACTACCGCCTGCCTGCAAGTGCGTGCCCAGCACCTGTATACGCCCTGCAGGGTGATCTACCTGTACGAGCATAGCCCCCTTGTGACCATAGCAGTCTATCCCTTTGCATTGGCTATATTTGATACTCTCCAGCTCCTGCATGGGATAGCGACTGAATATCAGCACGCCGCCGGCTCTCTTGTAGCTGACCACGCGCCTATTGTGCTGTCCGGCCATGTAGGGGTACATATCACGCAGTCCCCGCTTTAATATTCTCACAGACATTCCATCAAAGGCCTCCTGAAAGACCACTACATCGGGATGATCTTCTTCTACCTTGGCAGGGATCAGCCGTGCCCTTTTGACGGGATGGTGGTGGATCCAGGTAGCGCCGCGAGGGAGGAGCTTGATATTGTAGGTCATGATACTGATCTGACGTGGCCCGGTAGTATCTTTGCCAGTGGCGAAGAGGCCGGTAGAAATCACGATGGATAGTATCAGCAGTATGTTTTTATACATGATCCGGGTTGTTTGTGGGATGATAAGAACTTAGCTATTTGGGCCGGAGAGCCTTGATAGCACGATCAGGATAGTCTGTGATGATACCGTCTACTCCGTCATTTTTCAACGCAGTCATTTTAGTGATCTCATTGGGAGTCCAGGCTATGACTTTTACATTCTGGGCGTGGCATTTGGTTATCATCGCCTTATTGCACAGCAGAAAGTTTGGCATGTAGTAGGTAGGATTGAAATGCAGGTCTTTTAAGTTGGTCTCCAGCACGTCTGTACTTTTTTCTGACATCAGGCCAGTCATGGCTGAGCCATCAGCCTTATGTATCTCCTGCAGGATGCGCAGGTCCAGTGAGGCAAAAATAGTACGTGGCAGTACACCTTTGGATTGCACGACGGCGTATACCAGTTTAGCAAACTCCGGTGGCTCAGGATGCATCACCTCATCACCTTTCCTGGAGGATACTATCTGGATGTTATAGTTGACAGGTGGCAGGCTATTTTCTTTGGTGTATTTCTCTATTGCATCTATGGCCTCTCCGAGTGTCGGTTTCGTGGCTGCTTCCTTGTCCTGATCCGTAAAACGGCTATTGCCTCTCTGGCCACAGTCAAACTTTTTGATCTCATCGTAAGTCATCTGATATATTTTGTATTTCCCCTTATCTGCTTCGGTCAGTGGTTTGCCATCCGGAGTAGAGCAAATGGCATCATCCATGGTCAGCTCATGTGACACTACGACCTGATTGTCCTTGCTGATGACTACATCCATCTGAATGGTATTGACGCCGATTTTTGCAGCACGGACAAATCCATGGATGCTATTCTCCGGGTACATGCCGCGGAAACCGCGATTGCCGCCAATATCGATTGGGGTTTCGGCTATGACAGCAGTAGTGACGAGGGCAAGAAGCAAGGTTATTATTTGTTTCATGTTACAGCATTTGGTGCTGTACCAAGATACAGGATAATTTTAATACTGTGTGACAGGTTGAGACTTGCTTGCTATCCGGGATAAATTATTTTTGCGCTACTATTTTTAAATTAACAATTACACTTGATGAAAACGCTTCTCCTGGCTGTGACAATGCTCGTCTCAGCTTTCTCTATCGCTCAATCTGGTATGGATACGCTCGTATGGAATGACGGGACGGTCTACTACGGCAAACTGGAAAAGAAGGGCCGGGCTGAGATCCAGTTTCGCACACAAGATGGGCAAATGCACTATATAGGTAGCTCAAGTGTAGCATCTGTGCGCCTGGCAGATGGATCGGGCGATGCACTGACCAAAGTGGAGCCGAAGGATACGGCAGGCCAAGCCCAAAGGGAAGCACGCAAAGCTGCCCGGCATGCAGAGATCGACTCTCTGAAGCAGGCTGAGGCAGAAGCCAATCCTACAGTAGACTGGTCTGACCCTACGATACCTAAATCCACACTGCGTAAACATCGTACTGGCATAGCGCTCACGGTAGTAGGCAGTACCCTGCTGGGCGCAGGTATCGCAATGCTAACGCTCGGCATAGCTAAAAACGGACAGACGAACACTACTTCAAATGCCTATAGTGCTCAGACCACAGTAAGCGTGGGACCGGTAGGTTTTGCAGGGATACTTTCTCTCGTGGCGGGCGTACCTATGCTCATAGTAGGCGCTGTCAAAGCCGGAAAAGCAAAGAATCTCGCATTGGCACATCAGAAATTACGCTGATGTTTAGTTCCCGAGCTCTTTGGCTCTATTGAGCGCAGCATAGAGGGCATCATGTATGCCTGAAGCAGTATGCTCAGACTCAAAAACTTTCAATGCCGCCTCGGTAGTGCCCCCTCGACTGGCTACCTTTTGTATCCACTCGCTGCAGGTGTTCTCACCCTTGCTCTGCAAGTGGACCGCCCCGATAAAAGTCTGCTGCACCAATAGCTCAGCCTCCGAGTCGGTAAATCCCATGCGCACTGCTGTCTGTATCATACTCTGCATAAAGTAAAAGACGTAGGCCGGTCCACTGCCGGAGATAGCGGTGGCGGCGTCGAGCATCTCTTCCCGCTCTACATGCAGGGATTTGCCGGTAGTATTGATGAGGTTCTGAACGATAAAAAGCTCCTTCATATCCATCTGCGGTGTGGCGGTGAACACAGTCATACCCATACCCACCTGGGCGGGAAGGTTGGGCATGCTACGCACGATCCTCGTAGCGCCCATGCTATCAGCTATAGAGGCTATACGCACCCCCGCCATGACGGAAAGCACCACCTGATGCTCGCGAATGTACGGCCTGACACTCTCTGCCAGTGCGGGGAAGTCCTGCGGCTTGACGGCCATAATGATGATATCTGCCTGTGTCACAAAATCTCCCGGTGTGTAATGTATCTGGTCCTCGGGTACCTGGATACTCCGCGCCTCTGTGTGCTGCGAAACCTTGTCCAGAATATAGAGATCATGGGGCAGGATAAAGCGGGAAGCCAGAAAGCCCCGCGCATAGGTCCTGCCCATATTGCCAAAGCCGATGATAAGTACCTTCATACGGCTAAAGATAATCAGAGAAACAAAATCTGTGAGGTACCGGTCCTGAAAATTGAGGGGGTTCTATTTATTTTTTCTTTTGAGCAGGTTGTTCATTGCGCTTGAGCTTCTGCTCATCTATCAGCATACCCGCCACTGCGCGCCTTTTGGCCACATAGTGCAGGCGTGGGTCTACATGATTCAGCGCTACGAGTTTGTCGTAGGCTTTTATGAGTTCGGGTGGCGTTTTGCCCAGGTATTCGATCTTGTAGACTGAGTATCCATCAAAGGGGATGATGTCCCGTGTTTTCACGAAATGAATCCTGCTATCCGTCCCATTACTTTTGAAATGCGACATAAATTTTTCTTTGCGGGCCTCTATAAGCTGCGCATAGCGCAGATCGATAAGACTGGGACTGATGAGATGGGTAGCCTTCTCCTGCACGGAATACAATAATTCTACACCCGGTTGCGCTGTGAGATAGTGGACAAAGCCGGAATCCTTCACGGACATGCGGTCTACGGTGATAGAATCTGCCTCAGAAAACGCAGCAGCGGAGATGTGGTGTGCATCCAGAAAGTAACGTTTTTTAGCTTCGTAGAGCAAGATGTACTCTTTCTCTTTGTCAGTATACACAGTAGATGTGACCTGTATCTGTGCCTGTGGATACTGCTCCATAAAATCGGCTATATGCTCCAGGAATTTGTCCTGATCGTCCAGCAGGTCGCACCGGCGCAGCTCCCACTTGAGTGATAGCGATTTCTCTACTACATTCTCTACATCCTTAGTATGCTGTATATATGGTATATACGGTGTTTTGATCACTATATTTCTGACGATCTGCCCTACCAGCGGCCATATCTGAAAATGCGGATCGTGCAGGTCTCCTGCTATAGGCAAGCTGACATCCACAGCATTGCCGGGATTGCGCAGCAGTGCTATGATCAGCGGCATGGGTTCCCATTTTGTGTCTCTCTTGCGCATGCGGCCAGCTACACGGGTATCCAGTACGAGGAGGTGATTATCACTGTGCATTACATCGTGCTGTACGATCGTAGTGCCGCTCAGCTCTATGATACCGCGATCTACAGGATACGATGTATATGTGACAAAGTAAGGATTGAATAATGCGGCGGGCAGGCGCTGCAGGTCGTAGTGCAGATCATAGTCCTGATAGGTGCCGGGATTGATACCTACGCTGGCAGTGAAAGTGCCATGCGGATTGATATCAGTGCGTATGGTGACTTTGATATGGCTATTGTCTTTGTAGACAGAGTCAGCGTGCGTATACAGGTGTTTAGCTCCTATGTAAAATTTCTCGCGGAGCGCGTAGTCGATATATTTCAGATCGCCATCGTAAACATTGAAATGATCCAGGCGGTAGGAGCTTTGGAGAAAATTCCTGACCAGCACTTTCACATACTTGCCTATCGCGATGATGAGGTTAAATTTTGTTTCGTCAGCTTGTGCCGCCTTTACCTTTTCAGCCTTTGCGCCAAACATATTCCGGAGATTGTCCAGATAGTCGTACCGCTCATACACAAAGTATGGCTGCCGCAAAGCGATGGAATCAAACCAATACTGATACCTCCGCGGTGTCAGGTCATGTATGCTGAAACTCAACCGCTCAAATGCGATAATATCAGAGGTGGGAGATTTGCCTACGTGGAAGTCATGTATATCTATCGGACCATCCGCATGTAAAGCCAGCTTATCTTTAAAATTGCCCGTGCTCCGTATATCTGCATCTACTGTACCGCGGAGGCTGGCATAGTTGGCGAGGTCGCGCAGGTATTGCTCCAGTATCTTCAAGTCGAGGTTCTTGATCACTGCCGCTATGCCATAGTCCAGTTTGTAGAGGTCAAGATAGCCATCTCCTTTTATAGTGCCTGTGCCACTGCCGGACTCCATGTCAAACTTCAGATGAAAGGAGTCAATAGCCCACCATTTGCCGGAGCTGGAGATATTGACATTCTTCATGTAATAGTTGATCGGGATGGACTTTTCGATGTAGTGGAATTCTCCGTCTGTGATCTTAAAGTTGAGTACGTTGATATGGGCAGGGTGTCGTACTTTAGGGCCGGGCGGCTTAGGATGTTTCGGTGAAAAGTGGATGATCAGGTCTGAAAAATTGAAGGTCTTGTGATCCTGAATGATCCAACCGACGGGGCGCACCAGATCTGCATCTGTAAACTCATAATTTTTGGTGAGCGTTTTCAGGATGTTGTAATGCACATTCAGCTCATCGGCTTTCAAGATGGTGAGGCTGTCTCCGCCGGGTTCATAGATCTTCAGCCCGCTGATGTGTACATACCCTGTGAAGGGATTGACGTATACCCAGCTCGTCTTGACCTGCCTGCCGAGCACTGTAGGACCGACATAGCTCTCCAAAATGTACTTGCCTACCGGCGAGGCACAGGCTATAACAACTACTACCACCGCCGCTGTGATAGTAGCGATGAGCAGTAGCCGACGCATAGTGAGATATGATGCGAAGGGCCTTTTCACACAGGCGCAGGTGCAATATCAGTGCCACTGCAGCGCTGCCCGCTGAGGTACAGAAAGTTGCGGTGCCTGCGGGCAAGAAATACCCCGAAATAGAAGCAATAAAAAAAGCGGCTCGCAAAAGCCGCTTTTGATCGTGTCAACCAACCCAAAATTTATTGCTCGGAGGCGGGCTGCTTAGGTGCCTCCTCAAAGTGAAACCTGCTGCCGCAGCGAGACCTGAAGCGATCTTTTTGCTCAGGGCTCATATTTTGCCAGCGGTCCTGCATGCGCTGCTGCCACGCTGCGTCATTGAAGCGGCCCCTGCCTCCATAGGTAGCCCAGGCCAGCCTGCGATGGTGCCAGCCACCCCATCCGCGGGCACCAAATAATAGACGGACGAGAGCGAAGACTCCGAGAGCCTTGATAAATGTGAGGGTGCCAAAGCCAAAGAGCGATGGCATGAGCCAATTCCAAAGGCCCATGGTGGCAAAGGCGGCCGCGGCCACAAAGGCTACCGGCACGAGTATGAATAGAAATCTGAATCTGCGTATCATGTTGTTTTGTTGTTGTGATTTTGAAAAATGTGGCAGCCTGTGCGTGCATGCGTGCGCCTCAGTAGCGATGCCATATACAGGTAGACGGAGTAGCCGGGAATTTATTGATAGAGGAGGTGAAAAAAATATCTGCGTATGACGCAAACGGTCAAAAAATAACTAACTCGCAGCCGGAAAACCTAGATCACCTACTCATGGATCTGCCATATGAACTCCGCGACCTGCTGCGCCAGGCCTACTCGGCTGAGCGAGCTGCAGCTTTTGCCTACCAAGGTCACGCCGGCTCCCTGCCGGCCCGCGACCACGAGGACAAAGCCCGTATCAAAGAAATAGAAAATGATGAATGGATACACCGGGCAGAGGTGCTGGGCCTGATGCACGAGTACGATGTGTCTGTATCCATCTGGTATGAGGTGAAATACTACCTGATAGGCAAGCTGATCAGCTGGAGCTGCTATGTGATAGGGTGGTTTATGCCGATGTACTTTGCCGGGCGGCTGGAGAGCGGAAATGTAAATGAATACTACAGGATGCGGGACCTCTTTCATACAGAGGGCATCACCCGCCATGATGATATACTGGAGGAGATGGGCATAAAGGAGAAAGAGCATGAAGTCTTCTTCCTCGGCAAGATACGCAGCCATGCCTGGCTACCTTTGTTTGAAAAGGTATTTGGCTGGGGGGCATCACGCAGCTACAATCCTATAGATCTCGATGAGTTTTAGAGAACCTTATTCGTTATCTTTGCAGAGATGCTGAAATATGTTTGCATATTAGTAATGGTCATATCCTGCACCAGCCGGCTACATGCGGCGGGAGGACCTGCTCATAGTGTACTCAGCCGGGGCGGTACGCCGACTGACTCGCTATACTACAAAGGCAATGCGGAGAAACTCCGTCAGGAATTGAAATACTACAGAGGTATGAAGGCTACGGGAGGAGCCATCACAGGTCTGGGAGCTCTCTTCTTTGTGGGAGGGCAGTCGCTGCTATGGACGAGTGTGGCCATGAATGAGACGGGCCGCAGAGGATATAAACCGGTAGCCAGGGATCCTATGTTTCTATCCGGGCTCGGCGCTACTGTACTCACAGTGATACCGATGGCATTTGGTGTGCCGCTGCTGCGATTTGGCACCAAGCAGGTCAGAGAGCTCAAAAAGGAATTGCATTGACCAGTCCATGAAGCAGACCAATCGTGCACTTACTATCTTTCACTATATCAGGATGACACTGATAGGTGCAGCTATGGTCTCACTTTTCACCTGGGAGCGGTTTGCATGGCTACATATCGTGGCTGTGGTAGCAGTGGTGGCCGAGGTACTGGTAGAAGTAATGTACATGGCCTATCTGCACCGCTCATTTGAGAGAGTGGTAGCCATGGTAGAAAAAGAAAATGAAGTAAAGAGTGACGATGGACTGACTACCAGCCTCTATCTGCTGCGTTATGACTACCGTGGCGAGGAGCACACATGCCGCTATGGGGATACGATCCTGTCTGACACGTTCACGGGAGTGACGCACTGCCGGCTGATGATAGATAAAAGCGATCATAGAGTAGTCCTCATAGATGACTTCAAAAGACGCTATCTGAACCTGATCTTTGCACTGCTGATGCTGGCCAGTGTACTTTCTTTCTATGGCGTATGGGGCGCGGGTGCCTTTGGTGAGTGACAGGGGCCACCAAATGCCGCTTTTTATAGATCAAACTAACCAGCACTGCTCTCACGTAGAGTTTTATATTGCTTTGATCTTACCGGCCTCCGGATAGTTAAACTGTGCTGTGAACTTTATGTCCTATCGACATTGTTTCACTACTAAAAAACTATCGTATGTATCAGATCAAAAACCTTTGCACCATCACTCTGGCAGCCGCCACACTCCTGCTGGCCGGCTGCAAAAAAGACAACACTGCTACACTCACAGCAGACGATGCCTCAGATGCCATGAGCGCAGCTCTCAGCAGCAGTACAGACGGACTCTCCTCGCAGGTGTCTACCGCCGCCAGCTATGCTGTGGCTCAGGGTACCTATAAGACTGATGGTACAGAGACACTCCAGTGTGGTGTCGCTTTTGATACGGCAGTAGCATTTAGCTATAATGGAGCAGCCACCACCGCGAGCTATACAGGCCAGTGGGAGTACCTGCTGACCTGCACCGGTACTGAGAACCTGGCTATGACAGGCAGCTATACCGGCAACTTTGACGCGCCTCGTATCTCCTCTACCAATAGCGGACAGCGGCAATGGAGGATCACAGGTATCAGCGGCAGGACATCAGACCCCTATACGCTCAATGGGACACTGACCCGTACCGGCACTCATATCTCCAAAGTGCGCAACCGCTATACCTATACAGTAGACATGACAGTGACGGTGACTAACCTCACTGTAAGCAAGACCACCTATGAGATCACCGGCGGCACAGGCACGGTGGTGATGACGGGTAGCGTGAGCAATGGCAATAGCTATACATTCAACGGGGACATCACCTTCCTGGGAGGTGGCGTGGCCACACTCACTATCAATGGTACTACCTATAATATAACGCTGTAGAAGAAAGGGGGGCTGCTGCGTGAAGGCTGTGGGAAATCCAACAGCTTTTTTATTAACGAAGCCTCTTGCGTACTATTTTGGCATCAAAGACACCGCCGAGGTAGAGCGAGCCGCCGTACTCCAGGGCAGTAGCTGCCGTGCTGACCTGCGCGCCACCATCATAGTAGACCACTTTTTTGTCTCCGCTTTTTACATTTACCTGATAGGCGGTACTAGGGGAAAAGTGTGTGGAGTCTTTGCGATGCTTGAGAAAGTCGAGGAAGCGCAGGTGACAGGCTACCAGCAGATCGTCTCCTGTGAAGCGCAGATTGTCCGGGCCATGCATTTTGCTCACTACTTTTTTATTGACCATGAGGCTATCTTTCATGTCAAAGGAAAAGATCTTATCCTGCCGCGTACTGGCCAGGTATACTTTGCCATCCCGGTTTGTGATGCCATTGCTATAGCAGAATCGGCCCGCAGCTACGGAGCAGTGGCCATAGTGCCAGTATGCGATTTTGGCTCGCTTCAGGATGAGCAGCGCCTCCCAGAAGTTGCCCAGCCGGCCCATGTCATTTGAGATCAGGATGCTGCCATCAGCCAGGCCGGTGACTGCATTGGGAGAGACGATGAGCGGATCAGTGATCTTATTGACAAAAACAAGACTATCTCTATACAAACGGTAGCGCAGTATAGCCTGCTCATCCGGCGCATTGCTGACTACGAGCAGCATCAATGTATCACCTATCCGTACCAGATCAACTCCATGCGGATAAAACTTCAGCTCCCGGGGCTCATGCCGCTTTATCAGACTGACCCGACCAGTGGCCGGGTCATAGGCATTGATCTCGCCATAGTAGGGCTGGTCCTGCCGGCGGGAGTTGCACGAGATAAGTATGCGCGGCTGCCCGGTGATAGTGTCCACCACCATATCCTCCGGGCCGGGACCTACAGCTATCACTTCGTCTTTGGTCTGGTATGCCTTCGGCAAGGCTACGCAGGCGCTGAGTCCGGCGGCTATGGCGGTGAGGAGCAGTAGTTTTTTCATTCCTGCAAAATGCTAAAAAGAAAGGAGAGTGAGAATACGTGGTGGCCACACATACCTCCTACCATTTATTTGCTGCAGGACTGCCGGCCACAGAACCTAAAAACAATCTGCCAAAAATCAGGTCCCGGCTATTCGTAGAAATCCGTTATTTGCAGGCGTAGAAAAAACCACCTTTCCTATACATGGATATGAAAAACAAGACTTCTGTCATCATCATAGCGGCCGTACTGATCGTTCTGATCCTCTTCGTGTACAAGTATAGTGTACCTGACCCCGGCGACCGCATAGGGCCGCCAGTCAAGGACACTACCAGCGTGGTCCTGGACTCTGCCAGCCACAGTGTCACGATAGAAAAATGATCAGCCTAGCGGCTGATCACAAAGCGTTTGGTCACGGATGTACCAGCCAGATTGATCTGCATCAGGTAGACACCTGCAGCCTCATCAGTCATATCAAAATGCACTTTATTGGTCAAGCCGTCAAAGTGCCTATCATCATAGACAGATCGGCCTACCGCATCATAAATGTGTATCGCAGCGCCATATAGGGACTGGCCCGTGGTATATAGCTCAAAGGAGCCGGTAGACGGATTGGGAATGATGCGCAGGTCCGCAGCACTGAGCACTTCCTGCACACCCACGCCGGTGGTGTCCTGCCTGTGCTGTGTGACACAGTCATCTTTTTTCAGACTGAGGACCTGCTGGTAGTCTTCGTTTACAGCATCTATCACATTGGCTATGCAGATAGTGCTATCTGTCATATGGCTGAAATATATCCTCAGGAAATTGAGCGGAGCCAGCTGTTTGAATAATGCCTGATCTTCATCGCTGAGCTCGAGTATATGGCCCGATGCCGAGTGACGGATGTCGGGATTATAGTTGCCTATAGCCAGATTACTGGTAGAGTCTACCGTGATGCCACTCAATTTCAGTTCGTAGCCCATTAGTTTGCAGAGTGGATTGTAGACACTTATATCCAGATAGTGCTGCTGCCAGTTCACATTGCCTATGCCAAAGACTACTGAGTCCAGCGGGTTTAAGACATTATACGGGAACTCGCAGAGGTGCTGCGAACTCTGAGGATTATTCAGCGTAGTGAGCGTGCTGTCAGTTTTGCGCAGGCAGCCGTTGAGTCGTGCTGCGTCTACCACGCTGAGGTGGCCATCACCATTGAGGTCATTGCAGTCCGTACGGCCGAGTGTCTCGGCAGTCATACCTGTGAGATAGAGGCCCAGGTCAGTAGAGTCTCGTTGCACATTGGTATTGAGATCTCCCCGCACAGCTGTGCCGCCGCATACATGCGCACAGTCCAGCACTGCATTGCCAAAGGTGTCTCCTGCACAGTCTACATACAGCGGGCAGGATGGGAGGGTGTCAAAATACTTCTGGCCGCCGGCTCCATAGTAAAGGCGAAGGCAGGTCTGCGCCCAGTTATTATCATAGCGGGATTCATAGTGGCCGAGTTTATCCGGTGAGCGGTCCCAGTTGACACGCACTACCAGCGTATAGTCTCCGGTATCTATGGCGGTCACGTCTATCCACTGGCAGGCCAGGCCGGAGCTGTAGATGTCTCCGCAGCCTGCAGTGATACCCATATTGGCACAGGAGAATTTGCCCGTACCGCCACCGCTACACTCGAGATCCAATACGCAGAAGCCATTTTTGAAACCTACCTGTACCTGCTGATTATTATGATCATAGAGCAAGTACTCTGCATAGCCCACATAGTGCCAGTGCTGGTGGCATGGGTCCCACACAAATTGATTGCCCACTGTATCCGGTGCACCTATATAGTAATCCTGGGTACCAATATTGCGGATGTGCGTGGTGAAGCGGATCAGTCGCCGGTGGCCATAGCCCGCCAGGCAGCCCTCATTCACGTAGCAGTCGCCATTGGCTACATTGAGTGTATCGAGATAGAGAGAGTGCTTCAGCTCTATGCCATCTACCGCCAGGTCAGGAGCGGGGCATAGCGGACTAGGGGGATAGACGCAGTTAGTATCAGGAATGGTGGCCAGTGGATTATAGTTGCACGAAGTAGAGTCCATGCAGCCCCTGATCGCACCTTGGAATGTGATTCGCCAGTGTATCCAGTGGTGTGCGCAGCTCGTATCATACTGACCTATACGGATATAGTAAGTATGACCTGCCTGCATGGCACCGGAGACTAGCGAGAGATAGTTGGGGCAGTTGTCGTCATTATACATGATCGTTCCCTGGTTGTCATTGGTATATACTAGTCCCACGCAGTGATCATATACGTAGATCTTGGTATCGCAGGTATTGCCCATTCCGCAGGTAAATATATTATACAAACCGGTGGAGTCCGGTGTATAGGTATACCAGGTATCGGGCAGTGGCGCTGTGATTGTATCATTTTTGGTAGCCACTACAGCATTATTGCAGTCATGGCCGGGATGACAATTGAAGAATGTAGTCTCCGAGTGTCCGAAACTGGCCCCACTGGCCACTACCACACCATTGAGTTTCACCTGATAGGAGCCATTACCATAGTTGCAGCAGATACCATCACCATAGGCATCAAAGATCGTAAAGCGCAGGCAGGCTGATGAGTCTATGCATATCGTATCACTATTGACCGTACCGGAGTCTATCAGCGCATTAGTGAGATCATTGCGTATGCTCCAGTGCGTTTCCTGAGGGAAATTATCAGGGGTAATATTGACGATCACTTGTTTGTATGCAGACGAACATGGAGTGGCTGCAGTGACAGAGAATACGGACAGACATAAGAGCAAAATAGGTGAGAGTAGTCTTTTTATCATAATCTGAACTTTAGCTCACTCAAGATAAAGATTAATCCAAACGGGGCAAAAAATAAAAAGGCAGGGTAAAATACCCTGCCTCTGGCCTCAAAATGAGCAGCAAATTATTTGCGCGATGAAGACTTGCCCTTAGAGCCTTTGGACTGAGATCCCGCCGAGCGACCGGAAGAAGACCTCGCCGATGAGCCATATCCTGCAGATCCCGTTCTGCCCATGCCCCGGCTGGAGCGCGAGGTAGATATATCATCTGCATCTTCATCTATCTCACTATCTACATCGTACTCGTCATAGTTGTCATAGCGGTGATCGTTTTCATCTTCACCCATGCCCTGGCGGTTACGGTCATTATAGTTTTGATCATCGCCGTATTCGTCATACTGATCGTCATAGTCATTTGACCGGCTATAGTTTCCTGAGCGATCGTAGTTGCCATTAGATGGTTCATTGTCGTCCCAGTAGCGGTCACTGTATCGGCTATTGTAGCCGCCATTGCCACCGCCATAGTTTTCAGACTGGCCGTAGGATGAGCGTCCTCCACCGCGACCATAGTCGCTCTGAGAGTATGACTGGCCCTCACCACGGTAGCTGCCACCGCGGTCATTGTAGCCGCCGCCGGAGTACTGGCCGCCTGAGCCCATATTGCGATACTGATCGCGGCCCCAGTCTCCACGGCCAGACTGCTGGTCAGGGGAGCCATAGGTGCCGGCCCCATCATTGTAGCCGGAATAGTCATTCCTGGCCCAGTCGCTGCGGCCTCCCTGGCCCTGCCACTGGTCCCGCTGAGAGCGGTTGGTGTTTCTATTGCCATGCTGATCATAGTCAGAGTAGCGGTCGCCGGAGTTATAGCCGCCACGCTCGTAGTCATTGTAGCTGCCACGGTTGCGATCATTCCGACCACCACTGCCGCCGGATTGGCCATAGTTATTGCCTTGCTGCTGATTCCACTCACTACGGCCATACTGTCCATGTCCGCCCTGCTGTCCCTGACTATTTTGCCAGCCGCCCTGATCATACCGACCTTGGTTGCCATATTGGCCTTGATTGCCCTGCCAACCTTGATTGTATTGACCGCCACGACCCCCTTGATTATATTGACCTTGCTGATGGCCATACTGAGAGTCTTGGTAGTTTTGACCACCGTGACCTACGTACTGACCATAATCATTGTAGTCTTGCTGATTCCAGCCGCCCTGATTGCCGCCTTGTTGATTTTCCCGGCTCTGGCGGTCTTGCATCCCATATGAGCCGCCCTGACCGTACTGGCCCTGGCCGCTACTGCCTTGATTATACTGTCCATATTGGTATTGAGACCCGGCCTGCTCTCCGGTACCGGATTGCCCCTGAGATTTTTGCGATGATTTTGATGCTTTGCCCGATGATTGGGTCTTGGATGAAGAGCCTTTTGTCTCAGATGTATCCTGGGAGGATGCGCTACCCATCATATCCGTTTGATCTGCTTTAGCGCCGCTTTTAGCGGAGGTAGTTTTCGAATTTTGTTTAGCGGAATTTGTAGAGGAGGTCGAAGAGTTTTTGGAGCCCTTGGCTGAGCTGCCTTTGGATTTGTCCTTGCTTTCCATGTTGTTTAGTTTTTATTTTTGGAATAAGGAACGCGTCCAAAGGATATGCCACTACCATTAGCGTCTGCGATAATATTGGCTGACAGAGCTTTGCAAAACAGTGAGCAAAGTATTCCTTCGTCTTTGGGCAAAACAATGCAATGTGTACAGAAAACTGTATGTAGAAATAGCGCCTGAAATGGGAAACCCAAGAAGGGAAGTAACTGATTCTATTGATAGTTGACCAACTCAATATCAAAGATCAGGCAAGTGTTGCCGGGTATAGTTCCGTTGCCATACGCTCCATAGCCCAATACTGATGGGATCAGCAGTTTAGCCTTGCCACCCTTTTTCATGAGCGGGATGCCCTCCTGCCAGCCTCCTATAGTACCGGATAAAGATAACTGAACGGGAGAGCCGGCTCTGGACTGATCAAAGATGCGCCCGTCGGTGAAATATCCGGTGTAGTTGACAGTAACAGTGGAAGCCGAAGTGGGACTACCACCGGTACCTGCCAGCGTCTCTACATAATAAAGACCATTGGGTTCTGCCACCGCGTTGAGTCCATTATCACTGATATACTTTTTCAGTACGGCATCATCTTTATCATTTTGATTTTTGCCGCAACCTAGTAGCAGCACCAGAGGTAATATCAGGAAAACTATTTTGCGCATGTCAATTGATTTTATGCTTCGTCAATATTATTACTAAGGCTGAAAGGCAACTTTATTTTATCGGTGAAACTGCGGAAAGTAAAGGTCTTATCGGCCTACTCCTTCATCTTCAGCAGGACAGTATCTGCCTCTACAAATTGCTTGTCCGATACATAGACCTCCTCTACTTCTCCATCAGTATGTGCCTCTATGGTTGTTTCCATTTTCATAGAGCTCATGACCAGCAGGCCTTTGCCCGCCAGTACCTTGTCTCCCGGCTGTACGAGTACTTTGACCACCTCTCCCGGCATAGGAGCGGCATAGCCGCCTCGCGCGAGGGCGGCACCCGGCTCCGGAAAGCGTGGGGTCTCCTTGAACCGAAAGGTGCCATACGCACCGCTTTGCACAAATATGTCGGCACCGCTTTTCGCGATGAAATATGACTGCCTGTAGCCATCTATCACACAGCTGACCCTGTGGTCGCTGATATCTGCCAGGAAAAGGTCACTCACGCTTTCACCACTATACAGCTCAAAACGATTTTCGCCCAAATAGTGATAGGAAAATATAAGTGTATCTCCAGCAGATTCTACCTGGTAGACCTGAGGCTGGTAGCTGATGTTGCGCCAGCCATTGAGTGACTGCGAGAACCTCTGGTCGTCTCTGCGGTGATGCCAGTCATATAATAGCGCAGCGATAGCTGAGCCCTGGCGGCTCCTTTGATCAGATTTCTTACTATACGCATTATATTCCCTCTCTATCAGTTTGGTATCAAAGGAGCCATCTGCAAAAGATTTGTTTAGCAGCAGTTCTTTGAGGAAGTCCTTGTTGGTAGTAATGCCCAGTACCACCATATGGTCGAGCGCGTATACCATGCGCTGAATGGCCTCTGTACGTGTCGCGCCTCTGGAGATCACTTTAGAGATCAGCGAGTCGTAAAAAACGTCCACCTTGCTACCACTCACTACTCCACTATCATAGCGAATGCCCTGTAGCTGCGGCTCATACCAGTATAGTATCTCTCCCGTGGCCGGAAAGAAATTATTCTCCGGATCCTCAGCGCAAACGCGGCACTCTATGGAGTGGCCGGATTGCTGTACTGTATCGGCGCTGACTGATAGTGGCAGACCCTGGGCCACCTCTATCTGCAGGCGTACGAGGTCCAATCCTGTGGTCTCCTCAGTGACGGGATGCTCTACCTGGAGCCGTGTATTGACCTCCAGAAAGTAAAAGTTGCCATCCTTGTCTAGTATGAACTCTACCGTACCTGCATTATTGTATCCTATAGACCGTGCCGCAGCTACGGCAGCATCACCCATTTGTTTTCTCAGTTCATCGGTCAGTGAGGGAGATGGGCTTTCTTCTATTACCTTCTGATAGCGGCGCTGCAGAGAGCACTCCCGGTCATAAAAGTGAGTATAGTGGCCATGGTTATCTCCGAAGATCTGAAACTCTATATGTTTTGCAGAGGCAAAGTACTTCTCCATGAGCAGGCTGCCGTCACCGAAACTTTTTGTGGCCTCCCGGCTGGCTCCCTCTATCGCTGCCTCCAGTTCATCCGATTTGTGTACGATGCGCATACCTTTACCCCCGCCACCGGCCGATGCCTTTAGCAATATGGGGTAGCCTATCTTATCAGCTTCTCTGAGCAAAGTGCCTATGGATTGGTCTGCGCCATTATAGCCGGGTACTACAGGCACACCCGCCCTTTTCATCAGTTCCTTGGCACCGATCTTAGAGCCCATAGCGGTGATAGCCGCAGCCGAGGGCCCTACGAATATCAACCCTTCATCGGTGCAGCGCTGTGAGAAGGAAGCATTCTCAGACAGAAAGCCATAACCGGGGTGGATAGCATCTGCACCCGTACGCAAGGCTGCAGCAATGATCTTGTCCTGCACCAGGTAGCTCTCAGCTGCATGGGTACCGCCTATACAGATGGCCTCATCAGCTGTCCGCACGAAAAGCGCATCGCGATCTGCATCAGAGTATACTGCTACAGTGCTGATACCCATCTCGCGCGCAGTACGCATGACACGTATGGCAATTTCACCTCGGTTGGCTATTAGTAGTTTATGTATCATGTCCGAACTGTGATTCTTATGAGTTATATGATTATTATGATAAATACATTTATCGTTTTATCAGAGCCTTAAATTTCTTGTTTGCAAATCTCTTGAAGACAAGACTATTTTCTCCAAAGTTTATCAGGAGTCCGACCTCCAGATTATAAGCTTCCAGGTAATTTATGGCTTGCGCAAAATTGGTATTAGTCAAACCAGTAGTCGCTTTTATCTCAACTGATATTACCTCTTCCACTAAAAAATCAACCCTTCGTGTACCAATTTGATGACCCTTAAAGAAAACCGGCATTTCAAACTCACGAGCATAGGAGATACCAGTATTTTGAAACTCTATCTCCAAAGCTCTCTGATATATCACTTCCTGAAACCCATTTCCCAACTCAGAATGCACGGTCATGGCGGATTTTATTATCCTACCTGTTAGCTCAGAATATTTATAATCCTCATTAATCATAGGCATCAAATAATTTGTCGTCCCATATAAATCATAAAAATCAAATGAATTACTGTTCTGACTACATCCTAAACACTCCAAATCCCTCGGCCCCTTTGATCTCGGTCCTGTGTATCACCTGCAGGCATAGCTTCAGGTAGTTTCGGGTGTCACGCGGGTCTATCACACCATCGTCCCACAGCTGGCCCGATGCATACCAGGCGTTACTTTGTTTTTCTGCCTCCTTGACCATGTAGCCGGCCATCTGCTTGCCCTGCTCCTCATCATACTGTATGCCTGACTTCTCTGCAGCTGCGCGACCTATGGTCTGCATGACTCCTGCCAGCTGATCAGGCCCCATGACCGCGATGCGCGACTGAGGATACGTGAAAAGAAAACGTGGACTGTAAGCGCGGCCGCACATGGCATAGTTGCCCGCGCCGTAGCTCGCGCCGGTGATGATCGTGATGGCAGGCACCGTGCTATTGCTCACAGCATTGATCAGTTTTGCGCCATTCTTTATGATACCTTCTTCTTCATACTTTTTGCCCACCATAAAGCCGGTGATATTCTGAAGGAATAGCAACGGTGTATCATTCTGATTGCAAAGCTGGATGAACTGTGCACCTTTATTGGCTGCCTCTGAGAAAAGCACGCCATTATTGGCCAGTATGCCGATACGGTAGCCATCTATATGCGCATAGCCTGTGATCAATGTAGCGCCATAGAGCGGCTTGAACTCTGAGAACTCAGACCCGTCTACGATACGGGCTATCAGCTCCCGCTGGTCAAATGGGATCCGTACGTCTGCAGAGACCACACCTAGTATTTCTTCTTTGTCGTAGAGCGGTTCTTTCGCGCTTTGCCTATGCACTTCCTCCGGCTCATGTAGCTGTGCTACTATCTCGCGGGCCAGACGTATAGCATCCATTTCATCCTCTGCCATATAGTCTGACACTCCTGAGATGGTACTATGCATCCTGGCACCACCTAGTGATTCTTCATCTGTGATCTCATTGGTAGCCATGCGGACAAGAGGTGGGCCGGCGAGAAATACTTTAGCCTCATCCTTCACAAAGATGGCATAGTCAGACATGCCAGGTATATACGCACCTCCAGCCGTACTGCTGCCAAAAACCACAGATATAGTAGGAATGCCGGCCTGAGACCTGCGCGTGATCTCGCGAAAGTTGGCACCCCCATAGTTGAATATCTTGGCCTGATCAGGAAGATTGGCGCCGGCAGATTCTACCATATTGATCATCGGCAGATGATTGTCGCGCGCTATCTCACCTATGCGCAGCCCCTTTTGTAGCGTTGCATAGTCTACTGCACCGCCCTTGATGGTGCCGATATTAGAATTCAGCATGCACAGCCGCCCGCTGACAAAACCTATACCTGCTACTATGGTGCCACCTGTACCGAAACCGTCCATACCCCAGCCTGCAAAGGGTAGCAGCTCCATAAACGGCGAATCCTGATCTAGCAAGAGCTCGATGCGCTCGCGGGCCAGCAGGCGTCCCGCCTTTTTGGTACGCTCCAGGTATTTAGCCTCTCCCTGAAAGAGCGCTTCTTTTTGCTTGCCCTCCAGCTCTTTTATTTTATCCTGCATCTGCAGCAGATTGCGCTGGTAGCTCTCGGAGTTGCGGTTGATCTTAGATCGGAATACGGACATGGTCTGTGCGGCCATGGTTTAGGATGACCGTGTGGAAAGTTAAATGCTTTTCCGAATATGGCAGGCAAAATTCAGCAACCGCCTTTTAGCCTTTGCCGAGACGGGAATGCGCCTATAATTTGACATCTATGCTCAGCGTCATATGGTCTGAAAGGTCCTGATGGTCAAGGTCCCAGGGAGTGGTGTAGCGATAGATATGCCTGCTGATTTCTTTGCAGGCATGGCCGTTGGCCTTGTATAGTATATAGTCTATGATGTCCTGCTCAGGGTGCATCAGCACCTTACAGTAGTTTTCACTCATATCGCAGACTACATCGTCAGATGTGCAATGTATATCGGCGGCAACCTTCTATACATTTTCGTAAAATCAGAATAGCTATTCAGTGAATGCTTGTATCTTTATTGCTATTCTTTAGGATAGTGACTTATATCAGAATCATGTCCCGTCCTGAAATAAGTTGACAATAAATCGACTTGTTTATGGAAAATGGTTT
>JAFDYQ010000016.1 GCA_018267365.1 Bacteroidota bacterium | reverse complement strand
ACAAGTTCTCCGAAGGAGAGGGCTAATGCAACGTCTGAATCAGAATTTACTGAATGCTATGAATAACTCAGAATGAATACAAATTACAAGTAACCACGGAGAGATCCATAGGTAAAGGCAGTGATGAATGACTGCGTGGTGATGGTGCAAAGGTGTGCAAAGGCTGCGTCTTTTTTCGGCGGAAATGTTCACAAAGGCGAAAGGGAGTAAGGGAATTATTCACACGAAGAAGCGACAAGAGATAAGGGACTTGAGACGAGAGATAACACAACAAGGGGAAGGGCGAAAGACGAAGGACGGAATGCAAAAGGAGATAAGAAAGTGAGTGAAGCAAAAAGGCCCGGAGAGGTGAAAATAGCCACTTGAATATGGCGTCAGATCACTGTATATGTAGCCTGCTGTACCCAGCCGACTTTGCCATCAGCGAGGCGCACTTTGGACCATTCGCCTACGTGGTCGAGTATGCGGAGCTTGATGCCCTCGTGGATCATAAAGAGATCTGTGGATGAGGCATCAGGTGCGCTCTTGATGTAGGCATTGTCAGTAGTGAGGATGGCCTGGTCTGCGCCCGTCTCTGCATGTGACTGTGACCACGCGAGCGAGCCGAAGAAGCCCGCGCAGAGCAGCAGCACGACACCAAAGTAGAAGCCCAGCCTGCGGATACTCTGTACAAACAGGTAAGCCGCAAAACCTGCCAGCGCCAGCCAAACGCAGACACCTGCGAGAATGCTCCAGGTACGGGATGAGCGCGCCTCTACGAAGTGGTCCCAGCGCTGCACGATGGCGAGCTGCGGCACAGGGATGAGGCGGTCTACGGTCTTCTGATTGGCCAGTTTGAGATTGAAGGTGATATCCTCATCGCCGGGAGCGAGGCGCAGTGCGCGCTCATAGCAGAGGATGGCCTGACCTATGGAGTCTTTTTTGTAGAAAGCATCTCCGAGGTTATAATATGTCTCTGCAGTCTTGTAACCCTGAGAGAGCAGCTTGTCATAACCGGCTATGGCGAGATCATAGTCTTTGTTTTTGTAGGCAGTATTGGCCGCGTCAAAGAGCTGCGCTGAGGTCTCTGCATGAAGCCCGCTGCCGAGACCCAGTGCGCAGAGCAGTACCAGCACGATGCGTGTCAGCGACCATGACGGTCCGTCTGTATAAGTAGCTGCTGGTGTCATTTGATCTCGTCCTCCAGGTCTGCTATGAGCTCTATGGCTGCGTTGTAGTTTTGCTTCATCTCATCGCCTGCACCTACCGGTGAGTAGAGTGCGAGCTCGCAGGTGTGTATGAGGTTTTTGAGTTTGGCAATGGTGTCTGCTTTCACGTTTTTGGCCAGCAGCTTTCCCTCCACATTATCTTTAGATAGCTGCGATTGGTCTATGTTCAGCTTGTCTCCCAGATAGCCCCAGATAGCCCGGCTGACCTCATCATAGAAGGCCTCTTTATTGCCTTTGATCAGATGCTTATCTGCGGTAGAGAGGCGCTTCCGGGCCAGTCTGGTGGCACGGCGGCGCTTAGCACCTACGATGTCCGCGGCGAGGTCCTCAGTGCGGCGGCGCACAAAGAGCAGTCCGATAAAGGCAAAGAACGGCGTGCCTACGAGGCCAAAGAATCCTACCGAACCAAAGAACGGCTTTTGCTCACGGACAAGTTCCGCTTTGGTCTTGATAAAGCGGATATCAGAGTGCAGAGCAGCGACATCCTCCTTGCTCACCATGGCTGTGCCGGTGTTGGGATTCTGAGATGGGGCACCGGTGATCTTCAGTGCCAGTTCCGGCGAGGTTTGTGTGAAATATTTGCCGGCACCCGGATCGAAGAAGGAGAAAGACGAACCGGCGATCTTGAAATCTCCCGGCTGGTGTGGGATGATGAGGTAGTCATACTGTATGCTGCCACTCATGCCGGCATCGGTATTGGTCACATCATCTTTTACCTTAGGGTCAAAGGTCTCAAAGCCGTCGGGAAACTGCGGTTTTGGCAGCTCGATCGTCTTGAGATTGCCCACGCCGCTGATCCTCACCGTATATGTGAGCGCATCATCGGTCTTGCCCTCGGCAGAAGACAGTTTGACCTCGTACTTGAACTTGCCTACAGCACCATTGTAGTCGGCAGGTTTGCCCGCTGCAGGTACGTCCTTCACATGGACGGTGACAGCGTTGCTGGAGGTCTTGTATGGTACATTGGCATACTGAGGCCCCCAGAAGGAGCGTCCCACCTCTGCCTGCACGATCATATTGAGCTCGGCAGGGGTGATCTGCAGAGCCCCTGCGCGCTGCGGATAGAGATTGTACCGGATCAGGTCTGCGGCGTAATACTTCTGACCGTTGTAGGTCTCAATATGCTCTTTGATCTGCTTATTATTCATCACCTCCTGGCTCCAGAATCCATCAAAGGAAGGCGCCTTGGTAGGAGAGACATTGCCGATATTCATCTTAAAGTAGATCTTGATCGTAGCTGAGATCCGCTCGCCTATATAGACATCATTGCGATCGGTCTCCATGCGCACGATCACATTGTCTCGGATAGCTTTATCGAGATCGGCGTTTGACTTCGGCTGCTGCTGTGGCTGCTGCTGTGCTTGCTGCATCTGTTGCTGCATCTGCTGCTGCATGGCTGCAAAGGGATCGTCGTCATCGTCAAAGGGATTGAAAGGATCGCGGCGGTGGCGAGCCTGCTGCTGTACGGGGCCGGTCACGGTGATGGTCAGTTCATTGGACTCCATAGAGACGCCCTCTATGCTGGCCTTACCCCTACCTATTTTGAAAACGCCTTCCTTCTTTGGGTGTACGATGTAGGAGTATATCACGGACTGGCTCATGTGGCCATTCATGATCTGCACCTGCTGCGTAGGGTTGGGCCCGCTGAGTATCTGAAAGTCACTGCCGATACCGGGATCGATAGTTTTGGCGCTGCCATTCTCCACGGTGTAGTCTACCTGAAAGTTCTGATTGATGCCGACAGATGCGGGTGCGGATGCGGAGAAGCGCACCTGTGCCGAGAGGCTCAGGGTGACTGATACCAGCAGGGCTAGTAGTAGCGGGGCTCTGTATCCTATGTGGCGGCTATCTTTCACAATGCAAAATTGAAGTAAGGATAGATAAAACTCAAGAGAGAGGGGGGATTGTTAAGGATTTTTGACAAGTGGCCCTTGTCATCCTGAGCGATAGCGATGGATCTATACCTGCTATCAGTCGACCTCAGGATCAAGAAAGCGCCAATCCCGGTTCATCTCCATAATGAGAATATCCTTCTTCCTACGCGTCCAACCCTTAAACTCTTTCTCTCTTGCTATAGCATGGTCAATGTACTGATACCGCTCATCGTAGACAAGGAAATGGCACTGATACCTTTTGGTAAACACACCACCTTCTCCTTTCTTGTGCTTGTCTACTCTACCGACTAGGTCATTGGTCACGCCTATGTAGAGCACAGATCGCTGACGATTGGTGAGGATGTAGGTATAGTAGTTATGTGTTCCTATAGGTCTCATTCACGGGGAGTATAGATCCTTCTCCGCCGGGGCGGATCAGGATGACAAAATACAGGATGACAAAAACAGACTTACCAGTCCTTCTCGATCTGGACGTCTACGGGCTTGGCGGCCTTCTTTTGCATCTTGTCTTGTGCCTTTTGTTCTTCGGCTTTCAGGGCTTCGAGTAGTTTTTCGGCTTGCTCTTTGGTGAGCTTTGGTTCCTGGCCCGGCTTAGGCTGTGGTTTATCCTTGTCTCCATTGCCCTGCTGGTCTTTGTCTTTCTGACCCTTGTCGTCTTTTTTATCCTTATCGCCTTTGCCCTGGTCTTTTTTGTCTTTGTCCTTCTGGTCCTTATTGTCTTTGTTCTTGTTGTTTTTGTTCTGCTGGTTTTGCTGCTGCTGGCGGCGGAGTTTCGCATTTGCGTAAGCCAGGTTGTACCGTGTATCACGGTCGTTAGGGTTCAGCTTCAGCGCCTGCTTGTAGGCGTCCACAGCTTTCTCGTACTCTTCTTTGTCCAGCTGTGCATTGCCGAGATTGTGATACGCTTGCGCTTTTTGGTGCGGGTCTTTGGATGTTTTGGCAAAGAGCTCAAACTGCGCTACGGCATCGTCATAGCGTTTCTGCTTGTAGATGGCATCGCCCAGATTGAAGATCGCCTCGGGAAAGTTGTTCTTTTTCTCCAGCGCCTTTTTGTAAGAGGCTTCTGCATCGGCATACTTTCCTTTGGCGAAGAGCTTATTGCCGTCGCGGGTGAGGGTGCGTTCTTCCTGGGCAGAGGTCGTCCAGGTGAGGAGGAGTAGCAGTGACGAGATGACGAGGTGACGAGATGAAAAAGACAGGAGTGACGGAGTGACGGAGTGACGAAGTGACATAGCATATCCACCTGCTCTGCGCACGGCCCCGGCTACCATCCTATGTATCATCTGCCTCATCATATCTTCAGCTTTTCAAACAGCCTGCTGCGGCGCTCGCTGAGCAGATACTCTGCTATGAGCAGCAGCGCAGCCGCTATGAGGAAATATTGAAACTTGTCGTCGTACTCGGTAAAGACCACATCGTCTATCTCTTTGGTACTGATGCGGCCCAGTTCTTTGAAAATGGCGTCTATCTCATCCTTGCCATTGCCCAGGATCAGCGCCTTGCCGTTGCCCTTGGCGGCATAGTCACGCATGGCCTGGATATTGACCTTGGAGAGGACGATGTTGCCCTGTGCGTCGCGCTTGTAGTCACCGTTAGCCAGCGGTATGGGAGAACCTTTATCTGTACCCACTGCGATGGTGAAGATCTTGATGCCATTCTTTGCGGCTTCTTCCAAGGCCTCTTCCACACCGGGCTCATTGTCCTCACCATCAGAGATGATGATGAGCGCTTTTGACTTGTTGTCGCCTTTGGCGAAAGACTCATTGGCCAGCTCTATGGCTTCACCGATATTGGTACCCTGCGTGGGCACGCTCTCTGTGCTCACAGAGCGGAGGTAGAGCTTCACCGCACTGTAGTCTACCGACAGCGGCATCTGCAGATAGGCGCGACCGGCAAAGATCACCATCGCAAAGCGGTCATTCTTCAGCTGGTCTACAAAGTTGGAGATGAAGTTCTTGGCACGGGAGAGGCGATCAGGCTGCACGTCCTGCGCCAGCATACTGCGGGAAACGTCCAGCGCTACCACGACATCTATACCGTTCCGCTTGACCTTCTCCTGCTTGGTGCCGATCTGTGGATTGGCGATAGCTATGACGAGACAAACGTATGCGAGCGTCAGCAGGATAAACTTGATCACCTGCTTGCCGTCAGAGAAATCAGGGATGAGCTGATAGACCAAAGAAGAACTCCCAAATTTGGCAATGGCTTGTTTCCTCCATATTACAAAGTATATGAATAGCAGTAGCACTGGCACTAAAAGCGTCAGTAACAGTAAGTATTCTATGTGTTCGAATCTGAACATAGGACGAGGGACGAAGGGCGAAGGACGGGGGCGACAAGCGACCGTCGATAGCGCGTCGTTCTATTTTTTATTTTTACTTTCTAATGTATTTATAGCCACAGTTGTCATTGCGATTATCGAATCTAGTTTTTCAATCCTCTTTTCCACTTTATCTTTTGACAGCAGCTTTTCAGACCGCTTATACCATCCTTTCGATTCTCTAGCAGAGCCCCTGGAATATCTCAGAAATTGCGGATACTCTTTGCCAAAACCTCTGCCATATCCTTCTTCAATATTAGCACTGATAGAACCTACGCTTCGGGTCAGTTGCTTCAATATTTCTCTACCCCTCACATCTTTCTCCAAAATATTTCCATCTGCCCAAAACTCATCCCACAACTCCATCGACAGGTTGTAAAACACCACTTCATCCAATCGGTCTTTCATCGTTCAAGGTTTCTCTAGTTATCCAATTCAAAACTCACTTTGGCCTTATTATTCCGTCTCTCGTCCTTCGCCCTTCGTCCCTTGTATTAAGGAATACTTCTTAATACAGTGTATCTCAAAACCCACTCGATCAAAAGCAGCGCTGCAGCAATCAAAGCAAAGAGGTGAAACTTCTCCGTCTTGTGCGTCCAGGCTGATACGTTGATCTTGGTCTTTTCCAGTTTGTCTATCTGCTCAAATATTCCTTTCAGAGATCTATTGTCCGTAGCGCGGTAGTATTTGCCACCGGTCTTGTCGGCTATGGTGCGTAGCAGCGCCTCGTCTATCTGTACCTCGGCATAGTCGAATATCAGGCCATTTGGCCCCATGGCTACAGGCGTCAGCGCCTGGCCGTTCTTGCCCACACCGATGGTGTAGCAGCGCACACCAAACTGCACCGCGATATCTGCCGCCATGCGCGGGTCTATGATGCCGCGGTTATTGACACCGTCCGTCATCAGGATCACGACCTTGGTCTTGCTCTCGCTGTCCTTGAGCCGCTGTACGGCGGTAGAGAGGCCCATGCCGATGGCGGTGCCGTCCTCCAGGATGCCGTTCTTGATGTCTTTGAGTTGGTTCTTGACGATAGTATGATCTATCGTGACCGGGCACTGCGTGAAGCTCTCACCGGCGAAGACCACCAGCCCGATACGATCATGCGGACGGCCCTCTACGAAGTCCAGCGCGACGCTCTTGGCGGCCTCCAGTCGGTTAGGCTTGAAGTCCTGAGACAGCATAGACGTGGATACGTCCATAGCCAGTACGATGTCTATGCCCTCTGTGGTAGAGGAGCTCTCGTCGTAGCTGTTTTGCGGGCGGGCCAGTGCTACGAGCAGGAAACCGATCGACAGTATGCGCAGCAGCGGCGCATATTTTTTCAGTACCCCCTTGACAGGTGATTGAAAGCCTTTGAAAGCAGATGTGTCAGAGAAGGTAAGCGTAGGATATTGTTTCCTCTGGCGCAGGTACCACCATACGATGGCCAGGATGGCTACTACCGGTATCAGCCAGAGTACCCACCGATTGGCAAAGGTGATATGTGAGAGATGAAACATCCTATTTCTTCTTCTTTTTATTAGTCTTTTGCTGCGCTTCTGCTGCTGCGGGGGTGACTTCTATCTGCTTGGTCTGCTCTACGAATGCGGCGGCATTTTGTATGCTGCGCATATTCTCATCAGGCGCAGGGTTCATCTTGGCAAACTTGACAAAGTCGGCCAGGCGCAGTGTCTCCATGATGCGGCTGCGTGCATCGAGGCTGATGCCCAGGCGGTCCAGCTCCTGCTCTATCTCGCCGGTGGTAGACTCCAGCGCATAGTAGTCATAGCGGAACTCAAGGTAGCTGCGCAAAATATCTGCGAGGCGCGAGTGATAGAGCTTCACCTGATCTTTCTGCCAGAGCTTTTCGTCCTCCAGTTTCTTCAGCTCTTTGGCGGCCCAGATGTGTGCCGGGTCTTTAGGTCGTGGACGCGCTACAACCGGTGCCGGTTTTTTCTTGTAGCGGAGATAAAGGATGATGCCGATGATGATAGCCGCGAGTATCACCAGCCCGATAGCGATCCAGCTGTAAAACTCATTGAGCTGATAAGGCACATTGAGCGGCGCCTTGATAGGTTTGATGGGTTTTGTGGCGTCTACAGCGGGCTCTGTGACCTGCAGCTGGTAGGCATTGGTATAGGCGCTGTCAATGACACGCGTCGTCTTGTTGAGATAGTAGACTTTGAGCGGGGTAAAGATGTACTGACCTCCTTCGTAGGCCTGAATGGTGAGGTTCTGAGAGTAGATGGTACTGGTGCCTATCTTAGCGGTATCTATCTTGTCCTTCTTGACGATGGCGATCTTGCCAATGGTATCACCCGGGAAAGAAGGAAAGTCTACCACAATATCCGGCTGCGCATTGACGACCAGCTTCATATTAAAGTAGTCGCCTATCTCGATCTTGGAGGAGTCCCCCTTGAAGGTGGCGGAGATCTGGGCTTGGGAGATATAAGAACCAAGAACCAAGAAGCAAGATAATGCGAGGAGACGGAACGCCCGTACTGCTTGCTGGGACACACAGTGCCTGGCGTGTAAAGAAGCCCGGCGCCCAGCTTGTAGGGTCAGGTCGCGACCTGACCCTACACTCACGCGCTTATATCTCAGTAGCAGGTCGCGACCTGACACTACGGAGAGGTGCGATTTGCTACTATACGATATGTCATGCAGCCGTTTCATTACCGCTTGATCTCCCTTTCTTTAAACATCTTCATGAGGGCTGTCACATAGTTGGCCGTGGTATCAATACTGACGAACTGGGCACCGGCTTTGCCAAAGGTGACCTTATTCTTCACCTGCTGCTCGTCAAATAGCTTCTGTACCTGTGCCCGCAGACGCTTGTCAGATGTATCTGCAAAGAACTCTACGCCGGACTCGGCATCCTGTATGAGTACGGTGCCGACGTCTTCCAGCAGGCGCTCGCGTTTGTCGTAGACCTGTATGCCGATGAAGTCATGCCGTCTGGCCGCGAGGCCGAGTTCCTTCTGAAAGTCACGGCCAGTCATGAAGTCAGATATCATAAAGGCGATAGCCTTCTTCTTGCTCACATTATTAAAGTACTTCAGCGCCTCGGCCAGGTCGGTGCCGCGCTCCTGAGACTCAAAGCTGTCTATCTCAGAGATGATGCGCATGATGTGCGATTTGCCCTTCTTGGCGGGGATGAACTTCTCTACTTTATCACTAAAGAAGATGACACCAACTTTGTCATTATTAGTAATAGCCGAGAAGGCCAGGATACCACTGATGATCTCGATGATCTCTTTCTTAAACTCTGTCTGCGTACCAAACATGGTAGAACGGCTTACATCTATGATCAGCATCAGCGTTTGCTCACGCTCCTCTTCAAAGACCTTGATGAAAGGGCGATTGGCGCGGGCGGTGACATTCCAGTCTATCGCACGGATATCATCTCCGAATTGATATTCGCGCACCTCGCTAAAGGAAATACCACGCCCCTTAAAGGCAGAGTGATAACTACCAGAGAAAACTTGTGCAGAAAGCTTGCGGGTCTTGATCTCGATCCTGCGTAGCTTTTTCCGCCGTTCACTCTGCGCGCTATCTGCAGTCTGAGTTTTATCAGACTTTATGTGCGGAGCCTTTGCCATGATGGACTATGGAACCTCTACTGCGTTTAGGATGTCGCTTATAATTTCTTCGGTGGTCACGTTCTCGGCTTCAGCCTCGTAGGTGAGGCCGATGCGGTGGCGCATCACATCGTAGCATACGGCGCGCACGTCCTCCGGTATCACGTAGCCACGGCGCTTGATAAAAGCGTAGGCCTTGGCGGCGAGGGCGAGGTTGATACTGGCGCGGGGAGAGCCGCCGTAGGTGATGAGCGGTTTGATCTTGCCCAACTTGTAGTCCTCCGGGCGGCGTGTGGCAAAGACGATATCGAGGATATAACGCTCTATCTTCTCGTCCATATATACCTCACGGGTAGTACGGCGGGCGGAGATGAGGGCTTCTTTTGAGATGACAGGATTGATCTTAGGCGCGTCATAGGACATATTCTGGCGCATGATCAGTTGCTCTTCTTCTTTCTTAGGATAGGTCACCACCACCTTCAGCATAAAGCGGTCTACCTGTGCCTCCGGCAGCGGGTAGGTACCCTCCTGCTCTATCGGGTTCTGTGTAGCGAGTACGAGGA
The DNA here is from genome assembly GCA_018267365.1 of Bacteroidota bacterium. GTDB lineage: Bacteria > Bacteroidota > Bacteroidia > Chitinophagales > LD1 > UBA1941. Next base: position 81,743 of record JAFDYQ010000016.1, on the reverse strand, counting down.
ATGGCTCCTCCAGCTTGAAGGTTTGCTCGCCGATGGTCACCTGGCGCTCCTGCATGGCCTCGAGCAGTGCGGACTGCACCTTGGCCGGGGCACGGTTGATCTCATCTGCGAGGATAAAGTTGGAGAAAACCGGGCCCTTCTTGACACAGAACTCGTGGTCCTTCGGATTGTAGATCATGGTACCGATCAGGTCCGCAGGCAGGAGGTCCGGCGTGAACTGTATGCGCGAGAAACCCGCGTGTACCGCTGAGGCCAGGGATTTGATCGAAAGGGTCTTGGCCAGGCCGGGTACACCCTCCAGAAGGATGTGGCCATTGGATAGCACAGCGAGCAGCAAGCGCTCTACCATGTACTTCTGGCCTACGACGGCCTTGCCCAGCTCCATATTGAGCACGTCTATAAAGGCGCTCTCGCGGTTGATGCGGTCATTGAGCGAGGCGATGTCTACCGATGCTGAGGATGATGTGATCACTTCCATTTGTGTGTATCTTTTGGGAAAGCGAATTTAAGTTTTAGCAAAGCAGGCCGTTGTAAAAAGATGTTAAGCAATAGATTGACTGCAACCGGCCAAGGGGTCAGCCACCATATCTTTTATATATCCCAACGGATTAGGTAACTTTGATATAAACCACACGGCATGGACAAATCACAAATAGCAGAGCTTCACAAGCTACCGATGGAAGATAAGCTCCAGATCGTACAAGAGCTGTGGGATGATATAGCACGTGATAATTCACTGCATAATATATCCGAAGAGCATAAGGAACTACTCGACCAGCGTATAGCAAAGATTAACAGTGGTGAGGCGCAATTCAAGCCCTGGTCAGATATTCAAGCTAAATACAAGAAGTGAAATTGCAGTATAGCGTTTCCATTCTTTCGGAAGCGGAGATCGATCTTGATACAGCCTATATCTGGTATGAAGCGCGTCAGATAGGTCTTGGCGATAAGTTTTACGAATCCGTCAATCAGTCTGTGCAGTCTATAGCCAAGACACCTAAAATATATCAGGAGGTTTACAAAGGCTACAGAAGATGTGTGATAAGTAAGTTTCCCTATGGCATCTATTATCAGATCCTTCCTGACATAGCAGAGATAAGGATAGTGGGTATCATACACTTTAAAAGAGATCCGGAAGAAATGAAAAGACGTATGTAAGAGCGTTCTGGTCTGACAGGCAAGCACTATCCACCGGCTTTCACCGTTATCTGCCATTACTCATTCCTTCTCCTATCTTTGCGCCGTGTCAAATTTCAAGCGAATAGTCAGCTATCTCAGGCCGTATACCGGGCTCGGTGCGCTTAACTTTTTTTTCAACGTGCTGACGGCGGTGTTCTCGCTTTTCTCAGTGGTGATGGTGATCCCGCTGCTACAGCTGATCTTCAATCAGGTGCCCGATGTGACCGAGAAACCTGTGCTGACCGCAAACGCAAACTCAATCCTGGAATACATCAAGTTCGTCCTCTCTACCGAGAAACGCATCCACGGCCCGGCACAGGCGCTGCTGGAGGTCTGTGTGGCAATCATCGCGGTCATCTTTCTAAAGAACTTCTTCCGCTATCTGGCGCTCAGGGTGCTGTCTCCCATCCGCACGGGTGTGATGCGCGACCTGCGCAATGAGGTATTCGGCAAGCTGCTGAGCCTGCCGCTGAGCTACTACAGCCAGGAGCGCAAAGGCGACCTGATCACGCGCATGACGGACGATATCCGCGCGATAGATGGCTGGATCTTCAGCATGCTGGAGGTGATCATCAGCGAGCCGGTGAATATCATCCTCTCTCTGACATGGATGCTGATGCTGAGCGTGAAGCTGACGGTCTTTGTCTTTGTGATGCTGGGCGTAGTGGGGCTGCTGATAGGCAGCATAGGCCGGACGCTCAAGCGCCAGTCGCAGAATATACAGGAGACGATAGGCCGCTTTATGTCTATAGTAGAAGAAAGCATCTCGGGGCTGCGGATCGTGCAGGCCTTCGGCGCGGAGGGGTACAAGAGGCGGCAGTTTGAGGAGACCAATGAGCTGCACTACCAGCAGGGCAATGCCATCAACCGCCGCTATGAGCTGAGCTCGCCGCTGACGGAGTTTCTGGCTATCGCGGTGTTTAGTCTTGTGCTGTGGTTCGGTGGCGGGCTGGTGCTGCGCGGGGAGATGGAGGCGGCCACATTTATAGGGTATATCGCCATGTTCTCGCTGCTGATACAGCCGGCCAAGAGCTTCTCGACGGCCTTCTACAAGATCAATATCGGCCTGGCCTCCTCTGAGCGGGTTTTTGAGATACTGGATGCGCCCAATACGATAGTAGAAGCTGTGAATGCCAAACCTGCGGCGCTCTTTAGCCAGTCTATAGCGTATAAAAATGTCTCCTTCCACTATCCTTCTAACCCGAACCGCCAGATCCTGAAAGGCATAGACCTGACTATAGGCAAGGGGAAAGTGATAGCCCTCGTGGGCCAGAGCGGCGCCGGCAAGACGACGATGGCAGACCTGCTGCCGCGCTTCTATGACGTGACGGGCGGCAGCATAGAGATAGATGGCGTGGATGTGCGCCAGCTACGGATAGCTGACCTGCGCGGCCTCTTTGGCGTGGTGAGCCAGGAGCCGATCCTCTTTAATGATACGGTGCGGAATAATATCGTCTTTGGCAAGGAGGGCATCACAGACGAGCAGATACGTGACGCAGCCCGCGTGGCCAATGCGCAGGACTTTATCTCCCGCCTGCCGGAAGGCTATGACACGGTCATAGGCGACCGTGGTGGCCGCCTGAGTGGTGGCGAGCGCCAGCGCCTGACCATAGCCCGCGCCGTGCTGAAAGATCCACCTGTATTGATACTCGATGAAGCCACCTCCTCCCTCGACTCTGAGTCTGAAAAGCTGGTACAAGACGCCCTGTCTAACCTGATGAAGGGCCGTACTACTATCGTCATAGCCCACCGACTGGCTACGATACAAAATGCTGATGAGATCATCGTGATGAGCGAGGGCCGCATAGCGGAGCGCGGTACGCACAGCACGCTCCTAAGTGACGGCGGACTATATGCGAAGCTCGTGGAACTGCAGGCGTTTGAGTGAGTCAACAGTCCTTGTGACGCGCCTTACCACTCCCTACCCTCTCCTAAAATAGGAGAGGATAACAGCCAATCATTTGTGCATTCAAGTAGCCAGGCCTTCAGGCGGAGGACAGAAGGTCGAGTGTATTGGCTTTAGCCTAAATGTGTGTCGTGTCTCGTTTTGGCTAAAGCCAACGAAAAATGGCTCTACACCCCGGTCTGAAGACCGGGGCTACTGTAAATACGATCTCGTGATTGCGAGCGGAGAGACGCCCTTTGTTTTTACAATAAAATCAAATGTGTTTTTTATTGTTTCGTTTTCATGACAAAACCGTGAGCCGTTCGTGATGAAAAAATGCACGTTCAAATCGGACTTACGTTAAGGAAATACAAAAAAAATTCGTTCACCGATTTTCTCCCCCGTTTCATTTTAATCCACGCTGAAACCCGCACTATATGAAGGCTTCAGCGTTATCTTTGCATCAGGAAATAGATGAAAATCAGTTGGCTGAAGAAAAAGGAGCGTTAGTTGTTTCAACCCCATCCGGCAAAATAAATTCACTTTCCCGGCGTCTTATCTCAAACAAGCGGATTAATACATATATAAATAAAAGGAGAGAATTATGAAGAAGCTAATGATGATCCTCATCGCTGTGGGCCTGGTGGCCACAAACCTGCAAGCACAAGGCTGCAGTGACAAAGCTAAACTGCTGCCCTCTACGCAGGCAGTGCTCAATGCGGCTATCAACCATCCGGAGGTGATGGTGATATCCGGCAAACTGGTAGACGCCGAGACGTACCAGACCATCAAGGACGCAAAGATCAACTTTGACAAATTTGGTGATGAACTGGTAGCCGCCAGCCTGGACCAGGATGGCAACTATGCCGTAGCGCTCAACAAAGGCGCGATGGGAGAGTCGGTGCGCGTGATCTTTAAAATAGATGGCTATCAGAAATATATAGCTAAGTCTATCAAGACCAATACAGCGCTGGTGGGCCTGGACCTCTATCTCAAGGCAGACGAAGCTAAGGAGGTCGCTGATGTGAAGTATGCACTCAGCGACGATCCATTCAATAAGCTGGTGATCAAGTTCTGATACAAAGTTAATTTAGAGTTAATGGTTAGCAGAGTCCGCCTGATGGCGGACTTTGTGTTTTTTAGCCTCTCTAAATCTCCCCAAAGGGGAGACTTGAACAGCCAGAACACCTAGTATCGCAAATGATTTTTGTATTCCTCCTCCCTTTAGGGAGGCCGGGAGGATTGTATTGCGGCTCTATGATTCTCCTGCACATTCCGAGAGTCTACGGGATCAGAATCAGGCACGATTTTGACGGTTAGGAAAAATGGCTAACTTTCATTTTAATACTTGCGACGTGAAGTTTGACGAAGAAATACTGGCCAGCCTCTCCAGTGACCTGCAGACCTGCCGGAGCTACATCCGCCAGGTGTCTCAGGGCATGCTGAAAGGCAACGTGAGCAAGTATCCGATCTTTGTGGTGACGCGGTCTGAGGCCGATATAGACCTGGGGCTGCCCATCATCAGCCGCGAAGAGATGGACCTGACCTGGGCCATCAACGCCTCGCACCTGGAGGACTTTGTGCATCACGGCGTGGTGAGCCAGGAGAAGGTGCCCGACTTTATCCAGAACTATAAGAATCCCGACGAGTTCATGTGCGTCTTCCTGGCAGAGGAGGGGCTGATGAGCTTTATCTTCATGCCATACGAGCATCCGCAGAGCCGCCTCGATGTGAGCAAAGAGCAGCTCAACTGATCATGAGCGGCCTGTTGCGATATGGTGTCTTCCTGTTTTCCTGTGTCCTCTATCTGACGGCCTCCGGCCAAACCAAAGGCGGCCAAACGCACATCACAACAGGCGCTGAGCGCACAGCTGCATATATACCGATGCTGCAAGGCAAGCATGTGGCGCTGCTCGTGAATCAGACCAGCCGCGTAGGCAAGGCACACCTGGCAGATACGCTGAAGGCGCTGGGGGTAGATGTGAGGATCATCTTTGCGCCGGAGCATGGATTTCGCGGAGATGCCGATGCCGGTGCGCATGTAGCCAATACGACAGATGCCAGGACCGGCATACCTGTGATCTCTCTCTATGGCAAAAAACAAAAGCCGACAGCAGACGACCTGAAAGATATAGATGCAGTGGTCTATGATATACAGGATGTAGGGTGCAGGTTCTATACCTTTATCTCTACGCTGCACTACCTGATGGAGAGCTGCGCTGTCTACGGCAAAAAGCTGATCGTGCTGGACCGCCCGGACCCCAATGGCTTCTACATAGATGGGCCGGTGCTGGATATGAAGTACCGCTCCTTTGTAGGGATAGATGCACTACCGGTGGTATATGGACTGACACCGGGAGAGTACGCACAGATGGCCAAAGGCGAGCAGTGGACGGATAGCGCTGCTGCACTGGACCTGACAGTGATAGCCTGCGCCGGCTATGACCACAGCATGCGCTACCACCTGCCGGTGGCGCCCTCGCCCAATCTGAAAAATGACCGCGCGATCTTCCTCTATCCATCACTATGCTTCTTTGAGGGGACTAATGTGAGCGTGGGGCGCGGTACGGCGTGGCCTTTTCAGGTGATCGGTTCGCCGGATGCGGAGCTGGACAGTACTTTTACTTTTACACCGAAAAGCACACCCGGCGCTACAGATCCGATGAATAAGGGCCTGCTATGCAAGGGCTATGACCTGCGCCGCTACCGCAAAGACCTGAGCACAGAGATGCACGGCGTGAATGTACGCTACCTGCTCAGGATGTATGCCGTGGCAAAGGACAAGGCGAAGTTCTTTGCCAGCCCGGATTTCTTTGACAAGCTGGCTGGTACAGATGAGCTGCGTAGACAGATACTGGCGGGCCAGACCGAGACCCAGATCAAGGCGAGCTGGCAGCCGGGGCTGAAGGCATACAAGGCGATGCGGAAGAAGTACCTGCTGTATAAAGACGGCCAATAACCCATGCTGCTCCGCATCAAAGTAAAACCCAACGCCCGTATGGATGAGATCAGCCGCGAGGCAGACGGCACCCTGCGTGTGAAGATCAAAGCACCACCGGTAGAGGGCAAGGCCAATAAATATCTCTCGGAATACATAGCCGGGCGGCTGGGGATAGCACCCTCGCGCGTGACGCTACTCAAGGGTGCCGGTACCTCGCACAAGACATTGAATATAGATGCGGAGGAGGCCTATGTGCTGGCAAAACTGGGCCTCTGAGTCCGTGATGGGGCGAAAAGAGGGGTGAATTTTTTGAAAAACTGGCAAAAAGTCTATATTTGCCGTCCCTCAGAGAACGGTTGAGTAGCTCAGTTGGTAGAGCAATAGACTGAAAATCTATGTGTCGGGGGTTCAATTCCCTCCTCAACCACAAACAAAAGGAGATAGAATATTGGCAATCAATAATTTATCTCCTTTTTTCATGCCCATTACCGAAACCCTACCGAAACATTTAGCTTTATTTACTCAGGGAGCGACAGGAGAAATTCACTCTTATTTTGCTTGGGAATAACTTGCAGATTCTTCCCATTTTTACTATCTTAAAGATTGATAGCACAAACTAAAATTACAAAATAAAAAGACTATAGAAAAGACAGAAAGCTAAGACATATAAGACACAGCATCATTCAATTCTTTCTACGGAAAACTTGGCAGTTTATAAAACAAGGAAGCGAATGGACTCGATGCTCCCGCGTGCGGGAGAGCAGTTCATTTTTCCTTGTGGGTATGCCAAGTACCTCCGTAGGGAATGGCTGTTTCTTCCGCATATTTTTTTCCTATAACTCAAAATAAACACATGAGAAAAACACCCACGAAGACCCTAGAGACCCAGACAATAGAACTACTAAAAACTGGAGGATTCTGGGAATCAACCGAAGACCTAACCCTGCAAGAGATAGAAGGAGCTGAAACCCTATTTTTCACGCTTTCGGGCGGCAAAGAGGAGATTAAAGAGCTACTATGGTTTTGGGCAACCTCACCATTACTAGATAGCAGCTATCCGGCTTTAGAAATCAATATTGAAACAGAATTGACACATGAACCAATCATACTAATCACTCAAAACTTAAACATCGGATTCTATGGAAGAAACTAATTTGGAAAAGGACCCTGCTGAGGAAAGAATAGGAAAATACAGTTCCAAAAAGCTATTGGAGATAGTCGAGAAACAGGCTAATGCCTATAGCGAAGATTACTTGGACTTGGTCAAAAACGAGCTAATTCGCAGAGGTGAAACTTTTGCCTATGACCGAAAGCTAAAGGAGGAAGTAGAGGCGCTAAGGGATTATGAGCTAAGGGATGTAGTAGAAAAGGATTATGAGAGATATAACCTTGAATATTTAGAGCTAGCGACTGAGGAGTATATCAAAAGGGGCTTTAAAAACAATTCTAGGCCAATATCACAAGCTCAAACATTAACGAATAAGACGGCACCGATAGCTAACAAAGAACCGATAGAGGAAAGACCCAGAATCGGCTTCTGGGGCAATCTATACATCTACGGAAGATTGATAGCGCCTGTTGTATTCTTTTTGATTGTAATGTGGAAGGGGTGCGGAAATACAGAGGATAAGGACTATGAAACCTCCAAACCAGCTTCACAAAGCCAAACACAGGCAGCGCAGCCAGAAAATAACTCTCCCTCTCAGCCTACATACAAATATTATCCGGCAGGACAATTCCTAAGCGAAGGCAATAAGCTATATATCGATAAGGGAACGGAAAAGATACCATACGGCATGATTTCTAATATTGAAGATATCGAAGGGAAGACTATCATAAGCATATCTACCTATGATGGGAGATTAATCCATCTTACCCAACATGAATTTTCCAACGTCAAGCTCTACGTTTATAGTGGTGATTTTTGACCAAAAACCCCTGATTTTTGCTATCGCTTAAAGATAAAATATATACAAGCCAAACTTCTTATAGGAGCCTGACAATCATAAGCCTATAGCGAAGAAGTATAGACATACTTCTCTAATTTGTCTTTTCAGAGAGGCTACATTTTAGGCGCTTTATTGATTTTAAAATGCTGAGCTAGACCCTTTTTGCATAAATACATATAAATCAAACAGATATAGGCCAATCTGAACCCAAGAAGTAATAAGTTACTTCTCATTAAAACTGATGAAATAGACAGTCTTTAGCTTCACCCAATATAAAAACCGCTATCAACTGCACTTTTGACTTGGATGAATTGATAAGAGTCCGTACCCTAACTAACCTTGGGTGATATTAGCCAGCACCCCCACCCTTAAAACGATTCGAGTTTTCTACATAGCACCACAGGAGAACTACATTTTTGATTTAGCGATTTGGGCAGTACGGGGAGAATATTATATACAAAAAAACTAAACAAATTAGCAATTTATATTTAATTTAGTTTTTTAATTAGTATTACCACCGTTTTGGAGGCGAGTTATTAATAACTTAGCATAATGAACAAGGATATTTTTGGGAATATAATCCCTCCTAAAAAGTCAAGGTCTATTTGTATAGGACAAAATTCTATTACAAATGGAGAAGTTATTTATCTACCCAAATTCTTCGATAAAAATGAAAGCGATGAATTTTTTGTCTCTCTCAGAAACAATATTCTTTGGAGACAAGAATCAATGAAGATGTATGGAAAAAAAGTAGACTTTCCAAGATTAACAGCGTGGTATAGTGACAGTGAAAGGCCTTATGCATTTTCAGGAATAACGCTGAAGTCTAATCTCTGGAACCATGATATAGTTGCAATAAAAAACAAGATTGAGCCCAAGGCAGGGGTTGTTTTCAATAGTGTAATGTTAAACCTATATCGTAGCGGAAATGACTCAATTTCTTGGCATTCGGATTCTGAACCAGAGTTTGGACGTAACCCGGTAATAGCTTCTGTAAATTTCGGTGAAACGAGGACTTTTCAACTTAGACATATTCAAACAAAGGAAAAGCTTGAAATAGAACTAACACACGGTAGTCTGTTCATAATGTTGGGCGAACTACAACATTTTTGGCAACATCAGGTTCCTAAGACGACACAAATCAAGAAAGAACGAATAAATCTTACATTTAGGGTTATAAAATAGCCTATGCCCTACTTTTTTAGGTTGCCAGATTATACAGAGCTTACAACAGGCCAACAGGCGGCTCTGAATGAACCTAATGCTATCGCAATTTCTGGAGGCCCCGGTACAGGGAAAAGCGTCGTTTCATTATGGCGGCATATCAGGAACTACGGAATCGGTAGTAAAAATAGTCTTCTGCTTACTTATTCTAAAACCTTGACAGTATACCTTGCTTCTTCTGCTATGGAAGAGAGTCCTAGAGCTGCAAGTGCTACGAGTAGCATTTTAAGCTGGATTTCTTCAGGGGACATTAAAACTTATGATGAAATAATCATTGACGAAGCTCAGGATATGAGTAGTAAACAATATGAGGTGGTTAAAAGTCATACGGCAGTAGTTTCTTATGGAGCCGATGACCAACAAATTGTTTATCCAGAAACGGCTTCAACTCAAAATGAGCTTATTGCCATATTTCCTGGTAATCGCAATTATCTACTGGATGAAAACTTTAGAAATTCTTATGAAATAATGCGCTTTGTAAAAGCATTATTCCCAAACAAGGTAATCCCATATCATACTATCAACAATTTAAGACAAACACGAAAGACCGATATAAAGCCAATACTGTATATAACTAGAAATAATGATGACAAGCAGAAACGGGTAATAATCGATTTAATACATCAATTCCATTCCGACTCTCACAATATTGCAATCTTGGTCCCCAGAAGACGCGATGTCGAAAATTTTCATAGAATGATTAGTGGAGAAGGGATTAAATGTACAAAGTATTGTAATGGGGATACTATTACAACAATCGAGAATATTCACATAACTACTTTTAAGTCATCGAAAGGGACCGAATTTGATACTGTTATTATACCAGATTTTGAAGATATGCCTAGAAACATCGCAGAACTTTATACTTGTAAGGAAAACGACTACTATGTAGCACTAACTAGAACTAAACGAAATTTGTTCCTGATAAGTGAAAGAGATTTATCCTTTTTAGAGCTTTCAGAGGCCCAGAAAGAAACATACACTAAAGAAATTATCCCATAAATGAGCACATATTACATACCCATAAGCTCGGAAAATTTAGCACACTACTATAGTAAGGCTTTAATTCTTCCTGCCGCTCTATATGCAAATCGAAAAGAAGATATTCAGAACAGAGTTTCAGACTCGATTTTACTATCAAATAAGAAATGGATAAATGGTTGTGATTGTTCCCTTGAAATTGTTCTCACTGAAGCAGAAATGCAATTCGTTGGTAAATTAGATGAGGTTTTTTCTGAGCTAGCTATCCCAATACCAATTACTAGAGTCAAAGCCATATTCTTTTTAACCGAAGCTCAAAAGGAAACGACATTATGGAATATCAATAATACAACAGCTTATGTCCCCCAAACACTTGTACATATAGACAAGACTAAGGATGTTCCCATTATTGCAGACCGAATAACATCGCCCACTTTAACCCGAAAAAATGAGTTCAGAGATAAAATAAATAGATACGATACTATACTGGGCGGTTTTGCATTCATGAAGCTTGGAGGAAAGAACTTCATGAACTTTTCCGAAAACTACTTTTCTACTTTATCATTTTTCAATAAGGTAATTGAAGACGAAACTCGAAAGGCAGAACGAGAGGGGCAAATTAAATTTAGCGAAAAGTATTACGGGCTTTTTAGCACAAAAAATGAAAGTACATGGAGTAAGTGGTTGCATTATATTTTTAATGATGTTACACAGAGCGATGTTGAAAAACTCGCAGGCGTCGAGGGTATCAAAGTACAGAAAACACTGGGCTTTCTTAACCTCAAGTCCATTAACACAGAGTCTCATTTGTATGAAATTGCGGTATTATCTATTTACGGTGATAAAAAGCCTAAAAGTCTCGACAATCTTGTAACTGATATGAATAATGGCCTTCTTGATGAAAATAAGAAGGAGGATATTTCTTTTCTTGTTGGTTTACACAACGGATATTCTAAACTTAGAAACAAATATAGAATTGCCGGCAAGGACTTTCCTGTTAAATATACTTTTGAAAGTAAGCTCGATTATTACACTATCGAAAGTTTATATCAATTTGCTTTTTTTGGAATAAAGGGCAACTACACATTCAATTATCTCGATAGTTGGTGTCCCAAAAACACTCAATCACAGATAGGTTTTGCTTCTTATAACAATTATAAAATTTTAGACACCACGGTTATTAGTAGCATAAAACCGTCTATCACACAAAAATACCTTACCCTGATTTCAAAGCAATTATCGGAAGTTATCAATGATGATGTGAAAAAATGGTCTGCACCATATTTAAGACATATCGATTCAGAAGGTATTGCCTATTTTGAAAATTTGCTCGCGGCAAAACTTGAAGCCTCCTTTAAAGCGCTAGAAAGTGATATACAATCTGACTATAAAAATGCAATACAAAAAATTGAGAAAAAGTACATTGATGCAGTAGAGGAATTAGAGTTTAGGTTATCTAAAGTTGAGGCTGGTTTAACATCTCACCCTATTACTACTAATCAAGAAACGGGGTCCGTTATTGCAGCCTCAGATTCTATCAAGGTGGAAATTAATGATGAAAAAATTGATATAGTTCAAGATGAAAGTGAGCCATCAATTTATAATCAAGAACAAGAAATCACTTCCCCTAGTAAAGAAATGAATTTCGCTCTAACAAAACTTGATAACCCCAAACCTAAGCCGATAGTAAAATTGGCTTTGAACGACAAGAAAAAGGTCAAGAAGAAAAATCCGAAAGATTCTTCGAAGAAAAGCAAGGACGAACTTTTTTAATAATCTACATCTAAAACCTATGATTCTAATTGATGACTTACAAAGGCACACTTCTGACAGCGATACTTTAGAAAGGTATTTAATAGACAACTTCCAAGACGTTACGGATTTCCTGAGTTACACGAAATACTCAGTCCTATTACAATCGCGAGATAGATTTGAGAAATATATACAATTAAATCGAAATGTAATTTTAGAACTAAATGTTTCCAGCAAAAATAACTTGTCATTCATTTCCTTACTATTAGATGTCTGCGAACGACTTGGCTTAATCTCTTGTTTTACATTTCTTTTCCAACACTTGCAATTACAGGATTATATAATAGGAAGGCGCTTAAGTGCGGCAGCGCTTTACCTAGTAAATATTCGTAACGAAGGCGACTATTTAGATAGGTTTGATTCTATATATAATCTGCTTCAAGAAGCCTATGAAGTTGAAGAAGATAATCAGGATAAAGTATTAGCCACCTTTATCAATTATTACTCAGCCGTTGTACTTAATCTAGGAGAATTTAATCCTAATTCGCTAGAAAAATTCAAATCAAAAGTAAATGCAGTCATATCTCAGTATGTATATTCATTCCTTCACGATGATTTAATTGCTGTTGTGCTATCTATTAGTACGCATAAATTTTATGAGGCCTATATACAAATCAATTCTACTCTCGATTTCTATTTAGGGAGAGATATTGAAAAGCCGCTGGGTAATAAGGCCTTTATTATTGAAGAGGGTACAAAATATGATTTAGCTCTTAAAAAAATCACTCCGAATTTTACCAATATTCGGGAAATTTCAGTTCAGCTTTACAAGCCAATAAAGACAGATGCTATTTTTCACTCGCTTGGAAGGGGAGTAACAATACTTAAAGACGAAAATCAGCTTTTAGCATACATGCACAGCTTTGGCAACATGCACTTTGAAAAGCTTTACTCCTCATTTGCCTTTTTGCCTAAAAATTTGTTTGATAAGAATTTGCATATAATAGATTGGGGGTGTGGACAGGCTATGGCTACGGTTAGTTTTTTTGATTATTATTTTGCTCAAGGAGTTTCAAAGAAAGTCTTCTCTGCGACACTAATCGAGCCCTCTTCAATAGCCTTAAAAAGAGGAGCGCTGCATGTAAAAAGTTACGGATTGACAGACAGCATTATAACCATCAATAAGGATTTAGACAGTGTAGAGGTGGATGATTTTCAGTCAAGAGAATCTTTGACAAAAGTACACCTACTTTCCAATATTTTAGATATTGAGCTCTTTTCAATATCTCGCTTTTTAGGCTTTATAGAGGATAATTTTAAGGGAGAAAATTATTTTGTTTGCGCTAGCCCATTTATCAATGACATCAAGGTAAATCGCATAAATACCTTTGTCCACTATTTCTCCCGAAAAGCAAGTTTTATTCCTATTAAAGCCATCGACAATAAAAAAGGTGAGTGGAAGTTTGAGTGGACAAGAGTAATTAGAGTTTTCAAAGTAGAATTATAATAAAAGCCAGAAAGTTTTTTTGAAGTTAAACAGAAAATGCAAGATGAAATTTAAAGATGAATTCTTTATAGCTCTTAATCAGTGGCAAAAGGGTTGGGCGGAAAAGCAAGAAAACAAGGATATATTCTCTATATCACTAAAGGCAGAATGTAATTCAATCGATGAAAAATATAAAATTGTTACAGAGCCATGCTATAGAAAGAGGTTTCTTCATAGAGAAGAATTGATAGATATTATTATTAATGATAGCAAAACGGAAGGCATTACAAGTTGGACAACGGATGTAAGATTTGCCGAACTTTTTAAAGGAAAATATAGAGAAAATGCCGTAACAGCTGCCGTTTTTGAGCATCTACCTAAGCGCGAGGAGGTAATAGTAAATATAAATAAACTGTGGAAGTGTAAAGACTTTACTCGTGACTTAGAAAGTTTCAGAAAACGAAACCCAGAAGACACAGATGCGATTTTTAATTTTAGGGATACGCAAAAGGAAATTGTTTTGGAAGCCCCACTAAAGGGAAGCGAAATCTGTATTTTGAGTGGCAAATCAAGCTCTTTTGACGATATATGTAATAGTATAAATGTTCCAGAAATTGAGAGACCTCAATTGTTTAAAAGGCTAATTAGTGATGGAGCATTTATAGAGGAAATTACTTATGTTAAGAATGAAGCCGCAAGAAAGGCGATTCAAAATACTATCCGCAAGTTTTACGATTTACTTGCGGGCCTGAAAAAATAACATGTTGTAGGCTTTTTTCACGGTAACTTTCGACTGTATCTATCCATCTTAATTTAGTAATGGAGTTGAGAAGGTTAATTGGAGAGTGCATCCAAGTAATTAGGGAAATCGATTAAAGGAACCGACTAAACCTAAAAAAGCGGTTGTAAATAGTCGCTCAGATTATAAAAATCTAACTGCTTTAGATTCTCGGTAGCGATAAATAAATCCCGATACCTTCGGAGAGTATGAGAAGAAGAGCTTTCCTCTTTTAGTTTTTCGCTGAAAGTACTCTTGATTAGGTCAGTATTGCTCATTACCGACTTGAAAGCGTTTAAAATGTCCTCACCTTTCGCTGGGTCAAAATTGTAATATTCAGCTATAAGCAGCATAGCTAACTGCGACCGTAGAGGTGTATTATTGCCATGAAAGATAGTCCCCGCAGTAATAGTATAGCGCTTGTTACAGTATTTACACTCTGCAAATACACCTGTCTCTGGCTTTTTTAAACTATCCGGTAGAGGCTTAGGAATATTAGACCTTTTCGAGGGATTGGTTACAGTATATAGCGGATAGCCCGAAGCTCCTGAGTACTTATTCCTGCCAAAATAAGACCTGTGATTCTTGTAGAATGTGCTGATATGCTGTCCTACACACTTGCACTGCTTAAGGTCAAGCTGTTGTCGCTGCTTTAAATGGTTATATAGATAGCTATATGCCTCACCTTCTCCGGGAAACTTTTTTTGAAAGGCTACAATCAAATTACTTAGGTCTTTCTCTAAATCCGATTTTCCCATTTTCTCCGCTTCAAACTTCCTATCCGTTACTTATCGTATTGAGATTTTTGTGTCCAGGTAATACAAATATACGCAATGGACAATCTACTATCAATCAGGGATGCCGCAAAACGCCTACAACTCTCGCCTACAACCATCAGAAGGCTCATAAAGAAAGGCGCTATAAAGGCGCAAAAAATAGGCAAGCAATACAGAATAAGCCAGAAGACATTGGATAACCTCATATCACCTCCCAATGGAAACTAATATGATTATCACTCAGCTAGGGAGGGATGAGATGAAACAACTCTTTCGGGAGGTGGTGAACGAGCTTTTGGCTACCCAGATACAGGCCTCCGGCCAATCTGTAGAGTTTGTGACCTCCAAACGAGCCTGCGAGATTTTGGGAATCACAAGTAGAACGCTTCAAAATTATCGGGACCAAAACAAAATCGGCTATTCCCAGACGGGAAGCAAAATCTATTATAAGGTTAAAGACCTCCATTCATTTTTAGATAGACATTATATAAAGGCCAAAGCTTAAAGGTCCTTGTATTAACCCTCCCATTAGAACATAAGTTGTATCACTAAGGAGAAAAGCAGAAGGAATGTTCGACACGGTAAGAATATATGGCCATACTAGCTACCCTGCTTTTGCCAAGGCAAATTTTGTAGACTATTTCAGCGGAATATTTTCAGAATACGGCGAATCTTTGCCGGAAGACGAAGGAATAAGCAGTTATAAAATCTATAAATCACTTGGCAATCTAAGAATAACCGCATCCGCTAATCACTTCTCAATCGAGAACTCCCTTTGCAAGTATTATCACGGTAATAATTTTATGACTTTAACCTATGACGATTTGCAATCCGCACTCAAGAAACTAAAGAGTGAGTTAGGAAAAAAATTCCCATTGGACCATGCAAAAGTGACACTTTTCGACTTTGGTACTAATATTAGTTTAGATAAACCAGCAGTACAATATCTAAATCTATTGGTCGATTCTCCCGGATATGACATATACCCTTATAGGCCGAGCGGTAAATATTTTTCAAAACAGAGGAGGCAATTACTGTTCTATGATAAAATGGCAACCAATGAGATTCCACCATCTGATTTTTTTGACAAGAACCTATTAAGATATGAAATCCAATATCTCGATAAAATAGATGTGCAATTCGGAAAATATATCTACGTTAAAGACCTTAAAAGAAAGGGATTCTTTAATCAGCTTCTAAAGGTATGGTATAGAGAGTACTTGAAGATTATCAAACAGCCTTATCCCTATATAGACTACTCACAGGCAAAGAACGCAAACGATTTAATTAGGTTGCACAATATCCAAACGCATCTTCGCCAGAAACTCGACTTGGGAGTTTTGCACGCTCAGGCATTGGACGAAATCAATGTTTTATCAAAGGCGAGACACTTTGCATATCCGATTGAAAAGCGGAGATGGCGGAAAAAAGTGAATGAGTACTATTCTAAAGGATTTACCCCCTCTACATTTGAGAAGGAACTAAATACGAAAATTAGGGCAGCGTATTCTTTTTACAAGGCATAACGTGGCCTTATTTTCGTCCCTTATTGAATACTCTACCTAACGCATCACTAGCCCTATCTGCATTTATTTCACCGATATAGGTACTTGTCGTTTTAATGCTGGAGTGATTGAGTAAGCCTCTAAGCTCATTTATCGGCAACGTATCTATCGCCTTTGAGGCGAAAGAATGCCGCGCAATATGAGAGGAAAGAGGCTTATTGATTTTCGCCTTACTGGCAATAGCCTTTAGGTTCTCATTTATCTGGGCAGTACGAGAGGAAATCTGATTATCCAGAAAGAATTTATCGCTATAATCGACCTTGCTACTAAAGAAGGGAAAGATATAATCGCTAGGGCTTACAGATTCATTATAATATAGGCTAAGAATCTCTTGCGCTTCCTTTACCATTCTCACCTTAAGCCTTTTACCATTTTTACGCATTTGATAATCAAGACTATCACCTTTGATATTCTCCCACTTTAACTGAATCAAATCTCCTACGCGAATTCCAGCATTCATAAAGGAAAAAAGGAACGCATTTCTAACATGATATATAAGAGAACCCGGAGGCAAAACCAGCTTTTCTATCTTCCTTATCTCGGATGCTTCCAAAATTACCTTTGGAGCACTTACTCCCTTGGGCAACTTATACTTTCTAAAGGGATTTTGCTGCATTTCTATAATGCCGGCTTCCTCCGCCTCTTTGAAAATCATACGCAATTTTCGGAGCTTCTCCTTTATAGTGCTGCCAACATTCTTTTGGACGACATACCAAGCCTCCAAATCCTTAATCAGCTCGACAGAGAAATCCTCAAAATTCAGGCTCCTATCTCCGCTAAAGACCTTAAGATTATCTACTATTGATTGTATGTGCTTTACGTGGTTTACGCTCTTTGTTTCCTTCCACCGCTTTATGAGGCTATCCGCGAAATCATAGAAATTATGATACTGAGCCTTGACTACTCTATTTTTCAGCACCTCGATAGAAACCGGCTTTTTTCGCTTCAACCCCTCCAAATCCAAATCCTGCATATCATTTTGAAGCTGCCTAAACTTTTCCTCGATTTTCCGCTTATCCGGGCATCCGACCCGAATAGACTTATTTTTTTCATTCCAATATTTTGAAGCAATGGAATATCCTAAGCTGATACGCTTATGCTTCCTATTCTCGGAAACACGCAATAGTAGTGAATACTTACCGTCAGCATTCGGTTTGTGATTTAGCTCTAAATGATACTTTTTAGCCATACTATATTGCACTTCAATATACTAAAAAGCGGGGGCATTTCACCGAAACATTACCGAAACATTTCTTTCTTTTTGCTTCTTTTTAACCACTATTCATTTCACAGGCCTACAACCTAACTAGCTGATTATAAATGAAATTGAAAGAAATGGGATGAAATGGAAAGAAATACTTCGACTTCCTCCTCAACCACACCAATCCTCGTCATACAGACGGGGATTTTTTATTTATGGCGGGTGGAGAGCTGAGCCGCGGAGCGGAAATATTATGTATTTTAGAAGGGCAAAGCGCGCTAAATGATCGATCTTTTTGAGGCCATCAAGACCAACTGGCAGGCAGACCGCAGGTATGCCGAGGCGGTGCACCAAGGCTATCACCCGCTGGATAGTGCACGCTACCGCCGGTACAATAAATTTCGCCCGCAGGGACCGAAACCGGTCTTTTGCTACCTGCCATTTAGCAGCATGACTTTTTCTTTTGGCGGTGCGGTCTATGTGTGTGGCTATAATCGCGATATCCTGCTGGGCCGCTATCCGGAAAATAAGATAGATGAGATCTGGCACGGCCCGGAGGCACGACGCCTGCGCGACCACATGGCTCACAATGACCTGGAGTATGGCTGCCGCCACTGCAAGTTCTTCTTTGACAAGGAGAAATTTTCTAATCTGCGACCGCTGGTCTTTGACAAATACTATAAGAATACAGCAGCTACCTATCCCCAGGTATTTGAATTTGAGCTGAGCAATGAGTGCAACCTGGAGTGCCAGATGTGCCACGGAGAGGTATCTAGCAGTATCCGCAAGAACAGGGATAACCTGCCGCCTATCCCGACGCCCTATGACGATGATTTTGTCTCGCAGCTCGCACAGTACATACCTCATCTAAAGGAAGCTAAGTTTTACGGCGGCGAGCCATTTCTGATACCCATCTACTACAAGATATGGGACAAGATAGCGGAGCTCAATCCTGGTCTGGAGCTATTTGTGATCACAAACGGTACACACTGGAATAAGAAGATAGAAAGTATAGTGACAGAGCTGAACTTTGATGTGGCTATCTCTATAGATGCGCTGGACCGGCAGAAGCTGGAGACCATCCGCAAGAATGTGGTATATGACAAGCTGATGGATAATATCCGGCGCTTTAGCGCGATCTGCAATAAGAAAGGCAAGCATCTCTCCCTGAGCTTCACCGTACAGAAGGACAACTGGGAGCAGCTGCCCCTGGTCATAGGCCTGTGCAATGAGGTGAACGCTTATATCTATGTGAGCTATCTGGAGCGGCCGTCCAGATTTTCTATAGCAGACCTGCCGCAAGAGGAGCTACGCCGCATCAGGGACTATATGGAGGGCATCACCCTCCCGCGCGGTACTCAAAAGGAAAGGCACAATGATAATTGTTTTCAGGACTTCAAGACATACCTGGGCAAGTATCTGGAAAATAGCGAAGAGAAGCGCTATCAGGATTATGAATTCAAGAAGGAGCCACAGCCACCGACGGAGGAGGAAAAAATAAAGGAATTTGAAGTGCTCCCGCCCGTCACATCTGATCGGCTGGCCCGGTGGATAGCAGATAGCTATGCTGCTGATCCCACCCTGGCCGACGAGCTGCCAGAGGAGGCCCTGACGGCGCAACTGGCTACCCTGCTGACGGGGTATAAAGACGATGACCGGATGATCCTGCAGGCCTTTATCATAAAGAATGATATACGCGTCTTTTTGCAAAGCCTCAGGGCATATCCTGCCGATGCCCTGCACGAGATGAGCCGCGCCTCTCTGCAGGAGTACAAGAGACTGCTGCAGGTCTACGAACAAAAGCTCCAGAGCGCATAAGGATGAATAAAACGATCAACAAGCTGCTGAGCAAGGTCTTTGTCACAGAAAGGAAATCCGGCCCCGGCCTGAGCAAGGAAACCATCGCCGAGTATAACGTGGCCCGGGGCAAACCGACCTCCGGCCACATCTGTCATGCACCGTTTACAAATATGTACTTCAATGTACATGGAGACTGTGCACCATGCTGGCTCACCTTTCTGGATCCTGACAGCTACCCTCAAAAGTCTGTGCGCGATATCTGGTTTGGGGAGCGGTACCAGTCCCTGCGCCGCCACCTGCTGGACTATGACCTGCGCCACAAGTGCAATACCTGCCTGAAAAATCTGCAAGGGGGCAACTATACCTCCGTGCTGGCACGCGCCTATGATATCAACCCTGTGCAGGACTACCCCTCTATGCTGGAGCTGGAGCTGGAAAACACCTGCAATCTGGAATGCGTGATGTGCATAGGGGAGCTCTCATCAGCCATCAGAAAAAACCGTGAGAAACTACCGGCACTGAAAAGCCCGTATGATCAGGCCTTTGTAGACCAGCTGGGGGAGTTTATACCGCATCTCAAAGAGTTGCGACTCAATGGTGGTGAGCCATTTCTGATCCACTGGGTATACAGAATATTTGAAAAGGTGGAGCAGCTAAACCCCACACTAAAAATAGTGGTGGCTACCAATGGCACAGTGGTAAACTATAAGGTAAAGGAGTGGCTGAGCAAACTCAACATTCATATCAATTTTTCGCTGGACTCGCTCACGCCGGAAATATATGAAGGCATAAGGGTGAATGCCCACTATGACAGGGTGATGGAGAATTTTAAGTTCTTTCACGAGTATACACGCACGCACCGCCGCACCATGTGCCTGATGGTAAACCCGATGCGCAATAACTGGCATGAGATGCCGGATTTTATCCGTTTTGTGAATAAGCATAATATCAATATCTGGTTTAATACCATACAGCGACCGGAGGAGCTATCTATCTGGGCGCTGCCCCATACCGATCTGCGCCATGTATATGATACACTGAATAGCGTGGAGTATACCGCAGAAGAGCGCAGCAGCCCCATATCTGCATACAATATCTCGATATACAACAACCTGGCAAAAGTCCAGATCAAAAACTGGCTGGATGAGGCGGAGGGTCGCGTGGCAGAAGCGACTGCTACGGGAGCAGACTCAGATGTGGTGGATAATGAAAAGGCCAGGGCCATCGTAGAGCGGAGCCTGTCAGACTATGCACTGGGCCAGTTTAAGGACTCCATAGAGCAGCGCAGCCGCAGGCTCACTCTCCTCATGCAGAAAATAGAAAAGATACAGTCAGAACTCAATGAACGAAACGGAGAGATAGATTTCTACGCCTCTATCTATCGCACACCTGCAGATGTGCTGTACAGCAGGCTGGAGGGCCGCAGTGTGCACGACCTGGTGGAAGAGTTTGAATCACACTTCCTGCGGGGCTAGCCAAAGGCGGCTGCGAGCTGCGCCTGCAGGGTCGCTATATCGGCCATAGAGAAGCTGCGTGCCAGATCTGCAGGTGTAGCCTTAGACATCATGCGCAATACCTCATCGCGGCGAGGGTGTGCCTCTATCATCTCAGCTATCGCCCCGGCCCTATCCGTCAGCTCATCACTACCTAAGCCACTCTCCGGGTAAAAATCAAAATAACAACTGATGACCTCCCGCAGCCTGCCTGGCGGAGTGGCTATAAAAAGACTGGCAAGGCGGTGGAGCAGAGCGACCTCCTTGTCTACATAGGCCGTGCCACTGACCTGTGAGAGCGTGCTGAGTTTCTCTCTGATCTCATCCAGGCTCCACACCGCGATATCTTCTCTGACAAAAGACACATCTGCATCTATACGGGTAGTATCTGCACTTGCGATGTTTATTTGTTCTTTCTCTGCCAGCCAGCCTTTCAGCTGGTTGATAAAGTCGGTGTATGCTCTCACGCTGAGCCGGGCAGGAGAGGAGGCACCGCCGCTCACAGCAGGCACGCGGTATGCCTCCAGGGTGCGGATCACATGGGCCAGGTAGTCATGAGGCTGATCCCGCAGAGTGTACTCTGATGGTGAGAAAACGGCATTGAAATAAAGTGCAATGTTTTTATCCAGGCAAAACTCCAGCATCTCAGGCAGTTCCTGCCAGTTGTAGGTGATAGGGCATGCTGCCAGGGAGAGAAAAGTCTTCTTGCGCTGTGTATAATCGCGAAAGTACTCCAGGTTTTCCATCACTTTCTGATAGTTGCCATTGACGCGTATCTTGCGATAGGTGTCCGGATGGACCGAGTCTATGGAGAGTATGATGCCGGCCTGCAGCCCTTCGAGCAGGTCTTTGATACGGCGATTGAGAAAGGTAGCATTGGTAGTGATATGGATCCTGATGCCGGGCTTGATCTGCTGTATGCGCTCCCATATCCTGAGATAGATATCTATCATGAAGGGCTCGCCGCCCAGAAACTTGGCGTCTGTGAGATGCGGTATAAACTCCTCCAGCTCATCTACAAAACGGTCGTCATACACCATAGGGACAGGCGGCAGCTTCTCCCGGTTCTTGCGGATACTGGAGGAGAAGTATCCATTGCACATGACGCACTCGAGGTTGCACTCATTGCTCAGCTCAAACTCCATGACGCGTGGATAAGGGTGGCTGCCCCACAGTCTGTGATACCAGCGCTGTATGGCTGCTGCAGGGCCACCGGGTGCATACTCATCATAGTAGTGTGCGCGCACACCCTGATAGTTTCCCGAGGCGATCATATGGCCACACTCCGCACAGCCACCGCCCAGATCGTGGGCTGCTATATACTGCCTCAGCTCCTGCGCCGCTGTACCCTGCCACATATCGCGCAGTGTCTGGCGCGGCCAGGTACCGAGGCTATGCTTTGTATTGTAGCAGCAGGCACGCACATTGCCATTCTGCTCAAAGTTCAGATTGACATACGGGGCATGACATACCAGAGAGCGGTCTGTACCGGTGCGTGAGGCATTGTACGCGCTGATGATGCTGTCTGATAGTTTCATACTCTGCATTACCCGTTGAAGATAGCAAACCTGCGCAGCAGCGTACTATGTCGTGCTGTATTGAGCAGCTCTGCTGCGCGCGACTGCGGCACCTCTGCCAGGTGGTAGCTGCGCAGTAGGCGCGCTAGGGCAGAGCGGTAGTAGAAGCTTCTCCTGTTTACGTTTTGCGTACGCCACTCCTCATTCTGCCAGTGTATGAAGTACCACTGCGGCGGTAGTGCGGCATCGGTCCAGATGTAGCGGCTGGTGCTATCCCAGCGGTCCTGATTGCTCACGCCGGGTACGATATATCTATCCAGTCCCAGCAGCGTGATATTATCGTTCAGGATATTGATCGGTTTGTGCCAGTCGGTATTGTGCTCTGTGACTTGCTCTATGGCCTCCTCATAGCAGCGGCGCATCAGCTCCGAGCCTTTAGGGCATTTCATCACATTGCCCACTACCTTCAGCTCATGGTGCTCACGAAAGAAATATGGCTGCGGGAAGTCGAGCGGCCGGAGGCAGGTCACATCCATATCCACCCACCAGCCTCCGCGCTCATACAGCAGCTTGTAGCGAAAAATATCTGAGAAGCCCGCATAGCTGCCCTGGCCGTGACCATAAGCATTTTTGTAGCGATAGGAGAAAACGCGCTCACGGGGGATGATCTCATTGGCATCTGCCACGATCACACCCTCCGGCAGCGGAGTGTCCAGCCGGTCATATAGCCAGAGCCGGTAGCGATAGCCAAAAGATAAAAATGACCGGATAGTGAGCAGCTCCAGCGCACTGAGTGTAGTGCCGATCCAGAGGCCATTGATGGTCTGGCTATCCGGATCTATCTCTATGCCTGTGGCGCGCTCCACAGCCTGCCAGACGTCCCACCTTTTGTCAGCCCAGTGGTGGTAGATATGCGCCAGCACGGGTCGGATCTCAGCCTGCTCTTTTTTGAGCTCAAAAGTGAGGTCACCTTTGTGCTCTATATTGCGGTGCATATAGTCTGCTATCAGGTTGAAGCGGCGGGGGAGCATAGGGTGGCCCTGCAGGCCATGCTCCCAGGCGGTAGCGATCAGTGTGCCCTGGTCGCGCGTTTTCCAATGCGGCAGTTCAAATATTTTCAAAGTCTTGTCATGCCATGCCTGCAGGAAATCGCGGCTGGTATCATCAAACAGGAAGACACCCCCATTCCAGTGCTGCCACCGGGGATCGCGCACCTCTATACCAAAGTCCCGGCGTATAGCATCCATCAGATGCGTACAGCGGGCGTCAAATACATTGTGCCCCTCGCGTGTCCAGATACCGCCGCGGTCGGTCTCGAACCGGTATGGCGTAGTGCGCTCTATCATCTCTACGGAGCTTAGTACAGGATTCTCATATAGTATAGGAGCGCCGGTACGGTCGTGCCAGTAGTGCTCTTTTTTATTGAGAAAAGTATCATGGTCCAGCCGGAATATTTTGCGCGAAGCATTGAAACGGAGCGAGAGTATTTTGTATCGTAGTTTATCTTTTTTGACCTCCTCAAGGTATCGCAACAGGCGCTCTTTCTTTTCGGCGTTTTCCGGCTCACGGATCAGGTCCCTATATTTCAAAAAAAGTTCCTTGAGCTCTGCCTCCCAGGTATTAAACTTCTCAGCACAGCCGCAGCGCACAGCAGATGGGCTGAACTGGTCTGCCACGCAGTGGTCCGGTGCAAAAGTGACCGGGCTGACATAGTGATCAAAGATCTCGTCTACCCCGTCACGCACGGCTACGATATCAGTATCCAGATAGCAGTAGAGATGCCCCGCCGGCAGAAACCGATGCAGGCCGGTCTTGAGGTAGATGCTGGCCTGGTGGTGATCATAGCGCTCAGGCGTGCGGATGTCTATGATATGCGGGTGTGATATAGGGATCTCGTTTCTCGTGCTGTCGGTCACTACCCAGACCGCGCAGCCGGTACGGGCGGTGAGCGCAGCGAGCGAATAGTGCAACGTATCTATATGCTCCTGTGCGCCGCATACTACAAAAACGAAAACCTTTTCCCTGTGCTGCATATTTACCTTTGGTGCCTGTGCATCCTCCTGCGTATGTAGCCGATGGCATCTGTCTGCTCCTTGATCAGATCGATGCCGGCCAGGCGAAATATAAGATAGATCAGCCAATTGGCCGCAAGGCGTACCCTATCTGCCAGAGCTACTGAGGTACTGCGCAGGACGGTGGTATAATGTGACCATGGTATGCTGTGATAGAGCTCAGATATGATCTCACGCGAAAACAAAAGGCCGTGCAAGGGCAGCAGCAGCAGGTAGCGGATATCCCGCAGGGATAGGATAATAATAAATGTATAAGGCAGCCACTGGTCATACAGGATATTGGGATAATAACGCCGGTAGCCATCTGCTGCCCGCATACGTGCGCATACCATCAATGAGAGTGCCACGGCTGGTAGCGCCCACACAAAGGAGAGCTGCCACAGAGCGCAGTAGACCAGTAGCGCTATCAATAAAAGTAACTCAGCAATGCGCAGCCCCTGTATCAGGCCATGAGGTATACCTCCGCGCTGTGTAGCATAGGTGCTGGTACCGCTGCGTGCATCGCCCGGCATATCGTCCAGCTGGTGCAGGAGCACATTGCGCAGGCCGGCGGTCAGCTGCCACGCGAAAAGTAAGGCCAGCAGCAGGATATCAGGAGGGAAGCCCGAGATCAACATATAGGTATAGGTGGCCATCACAGCAGGGATACCGTGTGCGTAGAGGGCATCTGCCAGTATGCCGGCAGCGCCGCGCTCCTTCACGCGGATAGGCGGCACGGAGTATAAGAAATAGGCCAGCAACTGGGCGGCCATCATACCGAGGGTATAGACATCCCACGGTAGAAAGTACCACGGCAATGCCAGCAATAAAACAGCGATCAAAAAAAACAGCGCCAGCTGCGCAGGACCCTTGCCCAGCAGAAAATTTTTCTTGCCGGCCAGGCGGTCAGCATCGCGATCGAAATAATCATTCAGCAGATAGCCGAGAGATGCAAATCCTATGATCGTAGCCATAGAGCAGGCAGCCCAAAGTGCAAAACTGCCGAAGCGGATGTCAAACAAGGCTGAGAGCATATACACCATGCCCATGAGCAAGGAGGCCTTGCCGATCCACCAGTCCTCTGCACGGAAAATTTTGCCAGCCTTCATGCTACTGCGGCCTGTTGAGGAAATACAGATGCTTCTCTTTATTGACATCAAA
Source organism: Bacteroidota bacterium (assembly GCA_018267365.1). GTDB lineage: Bacteria > Bacteroidota > Bacteroidia > Chitinophagales > LD1 > UBA1941. Next base: position 56,004 of record JAFDYQ010000016.1, on the reverse strand, counting down.
AGGCGGTTTCATCACCTTGATCTCATAAAAGTCTATCGGGAATACATAGTCCTCCCAGGAAATTATTTTGCCAATGTCAAAGAGATTCTGAAAATCATTGGAGATGGTCAGGTGCTCAAACTCTTCGGTCCTGATCTCCGGGGTCTTTACAAATATCAAAATGAAGTTGAGCCTGCGTATGGTCTTCATCACCCCGGTAAAGTCGGCTACGTTGTAGGCATACGCCTGATTGATGGCTGAGATAATGTGATCTATGCGCCGGCCATCCTCTGCATTGGGATGCTCTCTGCGAAACAAGTCTTTGATATACAGTATACCCCCCGGTTTGAGCACTTTATAGGCTTTTTCTATCAGGAGGTTCTGATCCGGAGAGTGGCCAAATGACTCCAGAAATAACACGCGATCAAAAACATTTTCGCCAAAGAGCTGATCTATATCATGGTAGTCGCCCTGACGGATGGTCACGGTGCCTTTGAGCTCCTTGGTGGCGAGGACTTCTCGTGACTTGGCCACCTGATAGTCTGAGATGGTCACGCCGGTGATATCTGCCTGCAGTCGTGAGGCAAAGTAAGAAGCCGGACCGCCCACACCGCAGCCCGCATCCAGTATGCGCTGGCCATCGTGCAGCTCGGCGCTCTGTATGGTATAATCCAGATAGTCAGTCACTTGATTGGTGCGGAAGGCCTGAATGATCTCGCCATACACCTGCATGAATTTATCTGTGTGGTCGTTATAAAAATTTCTCACCTGCTCCACACCGGCAGGTGGTGTGGCGGGTGTGGCAGCTGCCGCGCGCGGCCAGAATTTAGAAAATACAGATAGCATAGCGTGTGTAAGATATAGAAAATGACGCTATGTAGCCTGTACGTCAGCTGCTTTTACTTTTGGGTGAAATGGATTACATTTCATATCGTGATACGATGAGTACAGTAGCGCCCATATTTATAGATGCAGAGCTCCAGCGGCAGTTTGACAGAGATGGCTATGCCAAGGTCAAAATACTGGATGAGGCGCAGACACAGCAGCTGCGTGAGTTTTTCATAGCGACACAGCGGGAGCATGAGGCAGTGAATAGCCTGTACCAATCTACCACACATACCAATGATCCCGACCTGATCCGAAGGGTAGATGACAAGATCCGCTCTGTGATAGCGCCGCAGCTACACCGGTTCTTTCAAAACTATGAGCCCATGATGTGCACGTATATCACGAAGCAGCCCGGTGAGGGATCAGATACGCGCATACACCAGGATCCGACATTCGTAGATGAGCAGCGATATGTCACTGCCAATATATGGGTGGCGCTGCACGATATCAACCACGATAATGGTAACATGTTTTTCGTACCGGGCACGCACCGGTATATGCGCTCACTGCGTGTGACGCCTGTCTGCCCCTCTGCCTATGATGAGGTGTTTGACCTGCTGAAAGAGAACATAACCGAGGTGCCCGTGCAGGCCGGCGAGGCGATAGTGATCAACCATGCCGTGATGCATGGCGCTACGCCCAATCTCTCTGCGGGGCCGCGCATGGCAGCTGTGATGGCCATACGCTCAGCCGGCTCAGACCTTATCTTTCACTACCTGGAGCCCGGTGCGCCTACTGACCGTATAGAGCAGTACAGCTTTGATATGGACACCTTCTTTCACCTCAAAAGGGATGGCAGGCCGGATGAGTCACGGTTTATACGCCATATATCGTGGGACTTTCCGCAGATCACGAGAGACGAGTTTCTGAGACAGATGGCACAGCGCCTGCCTGCCAAGCCCAAACGCAGTTGGTTTGAGAAAATATTTAGCTAGGCATGTATCGTATTTTCAGATCACAGGAGCTACAGGATGAGTTTGATAAAAACGGATTGGTGCGCCTGCCACTACTCACGGAGGTACAGGTAGATGCGCTGCAGCGGTCATATGACACACTGGCTGCAGCACATGAGCGGATAGGTCTTCCTTTCACCACTACCAGCCACAGCAATGATCAGGAGCTGATACGACAGGCAGATGCGTACATAGCTGCTGTGATGGCACCGGAGATGGATAAAGTGCTATGTGACTATCAGCGGCTTTTTGGCAATTTCTTGATCAAGCAGACGGGCAGCGGGTCTGCCACCCCCCTGCATCAGGATACGACCTTTGTAGATGAGGATCGCTACCGCAGCATCAGTGTGTGGGTCTCTCTGGTAGATACAGACAGGACTAACGGCTGTATGCGCTTCGTGAAGGGTAGCCACAGATTCCATCACTTCCTGCGTCCTACTCATGGCTACGCCTGGCCCTATGAGCCTGTACGTGCAGAGCTCGAGGCCCTGCTGGAGGACTATCCGTCGCGCAGGGGTGAGGCATTCATCTTTGACCATGCAGTGATCCACGCCTCGTACCCTAACCTCAGTGATCGCCCTCGCGTAGCCGCAGTGATGGCCGCCTACCCGCAGGAAGCGGAGCTGATCATGTACTACGCGCAGGGAGATGACCCGCAGCAGCTGGGCCGATATAATATGAGCAGAGAGGCATATCTGAGATTTGTAAAAGGAGAATCTCCGCAGGCCCAGCTGACACGGGTAGTGCATGCAGACCACACACCGGTGACACCGGCCGCGCTCAGGCGTATGACAGGGAGGCCACTATCGTGGATAGAGCGGCTGCGTGCTGCACTAGGTACCTGAGGGGCTGATTTTTTACTGCTATATTGTGCACGTGGAGCCACTGACCATCACTGCAAACCCCCTCTCTCAGAGAGAATACTGGAAACGGATGATCCGGTACAGAAGCCTCATCTGGATATTCGCGTGGCAGGAGCTGAAAGCGGCATATGCGCAGACCTACTTTGGCCTGCTGTGGGCGGTACTCAGGCCCGTTATTATCTTGTCCATTTTCACTGTGCTCTTCGGCTACCTGCTGCATATAGAAACCTCCTCTCCGTATCTGCTTTTTGCTTTCTCAGGTATGATAGCGTGGAATTTTTTCTCTCAGATCGTCACTACTGCATCTGTGGCGATCACGGATAAGCAAGACCTGATCAGGCGTATGTACTTTCCCCGGCTGATACTACCGCTATCTAAGGTGCTGATAGCCGGCGTAGAGACAGCGATCTCACTGCTTCTGCTTTTTGTTTTTATGGTCGTATTGCAGTTTCATGTGTCATGGCATCTTCTGCTCCTGCCCTTTTTTATAGCAATGAATATCTGCCTGGGCCTCACTGTATCCCTCTGGCTCACCCTGGCCAGTGTGCGCTATCGGGATCTGCATCAGGTGGTGATGCCGCTGATCAGCATCGGGATCTGGGTCACACCGGTATTTTTTCCCCGTACGATCATTCCTGACCAGTATCAGTTTCTACTCTACTTCAACCCTATGGCGGCTGTCATAGCCGGCTACCGCTACGCCCTGCTGGGAGAGGCGATGGATGGGTGGTACTGGCTCTCATATGCTGTAGTGGCGGCACTGCTGGGTGCGGCTATCCTGCTGCTGGTGCGCGTAGAAGATGATATAGTAGACTATGCGTGAGGGCCTGTGATATAGATCAGCGCAGCCCACACTATTATTTTGTATCTTAGCAAGACAAGGTTTGCACTATGCGTAGAGTACTAAATGATGATGCCCTGAATGCTGAATTTGTAAAGAACGGGTATGTACGCGTACCATTCATATCTCCTGAGGAGGTAGCATTTCTCAAACAGAATTTTTTTGATACGCTGCCGCATAGTGGCGGACAGATCACTGCTGGTGAGACCGGTGTGGACGGCACACCACTGATCACATATGACTTTACCTTCATAGACAAGAATGTGGAGTATAAGAAAATGGTCTTTGACGCGATCACGGCACGATTTAAAAAGCGCATGGATGATCTGCTGGCAGACTACCGCCCTATCATAGCCAACTATATCAGAAAGCAATCGCAAAATGGCGAAGTACCGCTGCATGAGAACTGGGCCTTTGCAGATGAGCGCAAGTGCTACACAGTATCTATCTGGTGCCCGCTGGTAGACTCTACGGTGGCTAATGGTACGCTGCAGGTAGTGCCGGGTAGTCACAAGAGATTTGGTGAGATCAGAGGGCCGATGATACCCTGGGAGCTGGACAATGTGAAGCAGGAGATCATAGACAAATACCTGGTGCCACTGGAGACCAAAGCCGGAGACTGCGTGATACTGGATGACAGTATAGTGCACTACTCTGCTGTCAATACTACCAATGAACTGAGGCTGGCCATCCAGCTGATCTGCATACCTGCAGAGATGCCCTCTATACACTACCACATGAATCCGGCAGTGAGCCAGAGTGAAGTAGAAGTGCTGGAGGTGGATGTAGACTTTTACATGCAGTTTAACCCATGGAAAAATCCGGGCGCTGTAAAGCGGCTGCGTACTATACCCTACCGGTACCGGCCTATAGATGCGCAGGAGTTTGCGCAGCGCCTGCGAGGGCCGGCCTATGATGAGCCACAAAAGAAAAATCTGATATCCAGGATCAAAGAGGCGTTTGCCTGATCGCTACAGTATAATATTTCGGCATGCTATTCAAGGATGAAAAATTACAGCGCCAGTTTGACCTGCAGGGATATGTGGTCGTACCATTTCTGCCGGGGGCAGATGTAGAGGAGCTGCGCCATCTGTTTTTTGCGTCCTATCCGGAGCCGCCGCCGGGCTTTTACTCCAGCAGTTTTGATACGGATGAGCTACGGCGTACGGCACTCAATGAAAAGATAACAGCTGTGCTGGACAGATATGTGCCGGAGCGCTTTGGAGAGATCAGAAAGCTGGGCAGCTGTTTTCTCAATAAGCAGCCCGGAGCGGGGGGAGAGATGCCCATACACCAGGACTGGACAGTGACCGATGAGCCTGCGCATGATAGTGTGACTATCTGGATACCGCTGCAGGATACGGATGAGACCAATGGCGCTATACAAGTGATAGAAGGTAGCCACCGCTTCTCAGGTGCGCTGAGGGCACCCACGCTGCCTGATCCTTTTCGCGAGGTGCAGGATGAGCTGCGGCAGGACCTCACCCTGCTGCGCATGAAGGCCGGGGAGGCATTTATATTCTCCCATGCGCTGCTGCATGCCTCGCCACCTAATACAGGAGCCTCAGCGCGCATAGCTGTGACCTATGGCCTCACTGCTGCAGATGCGCCACTGCTGTTTTATCATCATGAGGCGGGAGCACAGACAGACCGCTATGGCGTAGAGGCAGATTTTTTTCAGCGGTATAATAGACAGATAGGCAGCCGGCCTGATTTTGGACGTGTGGAGGCTTCTTTTGACTATCAGCAGCGCTTTGTGACAGCAGAAGAGTACCGGCAGATGAAACTAAATTTCCTACATCAAAAGTCAGAAGCGATGTATAAGATGAAACCGATATTCCGCGATAGCGCGAAGCAGGGATTTTTTGAAAAAGAGGGCTACGCTGTATTTCCACTGCTGGGTGCAGATGAGATAGATGAATTAAAGCAATATTACCTCTCCAAGCACATCAGGGACGATCGTGGCTTTGGGTTTCATGTGAGCATGGATCAGGCAGACAAGGAGATGTGCCGAGAGATCAGGGAGAAAATATGGGGCATAGTAGTGCCCAGGCTCAGTGAGCACCTGGAGAAATTCAAACCTTTTGTGGCCAGCTATGTGGTGAAGGAAGTGAATCCTAAGGGCGTGGTGCCGGCACATCAGGATTGGAGTTTTGCGGATCGTGAGGAGGATGGATACTGCTCCATCACCTGCTGGATAGCGCTGGTAGATACCAATATAGATAACGGTGGTATGGGTGTGATCAAGGGCAGCCATAAGTTTATGATGAACCACCGACCCTCTCCCTCGCCGCAGTGCCCTGTGCCGCTGAGTGATCATATGTTCAGTATATTTCCCTACCTGCATACCATAGATATGAAGGCGGGTGAGGTGCTGATGTTTGACAACAGGACCTTCCATGCATCTCCGCCCAATGTATCTGATAGTGTACGCCTGGCCGTAGGCGTAGGTGTGACACAGGAAGATGCCGACCTGGTACACTACTATATGAGGCCGGATGGCACCTTTCGCACGATGCTGCGATATAATGTAGATACGGACTTCTATCTGAAATATAATAACTCAGCCCTGGCAAGCCTCTATGACTCGGGTGGAGTGATAGAAGGATACGGCGCACCGACCGAGGTGCCGTATGATTTCACACGCTATACCACAGACGAGCTGCTGGAGGTGATGAAAGCCGCCGGCAATACATTTAATATCCCGATGACGGAGAAGCTGGCGAAGATCTTTGGCAATATGTCTGCGCCGCAAGAGCAAAAGCAAGAAGACCCCGCCACAGTGCAGGCTCCTGATACTGCCATAGCAGAACCACAACCCGAACCTCCGCAGCAGTGGGTAGATACGAGGACCTTTGCCGAAAAATACACACTTAAGAATATAGCCAAGGAAATAAAAATGAGACTGGTAGGAGCCTGAGAGGAGATCAAGAAAAAAGTAAAGCGCATGTTTAGTTTCCCGGATAAGATGATGCCTGTTTTCAGAGAGGAGAGCCACCAGGCTTTTTTTGAAAAGAACGGTTATGTCATCTTGCCATTTTATGACCCGGCAGAGATCAGCGAGCTGGAGGCGCTCTACCATGAGCTGCACCCACGGGATGAGCACGGGTTTTTTCCCAGTACATTTTCACATGACAAGAACTACAGGCTGATAGCAGACAGGGAGATCAGGAGAATATGCCAGAGAGGCATAGATCTGTACTGCCGGGATGTGAAGGTGATGTGTGGTGCCTTTATAGTCAAGACGCCGGGGCCGGAGAGTGCCATGTGTGTGCACCAGGATATGAGCCTGGTAGATGAGAGCCGCTATACGGGTATCAATATCTGGGTACCGCTATGCGATCTGTCTGTGACCAATGGTACCTTGTTTGTGCTGCCCGGCAGCCACCGGCTCATGCCCACCTACAGAGGTAGCAGCATACCGGAGTTTTTTGCGCCGGTGATGGATGATATGATAGACTATATGGTACCTGTAGAGATCAAGGCCGGCGAGGCTGTTTTTTTTGATCAGAGCATCATCCACTACTCACCGCCCAACTATTCGGAGCATATACGGATAGTGACCAACACTTATTTCACGCATAAGGATGCTGCCTTTCGCACCTACTATTGGGATGAAGCGTATGGTGGCCGGGTGGAGGCATTTGCGCAGAATGACTCCTTTATGCTGGACTTTGAGCAGTTTGGTGATAATATACGGGACCGGCCAAAGGTGGGGGAGTCCCTGGGTCTGGTAGAGTATACCTTTCCTAAGATCACAAAAGAGTATCTGGCGGCACGGTTTCGCCCTACAGGTGCGCGCGAGATGATCAGTAGTGCCGTACCTGCTGCACCAGTGATCGCATCTGATAGCCCCGCTACTGCAGAAATAAAGGCTCCCGGCAAGTCTATCCTGCAACGCATAAAAGAATTGATCAGCTGATGTCAAAGAGGATATTCCGATCGGCAGAGCATCAGGCGCTTTTTGACAGGCAGGGCTTCATTGTGCTGCCCTTTATCAATGCTACGGAAGTGGATCAGCTCAATAGCCTTTTTGACCAGCTACATCCAGATGTAGGGCAGAGTGGCTTTTTCAGCGGGAGCTACAGCCCCGATTTTGAATACAAAAAAAGAGCCAGCGACGAGATCGTAAAAGTATTCAGCCGTGCCTATGAAGACCTATTCACAGACTATGCTCCCTTCGGAGGAGCCTTCCTGTACAAGGTGCCCGGTGCGAATAGCGCACTGGCAGCGCATCAGGACTGGACCATAGTAGACGAGCAGCATCACGTAGCGCTGAACTGCTGGGTGCCGCTGCAAGATATCACGGCAGAAAACGGACCTATCATGATACTGCCGGGCAGCCAGTATGACAACTTTAATGTGATACGGGCTCCGACATTGCCGTTTTTCTTTTCGGGAAATGAAGACCTGATACACCCTGAGCTGGTGCCGATGATCGTACCTGCCGGTACAGCGGTGATCCTCAATCAAAGTGTGATACACTACTCCCCTGATAATAAAAGCACAGCGGTCAGGCGTGCCATCACTGCCGGTGTCAAAAGCGCAGGGGCCAGGATGAAGTTTCACTACCGGGTGCCGGACAGGGATACACTGGAGGTCTTTGATATGGAGGATGATTTTCTGATCAGCTTCCGTGATTTTGCCAGAGATATAGGGCAGCGGCCATATCTGGGCACCTATCAGGGAGAGATACCGTACGCTATGCCGCAGCCTGACAGAGAGCAGCTCAGACACATGATCTCTGATATGAAAACCCGTGCAGGATACAACGTGAGCAAACCATCCCGCAGTATCATACAGCGGATGCGGTCATGGCTATCCCTGGCACAGTGACTGCGGCTACCGCCTTCACTTTTTGATAGTATTGTATTATTTTGAAATGCGAATGAAAGGCAGCCACTGTCTATGACAGATGACAAGATCAACATAGGCCTGATAGGGTACGGATACTGGGGCATAAACCTCCTGCGCAATATCGTGCAGCATGGCATGTCAGGCCGTGTGGTAGTCTGTGATATAGATCCGGACAGGCTGAAGGCTGTACAGTCTGTCTATATCCATCTGGAAACCACTACGGACGCTACCACCGATATACTCCTCAATGAAGAGATAGATGCGGTGGTCATAGCTACCCCCACCTCTACACACTACCGGCTGGCCAAAGAGGCACTGCTACATGGCAAGCATGTGCTGGCAGAAAAACCACTGGCCACCTCTGTAGCTGAGGTAGAGGAGCTGATCAGTATAGCCGCAGCCCGCGGCCTGATACTGATGGTGGATCATATATACCTGTACAACCCAGTAGTACGTCAGCTAAAGAAATATATAACGGAAGATTTTCTGGGGCGTATCAACTATATAGATGCTACCCGTATCAACCTGGGCATCTATCAGGATGATGTGAATGTACTCTGGGATCTGGCCTGTCATGATATTTCCATTATCAACTATCTGATAGATGAAAAACCCCAGACAGCGCGGGCTATAGGCAAACTCAACTTTAACAGTAAGGTGGAAGATCTGGCGTACCTGTTTCTGGAGTATAGATCAGGCCTGCTGGTGCAGATCAATGACTCATGGGCCTCGCCGGTCAAGATACGCAAGATGATCATAGGTGGTGAAAAGAAGATGATCATCTATGATGATATAGAGTCTACTAACAAGCTGGTGATATACGACTATGTCAATAACACCGCCCCCGACCCTACCAAGAGCCGGCTGATAGACTACCGGCTGGGAGATATCACTATACCGAAGTATGAGATCACCGAGCCACTGAGCACTGTGGTGGCGGAGTTTTACGACTGTATATGTACAGGCCGCACACCGCTCTCAGATGGCGTGAATGCGCTCGATACCATACGTATACTGGCAAAGGCGGAGCAATCCCTGCAATCAAATAGTGAAAAAATATCCGTAGATGGATCTGTCTATCATCATTTTCTGCTACAATGAGTGCGGTAGTATAGCGCGTGTGGCGGAGGCCGCCGTGCAGCTGGCTGGGCAGATGAGCGGCACCAGCGAGGTGATAGCTGTGGATGATGGTAGTGACGATGGTACAGCAGAGATACTCAGCGCCTATCCCAATGTCCGGTATATACGGCATGCTCACAATATGGGCATAGGTGCGGCACTGCGCACGGGCTATGCAGCGGCGGGCTGTGAGTATGTCTGTGCCGTGCCGGGAGATGGCCAGTTTGACCTCACCGAGCTGCGGCAGGTCACACCCTTTGGGTTTGATACCTTCTATGCGCTCTACCGGCCGCAGATAGACTACGGACCGTACAGGGCGCTGCTGACGCGGGTCAATAAGTTTTTCAACAGGCACCTGCTAGGTCTGGATATGAAGGATGTAAACTGGATCAAAGTATACCGCAGGGATCAGCTGGACTTTGTGAGACCGGAGCTACGCAGCTCTATAGTAGAGAGCGAGATATGCAGCAAACTACAAAAAGCGGGGATCAGGCCCGTAGAGCTGCCGTCGGTATACTACAGCCGCACATCAGGTGTAGCCAAGGGCGGCAGCTGGAAGACCCTGCGCAAGGCTATCAGTGAAATGTGGACGCTGTATGCAGTGACAGAGCGCTTTGCGCGCAGTATAAAAATCAAAAATGGAGGTAATGATCAGCCAATGGCCTGGATGAAAGAAAAGATATGAAACCCATCATAAAAGACCCACAGCTAGACAGCCGGCTACTCAAACAAGGATATGTCGTAGTACCATTTCTGACGGAGGCAGAGGTAGAGGTACTGAAAAGCATCTACTATGCGCATCACGCGCATACACTGGATGGTATGGCCGCTACAGCACACCTGTCCGACCTGGACATGCGCATGAAGATGAATGATGCGGTGAAAGAAGTGTTTAGCCGGGCTATAGATGAAAATCTGATCAATGCCAATCCACTGGGAGGATCATTCATAGCAAAAGGCAAGGGGGAGCGTGGCACCCTCTCTCCGCATCAGGACTGGAATATAGTGGATGAAGACTACTACCGCTCTTTCAATATATGGGTGCCGCTGGTAGATCTCACACCGGAAAATGGTGCTATCTGCATCATGCCGGGCAGCCACAGCTGGATCAGGTCCTACCGCTCTGCCAATATCCACTCCCAATACCACAGGGTGGAGGATCAGCTATGGCAGGATATGACGCCGCTATACATGCACGCCGGAGAGGCGCTGATATATGACCACCGGCTCATACATGCCTCCGGCCCAAACCAGACGGACCAGATCCGGCTGGCGGCAGTGTATGGAGTGATACCTGAAGATGCCCTCATGTACTACTATCATAAAAAGGACGAGCAGACGATAGAGGTCTATGCGTCTAATAAAGAGTTCTTCCTCTACGAAAACATCTTCGAAGGACCACGCACGCTGCAAAAAGTAAATGAGAGACCATACTCTTTTGCTCCGATCACGCCGGAGCAGTATGACAAGCTAAGGAACGGAGAACCACTATACCCCAAGAAGAATGCCCTGAGCCGCATAAGGCAGTGGCTGGGGCTGTGATCTATCCGCGCCACCAGAATACGAGCATATCTCTGACAGTGCGGAGAATGGCTGCGGGCCTGGACGCCGTAGCTATACCGGTGAGCCGCTGGGTTTGCTCTACTTCAAATTCATAAAATGTAAAGCCGCCTCTTTGGGCCCGGATCAGTATCTCGGCCAGCATGAATATACCATCATAGCGGATAGAGATGCCACCCTCACGGAAAATGCGGCTATCATACATATGTATCCAGTTGTAGTCGCGGAGGTGCATATCAAAGAGCGCAGAGATCATCCGCTGGTATACGTATGAGTTCAGCAGCTTGGCAAAGGAATAGCCGAGTTTCTCCCGCCTGTAGCTGACCAGTACATCTGCACGGTGAGCGTGACTGCTAAATGCCGCATAGAGCGCCGTTGTGAGGGGGCTATCTGCAGGTACACATAGTACATACTGCCGGCCTGCAGCTGCGATACCAGTGCGGATAGCGCTGCCAAAGCCCTCGTTCTTTTCCTTATGGATGATACGGATACCGGGTATGGTGGCAAATGATCTGTTCAATATCTCTCTGGTAGCGTCGCTGCTGCCGTCATTCACTACTATGATCTCATAGTCTGCACCGGCACCGGAGAGGATATCATATGCCGCGCGCACAGCGCCCTCTATGATAGCCTCCTCATTGTACGCCGGTATGATGACGGAAACCTGGAAAGCCATTATGTGATCCATATTTTTTTGCCATCGTGGCGTATAGACTCCTGTGCCGCCTCCAGTACGCGCACCACCCTGTATGCATAGCGGCCATCTGTACGAGGTACAGCCCCGGTGCGTATGCACTCAGCAAAGTGCTCCAGCTCAGTCAGCAGCGACTCCGGATACTGGAGATTTGGTATGATGATCTGTCCATCCTTTACAGAGAGCTGAAAGCTGCCGAAATCCCCCTTGGCGTCCTGGTAGTTTTGCCCCATTTCCACGATCTTCAGTTTCTCTCCCAGAGAGAGATCGTCAAAGAGCAGCATTTTATCCCTGCCTACTACTTTGACGAGGCGCTGTTTGATTGGGTCCAGCCATGATACATTGATGCTGGCTATGACACCCCGGGGGAATATCAGCTGAATGAAGGCCACATCTTCCAGCCCCGATGGCTGAAAGGACTGGCCGGTGGCCATGACTGATAGTGGCATGGTGCCTGCTATGGAGAGGGCTATAGCCACATCGTGTGCCGCGAGGTCAAAGACCACACTTACATCCCTCCGGACCGGACCGAGGCCCATGCGGGTGAACTGGAGGTAGCGCAGCGGACCTATCTGATCAGCGGCTATCATATGCTGCATATAGTTGATCACACTATTGTACTCGAATACATGGCCTACCATAAGGCAGCGCCGCATCTGCTGCGCCAGGTCGTAGAGGTACAGGCACTCCTGCGCGGTACTTGTGAGCGGTTTCTCGCAGAGGACATGCTTGCCACTGCGCAGCAGCTGCCCGGTGAGGGGCAGGTGCGTCTCTACCGGTGTGCATATCACAGCGGCATGTATCTCTGTATCACCGGTCACATCTGCTATATCTCCTGTGAATGTAACGTGAGGGTACAGCGCCTGCATGGCCTCACGCCTGCCTGCATCTGTATCACAGACAGATACCAGTGTGACAAGGGGTGATCCCGCCAGAATACGCAAAAAATTGGCTCCCCAGTAGCCACAGCCTATGAGGGCAAATTTTATTTTGGCAGGAAGCATATGATAAATATCGAAACTTAATTTACAAGTTTCTATCCAAGACGCGCACTGATTTATAGACCGAATGGGTATCTTTGGAAAAACGGTGCTGATATAGCGATGCAGACATCATACTACACGGATAAATCGAAGATCATCAATAGCAGTGGCCTGGGCTATCTGGACTTCCGTGCGGGGCTGCGTGCGAGGTATGGTATAGTATGGAGAGATATCGCACTAGCATATATAGTGCTCGTGCCAGCGCTGGTAGCGGCTATCCTGATGCAGCAGTGGTACCCGGGGCTCTGGATGCTGACAGTGCCTATAGCTGCGCTGATCATAGGCGGCGCGATAGCCTACCTGCATCTCTTCATGCATGAGGCTGCACACTTCAATATAGCAGCAGACAAAACCAATAATGACCTTCTGGCCAATATCTTTATCGGTATACTGACAGGGCTGGATGTAAAGTTTTACCGGGTGATGCATGCGGCCCACCATAGATACCTGGGTACGGTACAGGATACAGAAAAGTCTTATTTTGATGCGATAACACCGATGCTGATCCTCGACCTCGTGACCGGTCTGAAGGTGCTAAAGGTGCTACTGGTGCGCAAAAAGAACATGATCCGCCATGAGGGACAGGAGACGGGTGGCCACCTGGTGCGCAGGAGCCAGGTGGTATTTGCCACCAGTATGCTCCTGCATGCTACCCTGGCCGGGTGTCTGGCGCTGGCCGGATACTGGCAGGCAGGCGCAGCGTGGCTGCTGGGCGCAGGAGTGGGCTATCCGCTGCTGTCGGTGATCAGGCAGATCATGGAGCATCGCAGGCCGGATGCAGATAGCAGTATAGACTATAATATGACTGATCATGGTGAGATGCACCGCATCTTTGGAGATAGTCTGCTGAGCAGGATGCTGGGCCCGGCGGGGTTCAACAGGCACCTGCTGCACCACTGGGATCCCATGGTTTCTTACACCTGCTTTGCAGAGATGGAGGCCTATCTGATGGATACGGAGATGCGCGAATACCTGCAGGCCAGCCAGACTACTTATTCACGCACTTTTCTGATCCTTCTCCGCGGCCAGTGATGCTACAGACCGTGACCGCTGCGAGCGGTATCTGACCGGAGTTTTACAGTACGCAGCTCCAGGTCTTCTGTCTGTATGTTGTTTTGTTTTACCAGATCATTCACACGTACGGGATCATCCAAATATACATCACAGCCATACACCGTCTGCATATATCTGCTGGTCAGTGCCGACCTGTATGGCACGGCCAGATAAAGTGCCTTCTGACCGGCAAACCATCTGAAGAGCGCAGCCGGATCTGCCGCATCGCAGCCGCAGCTGCGGCTCAGGTAGTCTACATACCGCGGTGTACTGGCAAAGGTGAACCAATCATATAGTATATAGCGATTGGCTGTATAGTTGTGATTCCACACGGAGAAGTGCTGATCAAAAAGAAAGCGCCCGTCTATGGTGCTGATCACCAGCCTGCCTGAGTACCGGGATTCTATCTTTTTCATCATCTGCTCTGCGGCCTCTATATCGGCATAGGTGTTTTTATTGTCATGAGCATACCTGGCGATAGTGAAGCACAGAAAGACAAATGCTACACACAAACCTATACCGAGCCTGACGGCCCCCTGCAGGATACCCGGGATGCCGGGCTGATGAAAAAAGAAATATGAAAGAATAAGCAGTGAGGTAAACTGCAGATTGAGAAAATGCCTGTCACAGACCAGAAATCCATTGTAGTCCAGCAGGTATATCACCAGAAATGAGAAAATAGAAAAGACCATCATGCGCCATACACTACCCCAGTCTCTCTGCGGGGCGAGGACACTGAGCAGCAGCAGTAAAACAATGAATACATCAATGAATGAATAGTACTTGTAAAAACCGTATACGTGATAGAAAACAGCCAGCGAGTGTGCGGGGCTGAAATCACCCCCGGGCAGCAGTATGCTGCGCATATATGCCGGAGACATGCCTCTGGTGTCAAACCACATCCCGATCTTCAGGGCCTCTCGTTTCACAGAATCCTGCGGGGTCTGCATGGCGCTGAGGGGAAGCATCCGATCGGCCATTACTTTGTATTCTATCTCGGGCTCTATCTGGCGCACATAGATATCTGTAGTCTGCAGGTCTATGGCAAAAAGTGCCAGGAATACGATCACTATGGAGGCGGGTATCCAGAGCCTGCGCAGCGTATATCTGATATCCAGCGTGAAAAGCAGCAGGCCGGTGCCGGCCAGGAGCAATGTGCCGATGCTGCTCTCAGGCCGGAGCAGCAGGCCCGTAATATACAAGAGCGTGTCAGCGATCGTATCCTGCCGGCGCGGTCGCTGCAAAAATGCCAGCCTATACACAGCCACTCCGCAGAAAATGATGGAAACACGTGTATGTGAGACAGAGATAATATCCTGTATGTACAAGAGGCCAAATAGCACCTGCAGTGAGATGATCAGCCACTCATCACGCACGGTGTCCAGTGCAATGGTGCGCAAGACACGTAATAAGAGATAGAGCCCGGCAAACTCGGTCAGGATACTAAAGACATAGTGCCAGTTGACCTGCGGAAGGAGATAATAAAAAGCCTTGTATATCTCCCGGATACCTATATAGCCCTGCCAGTGAAAGTCGAAGTAGGAAAAATCAGAAAACTGATGCGCGGCCAGACTACTGGCAAAAAAGGAATAATCATCTACCACCGGATAGAAAAAGAGATAGCTGATACTGAAGATCAAACAGCAGATCAGCCATTCATGTATCCGGCTACCGAATATTTTTTTCACAAGCTAAAAATAGGGAAGCAAAGTAAATACCGGCGCTAAAATTCATGCAACGTGAGATGCCCCCTCTGCTACAGCCGGCTGATGAAATGGCACCTCCATCAAAGGTCTGGTAGCTACTACCCTGCGGATACCGATTTTGCGCATCGCAAACTTCCAGATATGAAAAAGATTGTGCAACGCATAGGCGCGAAACTCCGGATTGCGGAGCATAAAGCCCGTAATGACATCGCTAAACATGGATAGCGGCCGGATAAATAAGCGGGGAATAAACAAAATATGTTTTGGTAGTATCCTTTTGCGCAGGCCGGCTGGCAGCACAGGCATGATGCGGAAGATGACCTCGTAGGCTTTGTAGAGGTCCATCAGCTTTTCGTCTTTGATATTCTCCGTATTGCGAAAGAAGTAAAAGTCCTCCCCCTCATTGATCTTGCTCACCTGCTCCTCTGTGAGCCTGTTTTTTTCTATCGCATCATTCATCATCTCGGTGCCAGGCAGGTAGCAGGTCCAGAATGTCTGTATGCGGCGGGCGGGATGATCTGCATAGAGCAGGCGGGCATTTTCCTGTGCATGGACAGGCTCATCAGGCAGCCCGAACATATGGTCTACCTTGACCTTCATGCCGTATTTATTCATCACGTCTATAGCAGCACTCACATCTTCGCTACGCTCATAGCGGAGCAGAGTATCTTTTTTGAAGCTCTCGTCCATAGACTGCACACCCATCTGTATCCACTGGCATCCGGCATGGCTCAGCCAGCGGGCCACATCGTCATCCATATACCGGGGATGCGTGAGTATCTGAAAGGGTTTATTGATTTCTTTGCGATATAGTGCCAGAAAGTCCTGCAGCCATTTTTTGCTGGTGGTAAAAATATCGTCCTGAAAATCTACCACCTGAATATTATAGCGCTGCTTTGCTATTTTGAGTTCTGCTATCATGTGCGCGGGGCTACGCAGCCGTACATACTTCCCGGATTTTTCCTCCGGCAGTTTGGCAAAAAAATTATTGAAGCAAAAGGTGCAGCGATAGGGACATCCCCGCGATGCCATGGCCAGGTAGAGGTCACCGAGGCGTACATGCTCCTCCCACAGCGGCTTATCTGCAAATGGCAGCGCATCGAGGTCTTGTATAAATCCTTTTTGGGGTCCGGTGATGATATGACCGCCGGGGCCTTTGTATCGCGTATTGGGTATCTGCTGGCTATATGTGGGATCGGCGGCAGCACGTATGATCTCCGGAAAGGCGACATCACCCTCGCCCACTACTACAAAGTCGATCTCAGGCCGGCGTAGCAGCAGATGCGGTACAGCAGAGGCATGTACCCCGCCGAAAACTGTCTTGATGTGAGGGTTTGACGCCTTGACGCGGCGGGCTATCTGCAGGCTCCACTGATAGGTAGAGGTCAGTGGCGAGAAAGCCAGCACATCCGGCTGCTGCTGCTCTATAGCGCGGTATACCTCCTGGGTATCGTCAAAGAATGGTGCGAGCCCGGGCATCTCCAGATTGAACCGGTCGTGAAACAGTGATGCAGAAAATGCCAGACCAGTCTGATGGCCATGGGACCGCGCTATGGCAGAGAGCATGCTGATACCCAGCTGCTCCGTACCCAATGCCGCAAATGTCACTTTAGCCATGCTGTAAATTAAATGATTTCCATCAGTATTTGATCAATGCTATCAGGTAGTGCTCTCTGTCAGGCTGGCAGACGGTCTGGCGGGTATAGCAGTATCACGCCGGCTACGATGTTCCTTTTTGGAGAGCCACAGTTTGGTAAAAGTCTGGGCCAGTACGAGCTCTGCACGGGACTCGTGATTTTTTGTGATCAGGTTGCGGATCAGTTTGTACAGGCGTACCGGCCTGAACAGGAAATTGCTACCATAAAAAGCCAGATACATGATAAGCGTATAGGTCTTGACAGCAAATGGGCTCATGCGATGCGTGTAGGTCCGACCCGGCCAGAGATCGTGAGAGTTGACTATCTCCATGATATAGCCATCATCATAGAGATCTACCATACCCTCCGCCTGCAGCCGGTCGTATAGGGCACTGCCCGGATATGGTGAGAAGACCCCCGGATACATGTCATGTGCGCCATACCAGCTGGACTGTATCAGAAACCAGATAGTACGCCAGATATCACTATGTGTCTCATCTGGAAATCCTGCTATGATATTCAATTTGATATTCATGCCGACCTCATATGAGTAGCGTATGGAGTCGAGCATATTAGAGAGCTTCACCTTCTTCTTGATGTCATGCAGCACGCGGGGTGAGCCGGACTCCGGCGCATAGGTGATATTGAGACAGCCCGACTGAAAAAGCTTTGTAGCTACCTCTCTGTCTATGGCCTCTGAGCGGGTGCCGGCGGGTATCTGATAGCTGATATCCAGCCCGCGTGCTATGATCTCATCACACAGGCGGATGATCCAGTCCTTGTAGATGATAGCTGTGAGGTCAAAGAAATCAAAATTGACTACTCCGTAGAGCCGATAGTAGTGCTCCATCTCATCTACAAAATCTTTCACATCGCGGAGGTTATACTTTTTGCCCCACATCTGCGGGCTGGAGCAGAAGGTACACTCATATGGGCAGCCGCGCGAAGCCATGACCGGCAGGGTGTGGCCCCGGTATACGCCGTAGCTGACCTTGTAGCCGAAGTATTTGTCCAGCGGGAAAAGATCCCAGGCTGGCCATGGTATAGCGTCTATATTTTCTATACGCTTGATGCGCCGGCTGAAGTTATTGATAACTACCTGACCCTCGTGCCGGTACGCTATGCGGGATACTTCAGCCAGCGCAGTGCCGTGTGTGATAGCGTGCAGCAGGTCGCAGACGGTGGCCTCACCCTCGCCCAATACGATATAGTCTATATCAGGGGCAGTGTCAAAGCAGTAGGCCGGAGCTGCTGTGACGTGCTCTCCCCCCGCTATGATCACTGCCTGAGGGAAGCGGCGCCTGGCTGCTGCTACGAGCTCTTTGTCAAAGTACCAGCTATTGGTATACATGAGGCTGAAGCAGATGACATCAGTGCCCTCTCTGATGCGGCTCACGGTATTTTCTATATTCAGGCCAAAGATGTAGGTATCAAAACTGAAGCGATCTGTATCAAACTTCTCTACATCATACAGCCCCTCTATGGCGGCATCTATGGCCTGCACATCATGGCCCTGCTGCCGTATGGCTGCAGCCACATAGGCCGGCCCCAGCGGAGCCCCCGGCATGTGTGAAAATGCCATCTCCTTGTGTATGACGGCAGGCCTGATGATACAAACTTTCATATCCAGCTATAAAAACAGCTATCCCAAAAATATGGTGACAGCGGCATGTTATTCAATTGTTTGACGTCAAAAAAATCAGTTTTCAAAGGTGATCATGACTGCCACTCCACGGGCAGGTCAGCCGGATTTTTGATCCTGATGCGGGACCGCTTGATCAGCTCTCCGAGTGCCATCTCTGCGCGTGATTCATATTTCTTTGTCATCAGGTTGCGCAGTGTTTTGTACAAGCGCGCAGGGTGAAAAATATAATTGGATGAGTAAAAAACAAACAAGTACAGCAGCAGGTAAAATCGCAACATGTGTTTGTTTACTTTATCATTATAAAAGAAATTATTGAAAAACGTGTCTACATAGATGATCTGGTAGAAATACTCATCATTGGTCATGTCTATTTTGCCCGCGTCGAGCAGCTGTGCAAACAGCTCACTGCCCGGATAGGGAGAGAAAACGGATGGTGCCATATCATTGACCCCGTGCCAGCTGGCGCGTATGAGAAAGAGCGCAGTCTGCCAGATATTTCTATGACCCTCGCTGGGAAAGCCGATGATGACGTTGATCTTTATATTCATCTTCTCGGCGCTGGAGTAGGTGATAGACTCCAGCATCCTGGGCAGGGATACTTTCTTTTTGATCAGGCGCAGCGTCTCCTCAGAGCCGCTCTCGGGGGCATAGGTGATGTTTCTACAGCCGGATTTGTACAAATAGTGTGCTACCTCTCTGTCTATGGCCTCAGAGCGCGTTCCGGCGGGTATCTGCCAGGTGATATTCAGATCTCGGCTTATCACCTCTTTGGCAAAGTCTATGATCCACTGCTTGCGTATGATGGCAGTGAGATCATAGAAGTCAAAATTTAAAGCGCCGAAAGTGTTTTTGAAATGCTCTACCTCGTCTGCCACATCAGCAGGGCTGCGCATGAAGTAGCGTGTACCCCACATCTGCGGGCTGCTGCAAAACGTGCACTCATAGGGGCAGCCACGCGTAGCCATGAGCGGCAGGGAGTATACATCGCGATCTACGCCATAGATGATGCTATGTTGTTTGTATTTGTCCAGCGGAAAGAACTGCCAGCCCGGCCATGCCACGTCCTCTACCTCACGTATGCGCCTGCGCGCCTCTGTACGCCGGGGGTGGCCGGTAGCATCACGATAGACTATGCCGGGTATACTGTCAAACGAAGTACCTGCATCAATAGCTGCCGCTACCTCTACTACAGTATCCTCTCCCTCGCCGCAGATAGCTACCTGCAGATGGTGCGTCTGGCTGATACAAAACTCAGGCGCAGCGGTCAGATGCTCGCCCCCTGCTATGATCACCGCCTGCGGGAAGCGGATACCGAGGTAGTCGATAAGCTTACGATTGTGGAGCCAGTTGCCACTAAACATGAGGCTGAGGCCTATCATACGCGTGTCCGGATCTATCAGATCTGCTATCTCGCCTTCCGTCAGGCCATTCAGCACGATATCATCTTTGAAATAAATATACTGATCCGGTGCCTCGGCCATAGAGTCTACCACCTGTATAGTATGGCCGGCGCGATGTAGCGCACCTGCTATGAATCCGAGCCCCAGAGGCGGGGACGGCTTCATGGTAGCGCTCATCGGCTTCATGAGCCGGGATGGATTGATCAAGCAAACTTTCATGCCGCTAAGGTAATAGTACTGACTGACAATCCGATAATTAATACATAAAAGCCGAAATAGCAAATGCTATATCCTACATTATATCATAAGAAGCTGAAAGTGCGCTGTATAGGAAGATAAAATCGCCAGCCTAGCGCCAGTATGGAGCACACTATATCCGCCCAGGAGTCCGGCAGGCGGCGAAATAGGGGAAAGCGCTGCTCCAGATAATTGAACGACTGTGCGCCGAGCAGTGTGGTGCAGACTTTGATCTTGCTCTGTCCCATAAAGTCGGGCACGAAGTCGAGAACCAGTACATATCTTTTGCTGTCAGAGTTATTCCACGCGCCATGCAGATATGCCTCTGTGAAAAGTACCAGCTCACCATCCTGCCAGCCGCGCTCCTCCTCTCCCACCCGTATGCCGCAGTCGGGTAGCCCGGCGGGGATGACCAGGCCGAGATGACTGCGCACGATCCCATTGGTATCACCATAGTGAGGCTTGATGATAGTATGTGGAGACAGTACGCTGATGACTGCAAAGGAGCAGCCAGATATCTGATCTATCACAGAGCTGAGAAAAGGAAATTTCTTGTGATTGCGATGATGGCGGATCATAAAGTTTTCGAGAAAGAGATTGCTCCACTCGATGCCCTCTATCTGAGGTGCGACGTAGGGGTTTGAATCCAGGCCCCGGATAGCACCATGCAGGCGCTCGTACTCCAGGATCTCATCTCTGATGGCTACCCAGTGATCCTTGAGCGGCTGCAGCTCAGGAAACCACTCCGGCTCAAAGAAATATGGCAGATGACCCTGGTAGCGCTCCTGTCTCTTGAGGGCTACAAGGGGTTCCTTTTGCGGTTTTTTAGGGGCTATGACGGCATCCATATCTTTGCGTAGCTTTATGAGGTAGAAAAGTACAAGAATCTTGTGTCTGAAAGGCTGTAAGAGTGAAATTATTTCTTTTTTCGGCCTGTATGAATATATGAAGCGACAAGGCGGCGTAATTTTGTTTACTTCATTGCGGCTAGCTCCTTTATAACAATGAATAAATAACGGCAAGCGATTTTTCATGACCATCCGCACCATAGTAGATCTGACACTCAAAAACCTGCAGCATGGATACTATAAGCTGACGGGCCAGCGGCATAAAATAGTACCCTACAAGGTGGTAGTGGAGCTCACTACACAATGCAACTCAAAATGCCTCTACTGCGACATATGGAAAATAAAAAAGGAGGATGTCAAAAAAATAAACCTCAGAGACTTTGAGATCTTTCTGAAAAGAATGGACCGCCACCTGCTGTGGCTGGCGCTGACAGGTGGCGAGGTCACGACCAATAATCAGTTTCCGGAGGTGGTGCGGCTCATAAAGGATAATTGCCCCGGACTGCGCATCATTACTTTCACTACCAACGGGCTCATGCCGCAGCGCATACTGGACTATGCGCTGCTGATCAGAAAGGAGCTAAAGGCAGACCTCTTCATCACTATCAGCCTGGACGGAGATGAGCAGACACACGACACCATGAGAGGCATCAAAGGCAACTATGCGCGCTGTATGGAAACCTATGAGCTGCTGACTGCCCACGGTATACAGGCGCACTTTGGCATTACCGTGGCAGATACCAATCATTCGTTCATCACTACATCGTACCATGCCTTCAGAGACAAGATCAAGGCTGTGACCTTTGTGCATACCGGAGGTATATTTCTGACGGAAAACGGCAAGGAGGCAGACAAAGCTTTTAACCTGAATGTCGCAGCATCTCTCAGGAGCATTTACAAAAGCTATAAAATATCCTCTCTGGGAGACTGGATCGTAAAGCTATATATCAAGATAGGCATATTCTTTCTCGACAAGAACCGGACCACCAATATCATACCCTGTGATGTAGGGCTCTCCTCTGCTCACCTGATGGCTACCGGAGAGGTGCATCAGTGCATGTTTCTCCCGCCCATCAGTCATATCGGTCCGGGTTTTGACACTGCGCACTATCACAGCGCAGAAGCCGAAGCGCTGCTGGCCGATATCAAGAAAGATAAGTGCCCCCACTGCTGGATGAGCTGCTATGGGCCGCATAATATGCTGCAGGCTCCGGTGCAGTCACTCGCCGCTCTGATCAAACCGGTATAGATGAATAGAAAGCAGATCATCTATTTTGTGTTTGTTTTTGCAGTCCTGCTCACCGGTAGGATACTGATAGCCGGAAAGGGCTATCTGGAAGACCCGGATGAATTTCTCTTTATCTGGATAGATATGCACGTTGCGGATTTTGGTCATTTGTCTACATGGACCCATGCCGTAGGCGAAATGCAGGCTCAGCTGCCCGAGCTGGCTATGCGGCTGGCAGAGTACATCAGCCTGCTGCCTATCGCACACGCCACTGGCAGGCAAATGCTAAGCGCTGACATGCTCTGCCTAATGGGCGTGTATAACATTGTCTTTTCTCTACTCAGCCTATATGTATTTTACAGAATATTAGTCAAACTGGGTTTCACTATTGAGATGGCTTTGACTGGTACACTGTTGTTGGGTACACTCTTCAACTTTAACATATACACGCGCCATATACTACCGTATGATCAGGCGCTGCTTTGGCAGCTGCTGGCGCTAGATATATTGCTACGGAAGGAGCAGAGGCCAGGTACGATACTGCTGGCGGGGTTGCTTTCTGCCATAGGACTCACTCACTATATGGGCGGCTTTATGTTCATTTTTATTAATGCAGGTTTTCTGATGCTCCGCAGCTACAGGCATAAGGAACATGCAATAAAAAACACAGCATATTTTGTAGCTCCCTTTATAGTCCTTGTATTATTTTATGAAGCTATCCTGCGATATGAAGGTGGGTCGTATCTTAGCTTTGTCTATAGCTATTCGAAGACGATAGAAGGAGAAGGTAGCAACAATGAGGGATTGTATTTTATAGCACTATATTTTTATCTGGTCGAGAAGTGGTGGGGAGTAGTGTTGCTATGCCTGTCTGTCATGGGAGGATTGATGCTTTTCAAACTAAAAGATCAATATAGTATCAGCCTACTGTTTGCGCTCGGCACTATAGCATATGTGGCATTCGGAGCCTATGTGGTGTTTTTCGATCAGATGGTTTTTGAGGGTCGTGTATTACACATGTATTACCCTTTTGTGATCATAGGTGTCTTGATCTTCTTGCAGCAGCAAAAGCTATGTCGGTCAGATATGGTCATGTGGTGCATGGTACTCCTGGCATGCGTCAACTACGGTTTTGTGATCCAGGATTTTAATGCAATAGAATATCCACGGCACGCGATCTATAAATATCGTTTGTTTGAAAAAAGGGGAACGACCGATTTCCAATATTATCAGGAGTTGTCGCCGGCGTTATATTATTCCAGTCGTGCCAGGTATCATATAGATAGTACGGGTACTACTATGCTGCCCTCAGGCCACTATACGCTGACTAACATCTGCTTTCTGCCGCATTATCCTGACACTTTGCTGAATAGTTACAGACCTTGGCAACCATCAGCAGGTGATAGTATGGTGTTAGAAGTGCCTCATTTTCAATCACATCCCGCGTACACATTGGAATATTGCAGTCAATATGGCAGGCAATTTTTTATAGAAAAACAATTTAAGATACGCGTGGTGAAAACCCAGAACCCAAGGTAATCCGTTATTTTCATTACTCCATTCATGAAGCCAATTGTTTTTTTACTTTCAAAAAATCAGGTTTTTCACTAAAATGAAAAAATCTCTTTTAGGTCTCCTCGTCCTTTTGCTCTTCGGCCAGTGTAAACATAGTATACAGCCTGCAACTCCTGTGGATGACGTCCTGATTTATGATACCGCTCATGCAGACCCAGGACTCAATATTTTAGATCAAAAGGAGAGAAGCCTGCTACTGGATATGAGGGGCAACGTCCTAAAAGAATACCCCTGGGGATTTATAAAGGTGCTCTCTGACGGCACTATGCTAGGGGCATCAGACTCTATGCTTGCAAAATTTGATGTAAACGGAAAAGTGCTGTGGCAGGTACCCATAAGCCATGTGCATCATGAAATCACGGTAGACGATGGTGGAGCTATCTATCTATTTGTCAGTCAAATGGATAAGTTTAAGGGAATAAACCTGAGGTATGATGTCATTCTGATATTATCTCCTGAAGGGAAGGTTATATACAGGTGGTCACTATTGGATCATTGGAATGAGTACTTCTCCATAATCTCAAAGTCCGTAATGCTGAAAGATTTACTTATTCCCTTTGATTCGGCGCAGGGGATAGAAGAGTATATTTCTCAGGCTCCCGAGCGGTTTTTTATCAAGGCCCGAAATGATCAAGGCTCTGGCGAAGCATACGAGTGGTCGCACCTAAACTCTATGCAAGTGCTACCGGACAACTCTCTCGCCGGTTTCAATCCTGCTTTCAGGAAGGGCAACCTTCTTATATCCTTGAATCCCTATGCATGCTATGGTATCCTAGATACGGCTACACGTAGATTTGAGTGGATCGGCTATCTGCCTGACCCTACACGGCTGCATACCGTCACGCTGACACCACAAAACACGATTCTGATCTTTCAAAACAGTACAGATGCCGAATACTGGGATGAGGATAAACAGGGCAGAGAAGCCTATCTAAATCCGCTTCATAAGGTTTTTGCCCCAAGGCCTTTTATAAAGCCTGTAGGCCGACCATGGGTGAGTATCACAGAATATGAGCCTCGCGCAAATAAAATAGTCTGGGAATATACCGCTGAGCCGAAAGAATCTATGGCTGCCCCTTTTCTCGGTAGTGCACAGCGCCTACCTAATGGCAATACCCTGATCTGTGCCTCTACAGATCAGGAAGGTACTAAGGTGATGGAACTGGATACCAATAAAAAACAAGTTTGGCTATACCTGCCCACTGAGAAAGACTGGGAAACACATTTGCCGGCTTCCTTTTACAGAATGACACGTATAGGACAGGCTATCTCCGAAAAGATGAAAAACCAGCTGACACGGTAAATATGCCCATAAGAACATTATAAAAGAGCGCTAGCGAAGTATCAATAGTATGAGACGAAACGGTGTAGTGAGTAATAGACTGACATGGTGGGTGTTGATCCTGCTCCCCCTTCTTTTGCTGGCTATATATGTTTATATCACTCGGATGATGATGTTTCCGGGTCCTATGGGCCAGTCGCTACGGCCTGCAAGAATGATGCTACTGCAGTCGGTGGCTACGGTATTTTTAGTACTTTCTATCTTTGCCTTCGCTGGCTTGTGCGTAGCTTGTGCTATACGCTCTTCGCTATCAGAAAAAGTCAAGAATGCAGTACTGCTGGTGTTGGTCTTGACCATCATCCTGCTGAGTGGAGAGCTTTTTTTCCTCCACTACGAGCGGACCAACGGAATAGGTATGCGCTGGAGCTACAAGCTTTGGAGCAAAAGACACTTTACACATCGTACTACTTTTAATTTTATAAACTCCAAAGGTGAAGAAGACCGTGCAGATTTCAGAGAACCTATTCCCAATCTGAAAAAGAAGAAAAAGTCGATATGGTTTATCGGTGACTCTTTTACGTTTGGATTTGGGCTTGAGAATACAGAGCAAAGTTTTCCCGCGCAGGTAGAACGTCTGCTGAGACAGTTTCAGAATATACCTAAGGACACTGACGATCGGGTAATATGTGTAAACCTGGGCGACGGCGGCGCTGATATATATCACGAGAAAGAAACACTGTTTGCCTTTGACACTGCAGCCGGGCAGCAGCCCTATGCTGTGGTATGGCAGTACTTTGGTGATGACATAGACACGTCTGAATTGGGACCTGATATTTATGAAAACGAAATCAGGAAAGACCCGATAGAACGTTTTGGCAGAATGTTTTTCAGACAGCGGTCTTTTTTGCTGGATTATATATACTGGGAATACTTCCGACATAATGAGGTGGCCAGCTATCGGACATATATGAACTTTTTGAATCAAATTTACCTTGCTGATAGTATAGTAGTAGAGGGGCACGCGCTGACAGACTCAAATGGTGCTTATGTTACTC
The DNA here is from genome assembly GCA_018267365.1 of Bacteroidota bacterium. Lineage (GTDB taxonomy): Bacteria > Bacteroidota > Bacteroidia > Chitinophagales > LD1 > UBA1941. The sequence goes on along the minus strand of JAFDYQ010000016.1, from coordinate 29,541 downwards.
CCTTCAGTGAGCACTTGAGGCCGCTTAGCCAATCCGCAGCATATTATAAGGGCAAAGGCAGCAAATTTCTGGTCATCATTTTTCCTTATTTGTGGAGCGGCGGTCCTGCAGATGCCGAAAGGCTCTATACCCAGCGGCTGGCAGAGGCGCTACGTGCACAGCATACAGATGTAATAGACATAACCCCGCTGGTCAGAGATCTCCCTCTGGACCAAAGGGTGGTAAATTCTCATGACCCGCATCCTACGGAGATGGTAGATAAAATAGTGGCCGATACGATAGCTAAATACTTTATCGGGCATTACGGTATGGAACTGCAGTAGCGTTATAATATTAGTTTCAAATGGGACGCAAGGATCTATCCTGAGCGGATCACAAACCATAAATCATGCATATCAACAAGAAACTTCTGACCATAGATGATGCAGAGCGCGTCTCTCTAAAAGAAATAAAGGACCTGTACAAGGCCTATATCAATCCTGTGTATGAGGATGTCTTCTCTACATTTGCCATCGGGTCGGAGCTGATAGAGCGGGCTGAGGGGCTCTGGCTTTATACCCGCAGCGGCAAAAAAGTGCTGGATGCTACCGGAGGCCAGGGGGTACTGAATCATGGGCACAATCACCCGCGGATACTGGCAGCCCGGATCAGGTATCAACAGCAGCAGCGTATGGAGGTGCACAAGACCATATTCTCTCCGTACCTGGCGGCTCTCAGTGCCAATGTGGCTGCTATGCTGCCGGCAGACCTCAACTATCCTTTTTTCTGCAACTCGGGTGCGGAGGCTGTGGACGGTGCGATCAAAATGGCTCACAAGTATCACGCGGGCAGCCGCTCTCAGATACTCTACTCTGATATATCCTATCATGGCAAGCTGCTGGGAGCGGGTAGTATCACAGGCTCCAAAGAGCTACATTATGGATTCCCGAAAATACCGGGCACCGTGGCCTATGAATATGGCAATATAGAATCTATCAGACGGACTGTGTCGGCACTCAGAAAGAAAGATGGGAGCTCAGATATCTATGCTATCTTTCTGGAGCCCTACTCGGCCAGCACGGGGCGAAAGTGTGATGGTGAATTTCTGAAGGCGTTGCGCGAAATTTGTGATAAAGACAATATAATCCTGGTCTTTGATGAAGTGTTTACAGGATGGTGCAAAACGGGTAATCTTTTTTACTTTATGGACTATGGGGTGGTGCCGGATATACTGACTACGTCAAAATCTATAGGGGGAGGAAAATCGTCCCTCTCAGCTTTTGTAGCCCGTACCCCCGTGCTGCAAAAGACCTTTGGCAATCATCATGACTTTGTGCTGCACTCTACCACCTACAATGGATTTGGCGAGGAGTGTGCCACAGCCATAGAGGCGCTCAATATCATAGCCGATGATGACTATGTGAGCCAAAGCCGGCGGGCGGGCGCGATGATCTCCGCTCAGATAGCCGCCCTACAGGCCAAATTTCCCGGCCTGGTCAGAGAGGGTGTAGGTCAGGGGACGTTATTCTCTATACGACTCAATATCAAAACAGAGCTGGTGGAGAGCGCACTGCGGCTACTGCCGGTGACTATGGTAAAGCAGGACCGCTTTGTATATCAGGTCATACTAGCCGGCATCACTGATTGGATGTTTTCGCATTATAATGTTTACACCTCTTTCACCCCGGAGGGGATCAACTTTTCGCCGCCGGTGATCGTGCAGCCTGGAGAGATAGAGTGTTTCTTTGCTGCACTGGAGGGTACGCTACAGGCTGGGCTACTGGCTACCACCACTACTTTTATTTCCAATAGGTTCCTCAAATTTTTGAAAAGATAAAAGTATCCATCTTGCGCCCCTCTGTTAATGTGACTTTTTCTGCATGTTTTATTTTTAGGTGAGAAAAGCAAGACTCACAGGAATAAGCCTTTCGTTGCCTTATTTCCGGTGACAAACTTTGAGGCAATAAAGGGAAAACAACTACATTTAATGATACATGAAGATGTGAGGACGTTTTGAGCTCAGAGACTATTTATGCCGAAACAGAAACAGAACAAGCCCACGAGTGCTGTCGGGCCGAAGAAAATCCTCATGCTCAGGAGCTACTACGCGGTAGCGGTTTTTGTATTTGCATTTTTGCTTTTTGCCAATGCTATACCTAATGGGTATAACCTGGATGATGAGCTGGTGACGCTGAACCATCGGCTCACATCTCATGGCGTATCCGCCGTACCCGAGATTTTGTCATCGTCATACTATCAGGACAATATGGGCTATGCCTATGAGTATCGCCCTATCGTCCTCATCTCTTTTGCGATAGAGCATGACATTTTTGGAGAGCATGCGCCTGTCAGTCATTTTTTCAATGCTCTGTTTTATGCTTTGGGCTGCTGGCTGCTGTACAGAGTGCTGTGCAAGCTACTGGTAGCCTATCCTGACTATGTTTCTTTTGGCATAGCCATGCTCTTTGCAGCTCACACCTCACATACAGAGATAGTAGCCAGTATCAAGAACAGGGATGAAATATTTGCACTGATCTTTTCCCTCCTGACGCTCAGTGTAGCCATCTATATCGCACGGTCGCGCAAGGTCTGGCTCACGCTGGCCAGCACTATACTCTTCACGCTGGCACTCATGAGCAAGACCAGCATCCTGTCTATGGTGCTCATCATCCCGCTGGCACTGCTTTTCTTTACAGATGCCTCTGCCGGCATAGTACTACTGATCGGCCTCAGCCTCCTGCTACCATCATACTTTCTGCTCAATATCAGCAGCGGCTTTGCAAAATTTGAGGTAATAATGGCCCTAGGTGCTACTATCGCAGCCTTCACCGCGGTGAAAAACTATAAGGCAGTCATCGCTGCAGTGCGAGTAGGAGCCTCTCGTGTATATACACGCGTCTCGCACAGTAGTATATGGAGGAGAGAAGCTCCGGGCCCTATACTCCCGGTGCAGACGTATAGGGACGTCATACGCGGTCTGGTACCCGCAGAGACAGTCTGGGCCTGGCAGCCGGCACTGCTCTGTATATCGCTGGGGGCCATTTATTTTTTTCTGATGCTGCATGACTTCTTCCTGCCGGGTCTGCTGCCGCTGGTATTGCTCGGCATACTGGCGCTACGCGGCAGCGCTACGCTGTCGTGGTGGGGCACCTCACTATTCAATATTTGTATAGCTATCAACTGTCTGTATCCATTCACAGATATAGAGTACATGCAGGGCTACACGAGCCTCGTATCCAAGTATCTGGCTTTTTTACTTGTATTTGGACGGAGGGACCTCTTCTGGCCGGGACTGTTAGCCTTTCTGTTAGTGGCTTTGTTTGAGGGATACCGTGATCCTGCCGGCATGGGATTCACAGAGGCTAACGCGCTGAAGATCCCGGAGTATTTTCGCACACTACTGACCCTTCCTGCTGTTTTCCTGTTTGCCGACAGGCGCGTGAGAGTATTTCTCCTGATCCCACTGGTGCTGCTCATCGGATTCAATTTTTGGGAGTTATTCAGCCTTTTCCGGGCACCGGCAGCAGTATATGCTTATGGCCTGGCAGCATTTGTAGCGGCTATCCTGCTGACGCGCTACCGCAAGGGGATGAGGTTGAGCATCATTATCTTTGTGGTGCCTGCAGTACTGCTTTTTTACCTGACCAAAAGTACCCGGGATGAAAGCCTGCTGGTGGCCAGCAAGGGAGTATACCACACAGGCGTGAAAGGTATACACCAGGCCACGGAAAGGGCCAATCCGCCACTCATAGGGGAGACGCAAAACCGTCCGCTGGAGTACATAGAGCAGTGCGTGTCGGGACACGACCCAGTCAGTGTGCGCATCGGTACGTCTATGTCCATCGTGCTTCACTATCTGCAGAAAGTAATAGTGCCCTATCCACTCTCATTTTATTATGGATATAAGGTGATCCGCCCCCAGCATTTGTCAGATCCCATCTCGCTGCTCAGCCTGCTGGTCTATCTGATCCTATTGATAGCCGCAGCTATGACTCTGCGCGGCTGTCCGCTGGTCAGTTTTGGACTGATGCTCTACCTGATCGCCATCACCAGTGTTTCCAATTATCTCTATTTCGTACCCGGCATGATGGCAGACCGCTTTCTCATGCTACCCTCTCTGGGATGGTGCCTGGCAGCTACGGCGACGATATATTATCTTTTTGCGAGGGATACTGAAAGAAAAGCTGACTGGCAGTCTATGGCTCCCGCCGGCAGGGGGGTATTCATGGCTCTGCTGCTGCTCTACTCCGTGCTGACAGTGGCCCGAAACGCTGACTGGAAGGATGATCTCACACTCTTCCGCCATGATATAAAATATGTAGAAAACTCGGCACAGGCGCACAATCTGCTGGCACTGCATCTCATGCAGCACGCCACTGCAGAGCAGGATACTGCCCGGCGCAGAGCGATGATGGGTGAAGCGCTGGACAACTTCCAAAAGGCAAAGGCTATTTATCCCAATTTCTTTAATGTAGCCTATGATATAGGCAGGGTCTATCTCAATCTCAATCAACCAGACAGCGGACTGCAGTCTATGCTATATGCCATATCTATAGACAGCACCTATCCGGATGTATATAGGACGGTATCCGATATCTATATCTACAAAAAGATGTATGGAGCGGCAGCACCATATCTGGAGCGCCTCATCGTTTTAGTACCGGAGGACTACGACAACTACAGCAAGCTCAGCTATCATTACTTTCTGCTGAAAGAGTACCAAAGGTCACTGGCTGTCAATCGAAAGGCTATAGAACACATACCTGGCAATCCTAATCCATATATCAATATTTACCGCACCTATGCGGGCATGGGACGAGCAGATAGCGCGAGGGCTATATTGCTTTCGGCCCAGAGATTATTTCCCGGAAACAGGGAGATAGAATCTCTGCTCCATCAGACGGACAGCTCCCGATAAAACGATTTTAGAAGTATTATAAAATACAACCTTTATACAATCTGAAAGGATACTTGGTATCTTTGAGTAAACAGCAATAAGATGATCGCAGAGCAAACCAGCACTATCACGGGACCCCGCATTTTTTTCAACTTCATAGAGGTGCCAGCGGCTAAAATGGCAGAAAATGGCGACCTGATACGCAAACTAAAAAACGGTGAGATACATGGTTTTGTTTTACGCAACCTTTTCTCCCAGCAGGAGGTGGCAGAGATGCTCCGGGCGCTGGAGAGACCGCTGGAGGAAGACGCAATGAATACGCCATCCGGCAAAATGTTTCCTACCCCCTTTGCTATCATCACAAATGACGGTGAGAGACTGGATGCCTACTACGAGTCACTCAACACGATGTATAAACTGATGGCCCGCGAGCCGGCCCTACAGCTGGTGAAAGATCGGGTCAATGCGTTTTTCCGGGCGGTGGCGGCTGACTACAAGGTGAGTGTACCGATCAATAAGGTCAAAGGCATACCGGTCTCCGAGGGGTGCTTCAGGGTGTTTTATAAGGACAGGGGGGGACTATTTGTGCACTGTGGTAATCTGTTTCAGCAGCAGTCTGAATACTACTACTCGCTACTGGCCAATGATATCGATATGAGCGACCAGCTCAGCTTCTTCTTCAATCTGCAAAATACCGAGGCAGGCGGCGAGCTAACGATATATGACATGCTGTGGAAAGATGTAGTAGCCAAGGCTACGCCTGACGAAAACGACTCTGTGATAGACAAAGATGGCAATACGATCTACCTGAAAGATGTGGAGCAATTCACCGTAAAACCACAGCCCGGAGATATACTTGTTTTCTCCGGTGGGCCTATCTGGCACCGGGTAGAAAATATCAAAGGCGATACACCTCGCATCACTTACGGAGGATTTGTCAACTTTTCCAATGACGGCAAGGAGATATTCTACTGGTCCTGATATCTGGCCATCAGATGGGGGCGGTTTCTGACTTTAGCCTGCCGGCTATAGCTGCCCGGTCTATATGAGCGTAGATGTGCTGCATCTCTCCTACTTTTATATTTCTGCTACCGGCCTGATTGGCTCCGGACCAGTCATCGCGCAGATAGTAGTCCGGCTTTTCCTCATACATGCTGATCGCATCTTGATCTGAGTCTACGCACAGAAAACTATAGTACCGCGTGGCAGTATGTGTGAGCCTGATAGCAAATACCAACCTGTCCTGGTCAGACTGATTGGGCACAGCATTATGTATCAGCCGCAGATCAAAAAGGACCATCTGCCCGGCACGCAGTGTCAGGACGCGGCCTATGCGGTCAAACTCCGGCAGGTACTGTGAAAACGGCCAATGTATGCCGTCTACATACACGGAGTGGCAAAATTTGTGACTACCCTCTATGAGGCAGAATGCACCATTGCTATCATCTACATCTATGAGCGGGCACCAGATGCCATAGTGAGGCTCCAGATGCGTATTGATGATCAGAGAGGCGTCATTGTGCCATGACAGGTCTCCGGTAGAGTGCGCATATTTCGTAAAAAAACTGGCTATCGGAGTCTGATAGTTTTGAAAGTAGTGGTCCAGCCGGCTTCGTACTTTGTCTATGATAAAGTTGTGGATATACCTTTTGGACTCTGCTGTAGCATGCTCCATAGGTGTGAAGCGGCCAATATTGGTACCCGGTGCCTTGAATAGTCTGTCATATTCGGCTTTGAGCTCCTCCACCGTCTCCGGCGAAAGGAAATCTAACACTACATAGCCGTCTTTTTTCATAGAGTGCTCTATATCGCGATCCCGGAGTATATGGCGCTGCAATGGCTCAAAGCCGGCAGGATCGCCTCCGATGGAGGAGAGATATTTTGCCGCCAGGTCCCTGCTGTTTATTGCCCTGTTTTCTAATAGCTGCAATGGTCCTGCGCTATGGGCGAGATAGGTATCCGGTATGCCGCCATTCTCCAGTTTATTGAGCGTAGTGAGAAAGATGTCGGGTGTGATCTGGTATACATCTGTTTTGCCAGATGCTGCATTTTTCTGAAAGTATGATAGTGGTGCATTTTTCTTGTAGATGCTTATGATAGCAGATATCCTGTTTTGCGGTGAATTATTGGGATATGAGGCGTGGAAAAGCGAATTGTGAAATACAAGCGCATGGCCCGGGGGGATGATCATATCTACGGTGTAGGGCCTGATGTGCTCGTCTGCTATCACGTCAGGTATGCTGTAGCTGCCCGAGCGGTAGTTGTCAAAAAAGCGGTGGCTGCCGGGCACGACAAACATGCCTGCATTGTCAGGATAAGACAGATCTACCGGTACCCATATCTGGTAGCTGGTGTATTGCTTTTCATCTACGATATTCCAGTCCTGGTGCAGGGTCAGTTCCTTTGGGTTATTGGCTTCCTTGACCATAAACCCCCCAATGAAGAAATCAAAATCTGAAAACCACTCCGTGAGAGCAGGCATCACTATATCCCGCAGTGCGCCACTGAGGCGCAGATTTCTATCGCCGCCTATTTTGCTATGGCTCGCTATCAGTCCTGAGACGTTGTTTTCGATAGAGAACTGGTGATACAGATCTCTGATCCGGCCTATCTGGGCCTGCGAGAAAAGCGGGGCTACGCAAAAGCCCATTTCATCCAGGGCGGTCTTGTACTCGGGGTCTCTGATCAGAAGGTCTGGTTTCATTTATTGCTGCAGTGATTTGAAGTATAGAAGATTGATCTTGGTCATCAGGCTCAGGTGCGGATCTCTGCGGATCCAGTGTTTAAAGCTTTCTACAGAGGCCGGCTCAAATGTATGGGCTATCGTATCTACCTGATGTGCACGCGCGGGCCGGCCATCGGATTTGAAATAATAATAGTCTTCCGGGGTCATTTTATATTTTTCTATCCGCGTACTATCACCCTGGGGCATATAGTAGTAGTGGATGTCAGCAGGACCTGAGCACATACCGAGTATGATGGCTATGCGTGGGCTACCGGTATGATTGGCTGCGGAGCCGTGCAGTACGGCATGATTGAGCACTACACACTCACCTATATCTGTGGCTATGTCAGTGAATAAGGCACGGATAGTATCCTGCAGGTGTACGAAGGGCCGGGGATACTCCGGTACTACGCGCAGTGTCTTTTTGATCTTGTGGCTTCCCTTCAGTACTCTGAGCTGGCCGCTGTCGGCATCTGTTTTTTGCAGAGGTATCCAGAGGTTGAATGAGCACTCCGACGGCTCGTCTACAAAGGTCAGGTCCTGATGTGGCATCAGTTCGCTATTGTCACCACTATTTTTGATCAGATAGTTAGAGATCAGTACCTGGTAGTTTTGAAATACGGCCTGCACCTGGTCCATGATGGTCGTTTTTACCAGCTGGTCCAGGGCTATGAGCAGGTCGGGATTGCCTGTCTCTACAGATGAGTAGAGGCTCTCCGTCTGCATAGCCGCTTCGTGCTCTGCGCGCACACCCTCGTAGTAATCCCGGAGTACCTGTATCTGCTCGGGTGTGAATAGTTTCAGCTTCACATACCCGTCACTCTCAAAGGCAGCCTGGAGTTTTTCATCTTTGAATATCGGACGCATATGACAGTCTGTGATCAACCTGCAGCACTATGCCATGCAGGTGCCAGTGAAGATACGCTACTTTGCGCATTTTTGTGATGAAGAAGGAGCTATGATAAAGGTCAGCGTCTATTTGTAAAAAACGGCAAATCTCTTTTGTACAGGCAGGAAGAGATACCAGAGCAGGGCCAGTACCTTGAGAAAGGCTGTGAGAGCAAAGGACGGCAAAGTGCTGATGATGGGTATCTTTTCATCTATGTATTTGATAGTGAGTGCGCCGAGTGATTGCGCGCAGACCCAGTCCCCCTTTTGTACAAAATCCGGATGAATGACATCAAGGATGAGCAGAAACCGGCGCTGGTCGGTATCATTCCATGTAGTATGCATATGGGCATCGCTAAACATAAGCAGCCGTCCCGTGTGGTAGCCCCGCTTCTCATCATCTACCTGTATACCGCAGTCCAGATACCGGCCGGGGATCTGCAGGCCCAGATGACAGCGGATGATCGCATTGGTCTCACCGATATGAGGCAGTACCCGGCTGTGTGGCTCCAGCACAGTGATACCGGCAAAGGAAATATGGGGTATGGTCTGCAGCAGGGCAAACGTCTTGGGGTATTTCAGACAGTTTTTATGATTGTACCAGCGGAAGTTGAAAAAATAGAAGTTTCTCCAGGCATCAGGGGCGCTGAGATATGGGGGGTTGAGATTGGGCGGCATATCTTCATGGCCCTGCGTGAGCCCGCTGATCTCCTCTACGATCTCAGCGTACCTGCCCTCCAGCATAGACACCCATTGGAATGCAGCAGGATCATAATAGCGGGGATGAGCACCATCATACCGGGTCTCTTTGAGAAAGTAGCGGTCTGGCTCCTGCGTGTGTAGTGACTGTGTCATAAAATAGTAAAAGTAAGGATATATCACTGGCAAACAGGGCAGATCATGACAGAGATCAGTTGTTTCGCTGAGGACCGGCCACCCATCAGTGCATTATATGGAACATAAAGATATATAGCTGAATTTTATTTTTTAAAAGCGCCTGCAAGTAGCTAAATTGGCTCCTAAACGAGACTGATCCATGGCCTCTATAGGCACATATAGTCTGAAGCCATATAAAAGTGACCTCAGCGAAGAAGATCTGCTGCACCTGCTGCGCAGGTGCCTGTTTGGCGCAGGTCATAGTGATGTCTCATTTTATAAAAGTAAATCATTAGGTCAATGTCTGGATGATTTGCTGCGGCCATCTCCTACACCACCACCCGTACGGGAGGAGATATCAGACGGAGTGGACCCCTATGTGAAACTAGGTGGTACATGGATACACGCACCCTATGAGAGCGAGGAGGTAAACTACCGCCGCAAGATCATGTTTCGTATGTGGTGGACCGGCCTGATACTCAATCGTGACCACTCCATCACGGAGAAAATGACGCTTTTCTGGCACAATCACTTTGTGACCGAGACCGATGTAGTGAAGGATAGCCGCTATTCTTACTTCTACGTGGCCATGCTGCGTGTGCATGCGCTGGGCAGTTTCCGACAGCTGATACGTGAGGGCACTACCAGTCCGGCTATGCTCGTATACCTCGGTGGCAACACTAATTTTAAGTCTGCTCCAAATGAGAATTATGCCCGTGAGCTGATGGAGTTATTCACTCTGGGCAAGAGCCCGGACATACACTATACGGAGGAAGATGTAAAGGCCGCAGCGCGCGTACTGACGGGATGGAAAGATGATAAGGATACGTGTAAGGGTGTATTTGACCCGGCCCAGCATGAGACTGCAGACAAACGGTTCTCTGCCTTTTTTGAGCACCATATCATAAAAGGTCGCGAAGGCAAAGAGGGTAGTGTGGAAACAGATGAGCTGATAGACATGATCCTGCGCAAAAGAGAAGCTGCGAAATATGTGTGCCGCAATCTCTACCGGTGGTTTGTATACGCTCATATAGATGAGGTGATAGAGCGCGAGGTCATAGCGCCGCTGGCTGATATTTATTTTCAAAATAATTTTGAGGTCGTGCCGGTGCTGAGGGTGCTGCTCGGCAGTGAGCACTTCTTTGACCCGGCTCTAAGGGGTGGTATAGTCAAAAGCCCGGCAGAATTTCTGCTCGGCTCTACGCTGGAGATGGGGGTGACAGTATATCTGGCACCGGAGAAAACCTATACTACCCTCAAGGAGTGTCATGAGCCATGGCTGCAATACCACCTCAACTGTGAGGACCTATCTCAGCGTATAGGAGATCCGCCGTCAGTGGCCGGCTGGCCGGCCTACTATCAGGCACCTAACTATCACCGCTGGTGGGTAAACTCTGCCAGCCTCAGCATGCGGAAAAAACTAAGTGATGGGCTCAGTACGCATGAGGGACTTATATTTAACGGATACAGTGTGAGTTTCGACTTTTTGAATTTTTCGCGACAATTTGAAAACCCGGGGGACCTGCCGGGATTCATAGCACAGGTGACCAGACGGCTATGCGCTGTGGCACCGGCACCATCTACCGTAGACCAGCTAAAGGGCCTGCTCGTATCAGGTATGGATACTGACTACTACTGGCAGAAAGCATGGCAGAAGCTAGCAGATCATCCGGATGACGTAGAGACAAAGGAAGTGCTGGATGCCCGTCTCAGGATGTTTTATGCGCGACTGCTGAGCCTGCCGGAGTACCACGTGATGTGATCTATAAATGAGAGAATAAAAAAAGAAGTGAATAGAAAAACCTTTATACGGAATACCGCAGTCATGGCAGCCATGTACCCGCTACTGAGCGCGCTGGATGCCTGCCATGTACGCCGGCAGGGCAAGGGTAATAAGGTTTTTGTGATCATACAGCTGATAGGTGGCAATGATGGCCTGCACACTGTGATACCTGTCAGCCACTATGGCCAGATAGCTGCTGCACGACCTAATATTTTCATACCTGAGAATAAAATACTACCAATAAAAGGAACGTCGGAAACAGGGCTGCACCCCTCTCTGGCCGGCATCCGGGATATGTTTGACAATGGGCTGGCGGGATTCATACAAGGCGTAGGCTACGAGCATCCTAATTTTTCCCATTTCCGGTCCTCAGATATCTGGCTCACTGGCTCGCCTGCTGATAAATCTCTCTACACGGGCTGGATGGCCAGGTATCTGGAGACAAAATTTAAAAACTATCCCGATGGCTATCCCAGCAAGGAGCAACCTGACCCACCCGCTATGAAGGTAGGAGATACGGGTACCTTCCTGTTTCAGGGCAAGGCGATGGATATGAGCATAGTGGTGAATCCCAATATACCGTTTGGCGCATCAGATACTGATGCCAAAGGCAGCGGGCCTGATAGTTTTGGAGTAGAGGAGGTGAAAAGTATACGGGAAATACTGCTACAGACAGATAAATATGCGGACGTGGTGAAGAAGGCGCTGGACACACCCTTCGCATCCTCAAAAATGTACCCTAAGGCCGGCGAAAACTCTCTGGCAGATCAGCTGAAAGTGGTAGCCCGCCTGATCCACGGCGGACTGAAAACATCTGTCTACATGGTGGACATGAAAGGCTTTGACACGCATGTAGAGCAGGTGACAGCCTCCGACAAAACAAAGGGTGTCCATGCTACCTTATTGAGCAAACTGTCACAAGCCATCACCTGCTTTTGGGATGATGTGGTGCACATGGGCCGCGAGGGAGATGTAGCAGGCATGACCTTTTCAGAGTTTGGCCGCAGGATCGTATCTACCAGCGGCCTGGGCACAGATCATGGCTCTACGCAGCCGGTCATCTACTTCGGAGCAGATATAGATAGCCAGATCATAGGGCACAATCCTGTGATACCGGATAAGGTGACTGTGGATGATAACCTGCCTCTGCAATATGATTTCAAAGCAGTATATGCCTCTGTATTGCGGCAGTGGTTTGGTGCCGGGAGCGATGTGATACATTCGGTACTGCCAGGAGATTTTGCCCCTGTCAATATTTTTAAAACCTAGTTTGCATACCGGGCATTTAAAGCCGCCACACCTCTCATGCAGCCTGACTACGGCCTGGCCATTTCAGACAAATTTAGCCTGCGCTCTATACCAGGGTTTGCTATCAGCGCTGTATTGCTTTGGCTCGTCATTCACCAGAGTGGCCTGGAGCTGCGATCTATACGCATGAGCGTGACGGAGGCCACGTACTTTGCCGGATCCATATTTGCCTTTGTACTCGCTACCTGGTTTCAATCTATGCGGGCAAAGATAGTATGGCTAAAAAGGGGAAGCGACTGGCAAGAACCGGCTACATTCAGTAGCCTCTCCATAGGTAATTTTTATAACTGCGTACTGCCCGGCAATCTGGGCGATGCTGTGCGTGCGTGGCACTTCTCACGCCGCCAGCGGATACCCTTTGCCAGCGCAGTGGCATCTATCATCACGGAGAAGTGGCTCGATGCACAAATGTTTGTAATCATAGCCTGTATCCTGTTTGCGATCAGCCCTTTTACGGGAGATTATATTTTCCTGGCCATTTATTACACGGCTTTAGCAGCAGTACTGCTGGGTACTTTATATCTACTTATGCTGCGCTATGTGCTGCTGGAAAAATTTCTTTGGCGCATAGTCTGCACCCTACGGCGTCCAGGCAGGTTTCTATACAGAATATACAAATATGCCTCATGGCAAATGGCAGGTATACGGCAGAATGGTTTTGTGACAGCATATCTTTTTTTCTGCGTCGGTGCCTTTCTGCTGAATGTATTGCAGTTCTTTCTGCTGCTAAAGGCGGCAGGCATCTCAGGTCCGGTAGCATCAGTATACACGGCCTATCTCACGGCAGTGAGCATGATGATCATCGCCTTCATACCTTCTGCCCCGAGCAATGTGGGCGTGCTGCACTACGGCCTGTATCTGGTGCTGATACTGGCGGCCAAAATACACGGTGCCGCCACAGACCACGCAGTGCTCCAAAGCTATGCGCTGTTTGGCATCTACACCCATTTGTCTTTTTTAGTACCGGAGGTGGTGGTCGGTGGTATCTGCCTGCTGTGGGATGGCCAGTACCTGTATGGCTGGCGGCCCGGCGAAGCGCCAGCAAAAAATATCACGCCAGATGTTTAGATTCGTAGTGATCCCATTTATCTCACAAAAAACAGGTTATGACTATCCAGAAGTTCACTTGGCCCGCAGGAGAGGAACTGGTCTACCTCAGACCACCTAAAGAGGAGTATCACGGCCGCTTGCCCAACTTCTATCCACCGGAATGGTTTCCGGAGCTAGATCCGCTAAAGGAGAACTGGCAGGCAATAAGAGATGAGATACTGGCCTATGAGCGCGAGCGTGGTAATATAAAGGGTATGGGGTCCTACTCTCCGGCACAGGTGAGTGGCACTGACTGGAGCACTATCAATCTGATGAGCTACATGGTGCTCTTTCACAAAAACAGAGAGAAATTTCCGCTACTGACTGCGCTCACTGATCGCATACCCAATATCACTACCGTGACGATCAGTGTGCTCTCCCCACATACCGAGATAAAGCCGCACTACGGAGATACCAATGGGGTGATACGGGCTCATGTGGGCTTGATAGTACCGGAGCCATATCCTGCTATAGCGCTGCAGGTGGGTGAGGAGGCACAGGGCTGGGCAGATGGTGAGGTCATGGCATTCACGATAGTGCAGCGACATCTGGCGTGGAACCGCTCAGACCACAAACGCTATGTACTAATCGTAGATTTTGTCCCTGAGGTACTGGCCGACCGGCAGGTAGAGATATGTCGCAAGACACTCGGCAGCCAGACCTATATTTTTCTATATAAGCGCCTGGGGGTCCTGCGTCATATGCCGGAGTTTATAGCGAGCCTGTCTTGTGCCCTATTTTCGACTCTTTGGTGGTTTCTGCTGCCTGTGCAGCGGCGGTTAAAGCTTTTTTTGTAGACAAGGGACTCGCAGCGGAGCCTTTCCTCTGCTGTCAGGCAGTAGCGGCCTTTTTGGGCTTTTTATATTCCAGGATATCTTTTTTCCAAGGCAGGAATGTATTGATGAGCGGAGGTTTGGTAGCCAGCAGAAAGCAAAGAAATAACATTTTGGAAGAAGTAAATCCCGCTTTGAGTGTAGCAAACTTGTAGGCCACGCCGATACTATCAGTCACATTCTCTACCTGGTGCCATACCAGAGATGGGAAGTACAATACATCTCCGGGGTACAGAAGCACCTCAGTGCGCTGTGCCAGCTTGAGTAGCGGGTACTTAGGGTCATCCAGTTTGTAAGGGTCTGCATCACTATAGAAATAATTGTACCTGCGCGGCCTCACACCGATGAAAAGGCGGTGATTGGTAGGATAAAAGACCCAGCGCTTGATGCCCTCTATCTGTACAAATATCGTAATGGCAAAACCATCATGTATCGGTGTCATGGTGTTCTTGCCTCCCATAAAAAAATAATTCAGGTCGTTTTGTGCACCACCCGGACGAAACTTGCGCAGCCAGCTATAATCGAAATCCTCACGCAGGTCTGACTGCTCGTCTACAATACGTGAAAATTTGAGATAGCGCTTTGAGCCTTGCTTCATATTATCTATATACTCACTAAACTTGACAATGTCATAAGCCTGGTCTGTATCTTTGATGAGGCCGGGATTATTGACGAGGGTCACCTCTTCGTGTCCGTATTTTTCTTTGAAGTAGTCAAAGTTCCACTTGCCCTGGCAGGGCCAGTCAGATGCTGCACCGCGAAATACGATAGGGCAGTGATCATCCTTTACCGGATCTGTATACTCTCCTTTTTTATACTCTATGATCCTGAAATTGTCAGTATTGGGATGCTGCGAGGCGTACTCTTCTATTTCTTTGTAGAGTTTTTTTTCTGTATTCCCAAAGGCCTTTTGATACCACTCTTCACCCAGGATGTGCTCGGCTAAAAAGAGAAGATTGTATTGCAGCCATTGACTGGTTTTGATATTGCTCGGCTTCATGTGGCGAGATTTGAATCAGGGGATTTATGATCTTTTCAATATTACTAAAAAAATTTCGTCTGCAGCGCGCGGTGAGGAGATACAAAAGTGGCCCGGAGATATCGGTTTCTGTTCATTTAAAGAGGTTCAGAAGCCTTCGCATCAAGCCTCCTACCATAAAGAGTAGCTCGTGTATAAGAATAAGTGGCCCGGGGCTGTGAGAGAGCAGAAATCTGAGGTGCCGCCAGCCGTCCTGCCATGGACGCAGATGCGAAGGCCTGCCCCTGCCGTCCGGAGAGAGCACTACCGGCACCTCTGTGATACGGAGATGATGGATGGAGGCAGCTACTATCATCTCCGAGGCAAACTCCATACCTGTGGTGGTAAGGTGCAGGTCGAGCAGCGCCCGGCGCCGGAAGGCTCTGAGGCCGCAATGAAAATCTCCTATCTCTCCACGGATAAATAAACGGCCAAGAGTGGATAGTACCGGATTGCCCACATACTTATTCATCATAGGCATAGCATTGGGCTTGATCTCTCCCTTAAATCTATTTCCAATGATCAGGTCATAACCCTCTCTGAGCTTGACCACAAAGGGGTCTATCTGGCTGAAGTCATAGCTATCATCGGAGTCTCCCATCACGATATACTGCCCACGCGCCGCTCTGAAAGCACCCATCAGGGCCCTGCCGTAGCCGCGCTCAGGAGTCTCTACTACCGTCACGCCGCAGTCCCGTGCTATCTGCTGGGAGCCATCAGTGCTGCCATTGTCACCTATGATGATCTCTCCACTCACGCCGCTGGTAGCCAGATAGCTTTTAGCTTTTTCTATACAGCTCCTCAGTGTGCCTGCTTCATTCAGACAGGGCATCACGATACTTAACTCTATTTCTTCCGATCGGTCAGGGAGCATAAGATAGCCGCTGCAAAATTTGAGGTGAAAGCCTCAAAGCTATGAGCAAGATTCTTAATATTTTTCAATTTGCGAAGACTACGGCCTTCTTAGACGGAAATAAAAGCAGCGTAGTCATACTTCATTCAACCGTATGACGTATAGCCTGTCACCCGCTGCTCCGATGAAAACGGCAGAAGTGCAAAAGAAGCTGTAAAATTGTAAAGCTGCTACGATACATGACCAGTACACCTGCTATAATCATACAAAACCTCAGCAAGAAATATAAGCTGAAAACCGAAGGCTCTCTGCCCGGCGGAGACTCGGAATTTCATGCGCTGCGCGACCTATCTCTGGAGGTACACAAGGGAGACGTGGTGGGCATCATAGGCAGCAATGGGTCCGGCAAGAGCACACTGCTCAAGGTGCTCAGCCAGATCACCCGGCCGAGCGCGGGAGAGGTACGATTTTATGGCTCAGTAGCATCCATATTGGATATAGGCACCAACTTTCACCCTGACCTCACGGGACGCGAAAATGTGACCATGCATCTGAGGCTACAGGGTGTCCCATCCGGAGAGTTTGCCCGGCGGCAGGCCGAGATATGTTCTTTTAGTGAAATAGAAGCTTTTTTTGACCAGCCGGTAAAGATATATAGCAGCGGTATGTTTCTGCGTCTGGCTTTTGCAGTAGCTTTTCATCTGCATGCGGATATCCTGCTATTGGACGAAGTATTGTCAGTAGGGGATGAGGGATTTCGCCTGAAGTGCCAGGAGATGCTGCAGCGGCTCGCTGCCGAGGGCAGGACCATTCTCTTTGTATCGCACAACAGGAATGAAGTGCTGGAGCTCAGCACCAAGTGCCTCTGGCTAGACGGTGGGGCAGTAAAAAAATACGATAGGCCGGCATTTGTACTGGGAGAATATTTCTCGATGCACCAGGACAACTATGACCGGCGCAAGCTGGTAGTAGATATAGAAGGATCTGGCAGTCCGGCGCACAAAGAGCAAAATGGCAATATAGATCTGGTGTGGGAGGCAGACCATGCACCGGGCAATGAAGCTTTCTCTATACGCGAGCTATCTGTGACAGGGGCTGCAAAGGGAGAGCCTATCTATAATACCGGCCCTGTAAAACTCAGGTTTATCATAGATAAAAAGAAAAAGGGAGTGCAGGTCGGTGCTTTTTTCTTTCTGCAGGACGTGTTTCATCAGTCGGTAATGGTGGGGCACCTGCTGAATAATACTGAAAATAAAGATCTGAGCAGGGGATGGAAAGATGCGGAGGGTCTCATGGAGATCAGCTGTGAGATACCTGCCGGCTGGCTCATACCCGGTAAATATTATTTGTTTCCGCGCTTTGGTGTGGAGACAGGAGAGTGGACAGCCACGTCTGAGGAGGGAATACGCTTTTCGGAGAAATTGAACTTTACAGTGACGCCACATCCCTCCTATACAGACTACATCAGTGACCCCGGCAAGGGTGCCCTCAGGCCTGGCCTGGCCTGGCAGATCACCGCTATAGCAGCAGTATAAAAGGCTAATGACCCAGGTGATATATCTGCAGGCTATCTGAGATATCGCGCGTGTCACTTTTTTGCAGCGTCAGGAGGGTCGTGCCTGTATCTGCTGATACAGGCAGGGAATAATCGTGTATAGCCTCCATATAAGATCTGAGTACAGATAGATGGCGGGGGGTAGACACGATCACGACATCCTGATGATGAGACCTGAGATAATCCCAGAAAGACGGAAAGGCTGCTATATCACACCTGCACTCGCGCTCCAGATACCTGCGGTAGTATGGCAGGAATGGTATATTGAATCCATCAGTGACATAGACCTTGCAGAAGGCAGAGAAATCAAATGAGTGAAAAGGTTCATTGCTCAAAAAGAGGTAATCGCAGGAGGAGGAATTGACCGCCAGAACCTTGCCACCTGCCACATGAGTGATGGTGGCGAGATTTCTGCGGTATGCAGCACGATACCGGCTCAGCGTATCGGCCTCTGCAGACAGGCGTGACATATGGATCATAAATAGGGTTAGGCCCACCAGGACCAATGGTATCATACGCCGCTGTGTGAGCAGTGCCGGCAAGACTGCTATGAGCTGCGCAAGAATAAAAATATCTAGCAAAGGGAGGAAAGACCTGTCATTGACTTTGTCAGTATAGGTCTGCATGGCTATGAGTATCCAGAATGACACGGCTAACAATAACCACTGCAGGAGGTCCCATGCAGACTGCGGCCACCGGCGTATCAGCAGTGCGAGGCTGAGCAGGCATGAGATCAGGCACAGATACCAAAACCTTGCCGCCATGCCTGTCATGGCCCCCCGGACCCGGCTCCACTGGCGTACATCTGTATAAAGGGGGCGCTCCGGCAGGATGAGTGAGCGCATATAGGATGGGGTCAGCACGCCGGGATCCACCCAGATGATATTTTTTACGATTTCCCACTTTGCGGTATCTCTATAGCTGTGCATCTGTGAGAGAGGTACTGCGTTTTCCCGGTCAGTAAACTGTGCCTCTATATCGGGCTCGACCTGCTTGTAAAAGTATGGTGTGGTGCTGAGGTCATATGCTATAGCGGCCAAAACTACTCCGAGAAATAGCACGGGAAAAAGAAATACCGAGACAAACTGGCGCACATTCTTTATATAAAAGAAGCCAAAGACAGCCACCTGCAGGAGTACGGCAGTAGCAGATTCGGACCTGGTCAGCGTGCCAAGTACAAAGCCGCCACAGAGCAGGGTAAATAATATTTTGCGTCTGCTGATGGATCCCGGTGCTCCAAAAAAATAGACCAAACCCAGCAATGAGGATCCCGCCAGCATATAGGAGACACGCGTAAAAAGAAAATGAATATTAGAGTCTGCAAAAACTAAAAAATAAACGAGCACAGATACGATGATGCCCATGCCGGCACCCGCCTTGTCTACCACAATACAAAGTATGATATAAATCGTGAGCAGACAGGATAAAAAAAGATAACTATATAGAAACCACGAGATCCATTCTATACCAGGGTATAATTGATAAAGCATAGAATACACATGAGATGTGCCTATATTGCCCAGAAAGTAGACAGACCGAAATGGCATGCCTCCCGTCAGGCGCCCACTGTAGAAGCTATCAAACATTCCCTCATATTCTACGTAGAAAAAGCCGTAGTATAGGTAAGTAAAGAGGAAGCAAACCGCAGTCACCAGCAGGGCGATAAGAAATAAAGACCTGCGGCATGGTGATGAATGTAGCATTTTTGAGATCGTGAAGCAGGTGGCTGTATCATCCGTATCTCGTGATGCAGAGCCACCCGTATACCCAGCAAAATATAGAATAATTACCTATTTTTCGGATAGAATGAAGCTCAATCAGCTATTTGCAGATGTGGCCGCTCAGGAGCAGTTTGAGCGAGATGGGTATATAGTGATAGATCTCACTACACCGGATATCGTGCAGCACCTGGGGAGGCGCTTCTATGATCTGAATGCTGAGATCCCCGACGGATTTTCATCAGGTGCTACAGAGGTAGACGAGCAGATCAAAAAGGAAATATTTGCAGAGATGGATGCTCTGCTGGGACCTCCTCTGGATAGTACTTTTATAAATTACAAAAAGCTCGGGAGTACCTTTCTCTGCAAGGCGCCGGGTGAAAAGGGACATGTCAATGTACACCAGGACTGGAGTGTAGTAGATGAGTCGCAATATGCCTCAGCGACCGTATGGATACCTACGGAGCCGGTAGATGAGCATAATGGTGCCTTGCGGGTCTTGCCAGGTAGTCACTTGTTTTTTAATAAACTGCGTAATAGTCATATACCCGTGAGCTACCGTGGCAGCGAGCAGGTGCTTTGGGAGCATATGCTCACTGTACCCATGCAGCCCGGACAGGCCTTTGTGCTGAACCATGCCGTCATACATGCATCATCTGCCAATAGAACCGACAGGGCGCGGGTGGTCATAGCCTATGGGGTCACCTCTGCAGCGGCGCAGCTCACATTTCACTACAGAGGCGCGGCGCAGACCGATGATCAGCTGGAGAGATTTGCGATGCCTGACGATTTTTTTCTCAGGTATCACAATATAGGTGAGCGCCCGCTGATAGGTGTGCTGACAGGTCGGTTTGACTATCCTGTGCCGGTGGTGAGCCCTGAGGAGATCTATGCCATGATACAGCGGGAGCGGGAGTGTAGAAAAGACATCCCATATTTCCGGGACCACTGGATACGGCCTCAAGCATCTGCTATATAAATGTCTGCTCAGGTGAAAGAACGCAATCGGCTTTTCCGTCTCATCATGGTCATACTCGTGCTGGCTGTACTGGAGGGCATCGGCTATATAGCTATGTGGGCCAATAGCCGCTCGTTTGACTGGGTCAATACTAAAAACTACTTTAAGGTACGGGCTATGCTCATGGGCGACACGACACCAGACCAGCGGGCCAGGTACCTCTCGCAGCCATATCTGAGCTATATACCAGACCCCGGATACGCGGCACATGGTGTGGTACAGCACAATGGTGCGGGCTACCGGGGACAAAAGATACCCCTGATACGCAGCCGCAAACTACGGATACTCTGCCTGGGGGGCTCTACTACATACGGCCTGGGCGTGCCGCTGCCATCTCAGACATACCCGGCCAGGCTATCCGCACTACTCAATAGGTCTATAGGGCAAGATAGTATCCTGCGCACCAGATATGGTGGTGCTGAGGTACTCAATGCAGGCCTGGAGGCTGGTACATCTGCCGAGGAGCTGGAGCAATACCTCCTGAAATACCGATACTACAGGCCGGATATAGTGATAGTGCATAGCGGCGTAAACGATGCCGAGATCATGGCCAGTGCAGACAGAGATTTTCAGCTGGACTATACTCATTACAGGCGGCTGCAGTTTCATCTGGAGCCGCTATCGCAGCCGGCCCGTTTTTTTATGCACTCATACCTTTTCAGTTATCTTACTATCAGGCTATTTTATGCCAACTTCTACTATAGCGGTGTGAGTGGCCGCCAGTGCTATGTACGGCAGAGGGGCCAGCAGTTTGCCCACTGGTCAGATATAGCTGCAGATACCATACGGCAGGGCCGAGGCCACTTATACCTTCCATTCTATCGCAATACCCAAAGCCTGTATGCAGAGGTGGTAAGAGATAGCGCTATATTACTGGTACTACCTAACATTCTGAATGAAAAGGATTCCTTTGTCAATAATAGCCTGCTGTATCGGGATCTGTGTGCAGAAAACCTCCGCATCTCTGCTAAACTGGCATCGGAGGCCGGGGGCATTGTAGTCCCCTTTGCATATGACTCTATACATGATCCGCATAGCTGGCTGGATGACTGCCACCTGGATACGGCAGGTGAGATGGATAAGGCCATGGTGCTCCTGCCTGTGGTGGTGCACTGTGCACTGCAGCGCAGCCGCTGCTCTCCAAATGATAAGTAGCAGGTAAACCTCCACCATACGGGGGAAAAGTATGAGTCTCACATAGGGCTATTTTCTTATTTTTACTCTATGCAGATCAATGACTTTACAGAGAAATTTGTGGCATGCCTCAATACCGCTCCTGCGGTGCCGGTAGATGGCACTACAAATTTCAAGAAACTGGATGAGTGGAGTTCCATTTTTGCTCTGATAGTGATCGCTATGGTAGATAGCGAATATGGTAAAACACTCACCTCAGACGATATCAGAAATGCTGAAACCATTCATGATCTCTATATCATCATTCAATCTAAGTAATGTCATCCTTTGCAGTACATAATGTCTCATTGCGCGGTGTGAGCGCCTGTGTGCCGGCAGCCGGGGAAGACAACATGCAGCTGGATCTCATACCCGAGGCACAGCGTGAAATATTTGTACAGACTACCGGGATCCGGTATAGGAGGATAGCTGCACAGGGCACTACAGCTGCCGATCTCTGCAGGATCAGTGCAGAGAAGATCATGAGGGACCTGAGCTGGCAACCTGATGACATAGGTGTTCTCATTCTGGTCACACAAACACCGGATTATGTCATACCCAATTCATCCTCTGTCATACAGC
This sequence comes from Bacteroidota bacterium, assembly GCA_018267365.1. GTDB lineage: Bacteria > Bacteroidota > Bacteroidia > Chitinophagales > LD1 > UBA1941. The sequence continues at coordinate 7,246 of JAFDYQ010000016.1, read as the reverse complement.
ATGAGCTGGGTCTACCCGGAGACTGCCTGACCATGGATATCAACCTGGGCTGCTCAGGATATGTGTATGGGCTCTCGGTGATCGGATCGCTGCTGCAAAATATGCCGGGACGCAAGGGCCTGCTGCTGGTAGGTGACTGCTCCTCGGCTATTGTTTCCAAGGGAGATAAAGCCACTTATCCACTTTTCAGTGATGCGGGCTCAGCTACTGCAGTAGAATATAAAGATGGGGAAGAGTGGTACTTTGATCTGCATACAGATGGCGGTGGCTATGATAATATCATGGTAAAAGGCGGCGGCATGAGACATCCGTTCTCTATACGCTCTATGGAGCCTGTAGCATATGGACCGGGTGAGGTGCGCAGTGACCTGCAGATGAGGCTCGACGGTGTCAATATATTTAATTTTGCCCTCCGCGAGGTGGCTCCCAATATCGAAACTGTAATGGCTGCCGCAAAGGTGAAAAGCGATAATATAGACTATTTTGTATTGCACCAGGCCAATAGGCTGATACTCGAGTGCGTGCGCAAGAAACTCAAAACACCTACTGAAAAATTTCCTTATAGCCTCTATGATTATGGCAATACGAGTTCCGCATCCATACCTGTCACTATAGTGACGCAGCTACAGCACGCTGTAAATGATAGTGGCGCCCGAATACTTCTGAGCGGATTTGGTGTCGGGCTGTCCTGGGGAGCGGCTGTGATAGACATGAGCAATGCACATATAGCAGATCTCGTTGAAATATGACTTCGGAAAGACTATATTAGGGGAAGTATTTATATGGAGCAACCCCTCTACTCTGTCATCATACCGGTATATAATAGTGAAGGCACGCTAGCTGAGCTGTGTGCTCGCATTGTTGCCTTTTTTGCGCAGCGTGACGAGCGGGTAGAGATAGTCCTCGTGAATGACGGAAGTGCGGATGAGAGCTGGGCTGTGATAGGCACGGTATGTCTGAGCCATCCCGGGCAAGTGATAGGAGTCGATCTGGCCAGAAATTTTGGACAGCACAAGGCGCTGCTCTGCGGGCTGAAAACCAGCAGTGGCCAGTATGCCATCACTATGGATGATGATCTGCAATACCACCCCGAGGATATAGAGAAACTAATAGAATGTCAGCTGGCATCAGGGGCCGATATAGTATATGGAGTATCTGCGCGCAAGAGGCATAACCTGATACGAAACTGGGGAAGCCTGCTGGTGGCATGGATCTTTCGCAAGTATGCACATATGCCTCAGAAGGGGTCCTCCTTCAAGCTGATCTCACGACATATCATAGATCAAGTCAAGGATTACAATCACCCATATGTTTTTTTGGATGAGGTACTGAGCTGGTATAGCCGCCGTACCAGCTATGCGACAGTCCGGCATGAAGATAGGCGGACTGGAGTATCAGGTTACAATTCTCTACGTCTTGTCAGGTATACTATTCAGATCCTTTTCAGCTATACCACCTTGCCGCTGCAGGTGATCACCTGGCTGGGGCTACTGGCATTCTTTGTATGCCTGGGTATCATCATTTACTTTATTTACATGAAATATACCTATGGTGCGGAGCTGGGTTTCACTGCACTCATTGTATCCATATTTATGTCTACCGGCCTTATCCTTTTTTGCATAGGTATCATCGGTGAATATCTGAGCCGGCTATTCATTATACAGACAGATAAGCCTATCTTTATAGTGAAAGAAGTAATCCGGTGATCATCAGGAAATATGGTTTGGAGCTGGTGCGGCTAAAGGAGTCGCACATAGAGATGATACGGATGTGGCGCAATGACCCCAAGATTCAGCGCCATATGTTTTTTCAGGCTACGATCACCCCGGAGATGCAGCGACGCTGGTATGACTCGGTCAATAATGAGCAGAATTATTATTTCATCATCTATAATGGTCAGGAGCCATGTGGCCTCATCAGTATTTCTTCTATAGATTTTGAAACGCGTAACGCTTTTGCGGGACTCTTTATCTATGATGACAGATATATAGGCACAGATGTGCCGGTACGGGCATCTCTCACCATACTGGATGTGTTTTTTTCTTTTACCAATCTGGAGTCTATATATGCCAAGGTGCGCGACTCCAATCTGGTGGCGCATCTTTACAATACTTCATTAGGATTTAAGCGCACTAAAAAGATCGAGCTGGGTCAGGGCTACGAATATTGTCTCAGGCGCGAAAACTACATGCAGGCTACGGCACTCCTGCACAAGGCTACGCAACAGCTATATGGCAATAAGACAGCCCTTGAGTTTGACCCGCAGGATCCTGTAGATGCTGAGCTAAAAAAGAGTTTTGAGGCATCTCTGGTCTCGCTGGATATGGAGAGGCTAAAAGGTCTGGAGGTGATCTGAGCCTACCGTGCCAGTATACGCCAGCGCATCTCATCCAGCAGTATCTTTATCTTTCGCATAAATGTTTTGCCCTCGAGCTCGAGCATGAGAGCTGTGGAATAGCACGGGTTCAGGGCGTACCTGATCATGCGTGCCGGCAATGCCAAGTGCTGATATGGGAATTTACTGCTGTCAAAGTCCGGTTTTAAAAGAGGCCTTATGTTTTGCTCATAGGTGGCCCGGTTATGCCGATAGAGGTCCCGGTCTACCGGTGGCATGACCTCCATGCCGATATGAAAGGTCAGATGCATATCATCTATATGCTTTAAACTGGTAGCCCGTGTGATGATATTATGCAGCAGACTCACCTCTATAAACGGAACACCGATACAGATGCCCTCCAGTGAAAAATGAGCAAGAAGATCTCGGTGAAAAACAAAGCAATCATAACCCGGATGAGATGCGCCTATGTCTGAGTACATCAGCGGCAACTCTGATACAGAGTGGTAGGCGCGCGAGATCCTCCGTCTATTGATCACTATGGCATCATAGCCGGCTGCTATGAGTTGGGCTACTGTAGCATAAAACTGCGGCATCAATGCAATATCGGCATTGGTGTAGATGAGCCATTCTGCATCTGTAGAGCTGTATAGCCGCTGTAGAATGTCTTTAATAAACGGCAGTTTTTTCTTGCCTGCGAATGCTGGGATATCTCGTATAGACCTCTCGAGGTCAGGGGTTTTGTGGAAATAAGATGGAATGATAGAGTGGTCTTCGGGATAGCTGGCGGTGAAAAGCTCTACAGATATATCTGTGGCAAAAGAGCGTGCTATCCGGATGCTTTCAAAAGTGATGGGCTGAACTATCGTTAGCTCGGAACCTTCCGGAGCTTTGACGGGATTCACTATATGAGCAATACGGAGCATGTGGCTACTAAACTATATATAAAACGAACAAAAAAGGCACCCTTTGGGGGTGCCTGGAGTATCTGTTACAGTAATGTTTTTATTTGGTCACTACGAGTTTCTTCGTCGTAAAGCTATTGCCTGTGTAGACAGTGACTGAATAGGTGCCTTGTGCCAGGTCAGATATATCAAACGATGAGATATTATATCCTTCTGCCAGCTGCCATGGCTGATCCAGCACTACGCGGCCTAGCATGTCTGTGATGGTCACAGTGGCCTTCTGGCCTGCAGTGGTCAGGATACCGAGCTGTACAGAGTTGACAGCAGGGTTAGGTATCATGTCCTCAAAGCTAAAGCCCTTATCTCCGATCAGTGAGGCTGATACTATCTCAGAGTATACAAACTGGCCATCAAAGTCCACTTGTTTGAGGCGGTAGTAATACACGACGCCGGGCTGTACTGTACGGTCAGAGTAGGAGTAGGAGAGTTGAGTATTGCTATTGCCGTGGCCATCCAGCCATCCCACCTGCGCAAACTCCCTGCCATCAGTACTACGCTCTATGGCAAAGCCTTTGTTATTGATCTCAGAGGCAGTGGCCCAATCCAGATCTATGTATTTATTGTCTATCGCATCTGCAGTGAGGTAAAGCAGGGTGACAGGCAGTGGGGTGTTGTTTACGTTTTGCGCGTGGATATAGAATCCGGACCAGCTGGATACGTTCATACACACTTCCCATACGTTATTGTAGGTTACACCATTCACCGTAGGGTTGTGAAGCATAGATGTAGGAGTGAGTACAATGCGTGAGGTATTATTGGTCGGTGTCTCAGCCCCGCCGTGAAACTTCGTTACTACTGCATTGGAGAGATTGGTCTGGAAGTCGGAGTAGTATGAAGGCGCATTATGGTTGTCATTATTGTGCGAGGCGGTATTGAGAGCTGTGGCCTCTGCGTCGCTCAGATAGAGGCATACAGCAGCTGAGCCGGATGTATTGCTTGGTGATATTTTGAAGTGGCGCTGCAGGTAGCTCTGAGGATCAGTAGGGCCGAACTGCTGTACCGAACCGTCTACAGTAGTGGTGACTGATGTGCTGCCCAGAGTAGCACCGCCGTCTGTGATCTTCACCATCAGATTGCCACTATGATCGTAGAAGATCTTAGTAGCTCCGGTAGAGACCGTGCAAGCGTAGGTGTCTCCACTCGTCAGGGTGCGGGTAGGATAGGATACCGGACTACCACTGATAGTGCCCGGCGTACAGCCATTGGCATCTGATACGAGAGAGAGTGCGCAGGAGGTATTGCTGGTAGCATCCAGCTCAAAAGGTGAAGTCTGATTGGTGTAGGCGGTGCCGCAGACAGTGAAGTTGTATGGAGATGTACCACCGGTCACCACCACATAGGCGGTGTGGCCACCATTGCATGGGTCAATATTATCAGAAATAGCTGCTCCGGATGGACCATTATTGACTGTATTGCTGGTAGAGGCCGCAGTAGGCCCGGTACAGCCGGAGCCATTAGTATAATTTACGGAGACGGTCTTGGACCCTGTAGTGATCCACTGTATGGTGGCAGAGTAGTCTGAGGTGCCTCCGCCTGCTATGAGTGTATAATCTACACCAGCGGTACCCGCTATAGTCCAGGTATAATTGGAGTTGCCGGATTGTGTGGTGTACACTACAGAATTAGATGTACAAAATGCACCGGATGTACTAAGCGTAGGCGAAGGACTTGCATTGACCACAGTAGTATTGGTACCTGGTGTCACTGCCGGGCAGCTTCCGTTAGAGTAGTTTATACTCAGTGATTTGGTGCCCGTAGAGAGCCATTGCAGGGTTACGGTATAGTCTGTAGCGCTCAGGCCGCCGGATACGATGTTATAATCCGTACCTGCCGTGCCAAAACCTGACCATGTATAGCCGCTATAGCCTGACTGTGTGGTGTAGGTGACATTGGTATAGGTGCAGGTAGGACTGGATGGTACCGTAACAAATGTAGGGGTAGGCGTAGTAGTGACATTGACCGTAGTATATACGCCGCCGGCTCCATTGCATGGCGATGGACCAGTGACAGACACCCAGTAGGATGTAGTGGATGCCGGTGTGACAGAGTAAGACACGGAGGTGGCGCCAGCTATCGGATTGGTGCCTATCACGGTGCCTGTACCCCACTGATAGTTTGCACCCGTGCCCAGGGAGCCTCCGGTAGCAGTCAGTGTAGTACCATTGCCGCTGCACAGAGTGGTCGTACCGCTGATACCGGTAGGTGCAGTAGATGGGGTGTTGACATTCACCGTGGTCGTCACACCACCTGCACCATTGCATGGTGACGGGCCTGATACCGATACCCAGTAGGTAGTAGTGGATGAAGGCGTAGGTGTATAGGACGCTGATGTAGCACCACCGATAGGGTTAGTACCTATCACAGATCCCGTACCCCACTGATAGTTGGCGCCTGTCCCGAGCGAGCCGCCCGTGGCTGTGAGGGTCACACCGCTGCCCTGGCAGATCGTACCGCCGCCGCCGCTGATGCCCGTCACAGCGCTGGATGGCGTATTGACTGTGACAGTGGTATAGGTGCCGCCTGCACCGTTGCATGGAGATGGCCCGGTGACAGATACCCAATACGATGTAGTGGAAGAAGGGGTAGGTGCATAAGAGATAGAGGTAGCTCCGGCTATTGGATTGCTACCTATAGTGGTCCCTGTACCCCACTGATAGTTGGCGCCTGACCCGAGTGAGCCACCTGTAGCTGTGAGGGTGACACTGCTGCCCTGGCAGATCGTACCGCCGCCACCACTGATGCCCGTCACAGCGCTCGATGGTGTATTGACCGTGACGGTGGTATAGGTGCCGCCAGCACCGTTACATGGCGCCGGACCGGTGACAGATACCCAATATGAAGTAGTAGAAGAAGGGGTAGGAGCATAAGAGATGGAGGTAGCTCCGGCTATCGGATTGGCACCTACTGTAGTGCCTGTACCCCACTGATAGTTGGCGCCTGTCCCGAGCGAGCCACCTGTGGCTGTGAGGGTCACACTGCTGCCCTGGCAGATCGTACCGCCACCACCACTGATGCCTGTCACAGCGCTGGATGGTGCATTGACTGTCACTGTGGTAGAGAGGCAGGCTGTGTTTGAATTGCATGGCGATGGATCTTCATAGCGCGCATAGTAAGTAGTAGTAGTGGTAGGTGCCACTACGATGCTGGCACCGGACCCGATGGAAGCGCCGCTGCCACAGCCACCGGCATACCATTTCACCGAAGAGCCGGTGCCCAATGATCCTCCGGAGACGCTTAGGGTAGTATTACCCCCATTGCAGATCGTTGTGCTGCTGCTGATAGAGGTAGGTGCCGTGGACGATGTATTGATAGTGACTGCCTGGCTGGAGCAGCCAGACCAGCATCCGCCGTTATTAGCATTGTAATAGTAGGTGCCGGAAGAGGTGACCGTCTGAGAGGTGGACGGTGTAGCAGTAGATGTGCCACAGTTAGTAGTGCCCTGCCAGTAGGCTGTTCCGTTAGTAGCGCTGGCAGTCACGGCATCAGAGTTACAGAAGGTGCCGCCACCACCCGTGCCTAATGTAGGAGTCACGAGTTTGTATGTGAGTACTGCTGAAGAGGAGGTCCAGGTACCATTATTTCTATAGATGCCGACATTCCAGGTTGTTGCGCCGGGAGTAAAGTTAGTAGTAGCAGTATATCGTGTACCATTGATACACATGCCGCTACTCTGGCTATTATCGGTATATGAAAACTGGTAAACCACACCGGCAGCGAATGTCATGGTCCTGTACTCTCCTGCTCCCAAACTGGTAGAACCGCCGGAGCAGGTGGTGGGAGCCGATATGCTACCGGTACTGGAGCCCACATTACATTGACCGAAAGAAGATAAGCCCAGAGCAATTCCTGCAAGGAAAAATGCGGATTTGAGGAGGCTAAAGCGGGGATAAAGGGTAGAGGCTTTAAACATGATCAATGATTTCGTATATATATAAAACAAATTTAA
>JAFDYQ010000015.1 GCA_018267365.1 Bacteroidota bacterium | reverse complement strand
CCGGCATACCCATAGGACCCATTGGACCCATCAGGCCCATAGCGCCGTCGGCACCTGTAGGGCCGGTAGGACCTGTGGCTCCGTCAGCACCCGTAGCTCCGGGCCAGCCCACTGAACCTGCCGGACCGGTAGGACCGGTAGGACCTGTGACGCCATCCAATCCATTCATGCCGTCTGCACCTGCCGGACCTGTAGGGCCAGGAGCACCATTGGTACCGGGAGCACCGGTAGCACCAGTGGCACCTGTAGCGCCGTCGGCTCCATTCATACCATCTGCACCAGCGGGGCCCGTAGCACCGGTAGCGCCATCTATACCGTTAGTACCATTGACTCCATCGGCTCCTGTAGGTCCTGTAGGTCCCTGGGCACCATCTGCGCCGGTAGGACCAGTCAAGCCATCAGATCCTGCAGGACCCGTGGCGCCATCTGCACCGGTAGGACCGGTAGGACCAGCTGCACCGGTAGCACCATCTGCACCAGCCGGACCTGTAGCACCTGCGGCACCGGTAGCGCCGTCAGCACCGACCGCGCCGGTAGGACCAGCAGGCCCCTGCGCACCATCCGCACCGGTAGCGCCCGTGGCACCGGTAGCACCGGTAGCGCCATCTGCACCGGTAGGACCGGTAGGACCAGCTGCACCGGTAGCACCCGCAAGACCTGTAGCACCGGTGGCCCCGGTAGCACCGATCCCGCTCGCTGCAAATAAGGCATACGGTACACTCATCATACGGGAGGTACCCATATCTACATAGTTGGTACCGCCGGCTACGTCTACCTCTACCTGCAGGTATTTATCACCTACTCCCCAGTTTACATTGGCCAGGTTGGAAATGCCACTCGCATTGCCACTGCCTATCACAGCATTGACGAGGCCAAACTGATTAGTACTAACCTGGTGGGTTTCCTGAAAAATAATGTTTCCGGTAGGTGATACATCGTGGATGGAAAAGCGTACAGACACCTGCGTGTTTTGCACTACCGCCCCCTGCGCATTGCGCACCACGGCCTGGTAGCTGATACCCAGCGGCACTGAAGACTGGGCAAAGAGCCCGGCGGCCAGCATAAGTAATACAGCGGTAATAAATAGTCTAAGTTTTTTCATGCAGACAGATTATGGGTTTTTCTAAATATGCAAAAGCGAATATATATTATCACACCACAAGGTCTGTTAAGTTAGTCTTAGGCGAAGCCTCCTTTTATTAACAGCTGTCCGTCTACTGACCGCGGGTCTGTATGATTAAATGAACAAGACTTGACCTACAGTTTATTGAGATATTGCAATTACATGTTGCCCCTTTCTCACTTTATTGTCAGATTTTGGGATCGTCAGGGGGAGTTTTGCCGTCTATAGTAAACTACTGATGAGGTTTGTGTAAATTTATCTGGCTTTGGCCTATACCGACATGCAATACAAAAAGTCTATACTGCTGCTCCTGCTGACCACTCTACTGGTATGCGCGTATGGCGGCAGTACTGTACCGCAGCCTCAGCCATCTGACCTGTCATTTGCTGAAAATAAGAATCAATGGTCACCATGGGTGAAATATATGGGAGACCTGAAACACGGCAAACTGATACTGGAGCAGAATAAACTCACATTCTTTCTGAATGATGCAGTACATGAGCATGGGCATAAAAATACGGCACCAGTCCATGCACATCTGATGCGTATCGTCTTTGACGGGGCCAATATGAATGCCGCCGTTTTGCCAGAGGCAAAAAAGGAATTTTATCGCAACTACTATCTGGGCAGCGATCCCGCGCGGTGGGCATCAGGGGTCAGGATGTACGGCACGGTGGTATACCATGATCTATACCCGGGCATAGACGCAGAGGTGACCGGAGACGGCGATCGGCTGAAGTACCAGTTTCGCGTGCATCCCGGCGCAGATGCTGCTGCCATCAGGCTGCGGTACGAGGGCGCGGAGGAGATGGCACTGAAAGGTGGCGACCTGACTTATAAAACGACTGTAGGAGCTTTTGCGGAGCTGGCCCCGGTGACCTACCAGCAGGATGGAGATAAAATCAAGATGGTGAGGTGCCGCTACCGGCTGGATGCAGCCGGCCGGGTAGTCACCTTTGACCTGCCGCGAGGCTATGATCGTACCAGGGAACTGATCATAGATCCTACGCTTATTTTTGCCTCCTATACTGGGGCTACGGCAGACAACTGGGGCTTCACAGCGGCGTATGACAGCCATGGAAGTTTCTATGCGGGTGGTATCGTATTTGAGTATGGCGACTATGTCTATACGCAGTCCGGGCCCGGCACCTACCCTACTACTGCGGGCGCTTTTCAGACCAGCTACTCAGGCAGCACCTATAATGGAGACACCTGCGATATAGCTATTTCAAAATTTGACTCTACCGGGGCGCATCTACTGTACTCTACCTATCTGGGCGGCAATGGATGGGACTGGCCCCACTCTCTGATAGTCAACCAAAATAACGAGCTCTATATCATGGGCTCTACGCTTTCTACGGATTATCCTACCACTGCCGGAGCCTTTGACAGAAGCAACAACGGCCATGTAGATATCATAGTGACCAAAATGAACGCTGCCGGGACTGCCCTGCTCGGATCTACATACGTGGGCGGCTCTCAAGACGATGGCCGCAATCTGGAGGAATTCTTTACCTATAACTATGGCGATGAAGTACGTGGCGAAATCATACTGGACAGCCTGTCCAATGTATATGTAGCCTCGTCTACCCACTCGGGAGACTTTCCTGTGACCAGCGGGGTCTTTCAGCGTAACGCCGGTGGTGCGCTGGATGGTTGTGTTTTCAAAATGAACAGCAACCTGACCTCTATGCTCTGGTGCTCCTATCTGGGTGGCTCAGCACAAGATGCAGCCTACTCGCTCAAACTGGATCATAACAACAGCCTGATCGTGACCGGACCTACGGCGAGCAGGGATTTTAGCACGACAGGGGGTACCCTACACACATCTTATCTGGGAGGAGACTGTGACGGCTATGTATGCAAGATCAGTAATAACGGCTCCAGCCTCCTGGCCTCTACCTTTCTCGGTACGAATGATCATGATCAGTGCTTCTTTGCCGAAATAGACGGACAAAACCAGATATACATAGTCGGGCAGACCCTGGGTACGTATCCTGTGAGCAATGCTGCCTACTCTCATGCAGGGGCGAGCCAGTTCATTCAGGTGCTGAATACTAATCTGACTAACTCCATACGTTCGACCACCTTTGGCACCGGTGGTGGCTATGTCAATATATCTCCCACTGCCTTTCTGGTAGATAACTGCAATAATGTGTATGTAGCCGGCTGGGGCGGCAATGTCAATAATCAGTTTTATAATCCGGCTACGGGCAATACTACCGGCCTGCCTACCACCTCCAATGCGGTACAAACGAGCACCGATGGCAGCGATATGTATTTCATCGTTTTTGCCAGCGGGTTATCCAGCGTACTATATGGCACTTTCTACGGCGGCAGGGCACAGGTGGGAGAGCATGTAGATGGTGGCACGTGCCGCTTTGATAAAAACGGGACTATCTACTCCGCTGTATGCTCCGGCTGCGGCGGCAATAGTCTTTTCCCGGCTACTCCCGGTGCCTGGTCTACAAACAATAACAGCTATAACTGCAACTACTCTGCACTAAAGTTTGAAATGAACTACTCAGGCGCCTATGTAGATGTCAATGCCTCCCCACGGGCCACAGGCTGCGTGCCGCTCACCGTACAGTTTCAATCCCAGACCAGCAATGTGCAATACCTGTACTGGAACTTTGGCGATGGGACCAGTTCTGTACAGCCTTATCCTGTACATACATATACAGATACAGGTCACTACTTTGTCTCCCTCATAGGTACAGACACCGCGCAGTGCAACTCTGCAGATACGGCCTATATAGATGTATGGGTACGCAACGACAGCCTGTCGGCGTTTTTTGGCGATAGCATTGTAGTGGATTGCTATACCAGAAATGTGACACTGACCACCACTAACTATCCTACCACCCACTACTTGTGGAATTTTGGTGATGGTACTACATCTACGGCCAGCCCTACAGCTGTCCATACCTATGCCACTGCGGGCTCCTATACTGTGACGCTGACAGTGACAGATACTACCAAGTGCAACCTCCAGGCCACCTATCAGAAAAAAGTGATCACACCGCCGATCGTGCGGCTCACGCTGAATCCCACAGATACGGTGGGCTGTATCCCTCTGACAGTACATTTTGGCAATACGACACCATCTGCCGGTAGCTACCATTGGGATTTTGGCAATGGAGACACCTCTGCACTGGCAGACCCGGTGTATACCTATACTCACGGTGGGCACTATACTGTGCGCGTGACCCTATTTGACTCTACTACGTGCAATAAAACTGACACGCTGGTGATGCATGTGATAGCCATAGACTCCGCTGCCGACGCCGGATTTAGTGTCACTCGTCATTTTTATAACTGCGACTCGGTAGATGTGACCGTTCACTCGTCCTATATAGGTGCTGTCTGGCAAAAGTGGGACTTTGGCGATGGCTATACCTCTACAGCTGCCACGGTGTCCCACACCTATCATGGCAGCACCTATGATACGATCACACACATACTCTATGATAGCACCAAGATATGCCACCCATATGATACCACTCGCGTGATCATCAGCCTCAGCCCGCTGCAGACATCCGTGACCATGCCTGATACGATAGGATGTGTGCCTTTCACGGCTACGATGTACGGCGTATCACCTTTGCTCACTACGCACTATTACTGGTACTTTCCGGATGGCGATACGGCTATCGGCTCTCCGGTGCAGCACACCTTCTCTCCGGTAGGTAGCTATCAGGTGCTCTGTGTGTCTATAGACTCCAATGCCTGTGTGAATATAGACTCTAACTATGCTACTATCGTGGTGATAGATGACTCGGTACATGCCCTCTTTGATGTACAGGTGCTGAATGACTGCGACTCTGACCTATCCATACAACTGGTCAATAACAGCGTCAACGCCACTCAGTACTATTGGACCTTTGGCAATGGTAACAGCTCGACCCTATCAGATCCGTCACAACACTATTATACCCCCGGCACCTATACTATCAAACTGCTGGCTATAGATACCACCCGCTGCCACCCGCGCGACTCTATGTACCGCACTGTGACACTAAAACCGAACGTCGTACTGCACTTCACGCTGCAAGATATCTGCCTGGGACAGACCGAAGGATTCGTCAATCAAAGCAATCCCGCCGCTGCATATCAATGGCAGTTTGGCGACGGCCAAAGCTCTGTACTATACTCGCCCACGCACCTGTACACTACTGATGGCAGCTATAATGTGCAGCTCTCTATCATAGATACCAGCACCTGTGATGTGTATGATACGCTGAGCGAAAATATCACGGTCTATGGCCAGCCGATAGCTTCCTTTACCACTACCATGGATACCTACCTCTTTGAGACGCCGGTAGACTATACCAATAGCAGCCAGAACTATAATACGTCGGTGTGGAACTTTGGCGATGGAGACAGCTCTGCAGAGACAAATCCTACACATATCTATGACCATACTATAGACTGGCAGGTGGTGTGCCTGGAGGTGTACAATCAGGGTGCCCCATGCCGGGATACAATGTGTGATAGCCTCTACATCCGGTTTATACCACTGATAGGCGTGCCTAACGCCTTCTCGCCAAATGGAGACGGAGTGAATGATATCGTCTTTGTGGAAGGCAAAGGGATCATCGCAATGGATTTTCGCATTTACAACCGCTGGGGCCAGCTGGTCTACCAGGGCAATGACTCTAAAAAAGGATGGGACGGCATCTACCGGGGAGAGCCACAGCCTATGGAGGTGTATACATATACCGTAGATGCCACACTGATTAATAAAGAGAGCGTAAAGCTGAAGGGCAATATAACGCTATTGCGCTGATCACTCTGCTGCTTTGACCTCTTCTATGGCAGCCTTGGCCGTGGTGATCACTTTGTCGATCTCTTTTAGCTCGGCCTTCAGAGCGCTTTTATATTTCTCCCTGGTCCTGCTACCACTGTCCGCTACCTGCTCATAGACGGCTTTTTCGCGCTCGTATGCCTCCTTGATACGCTCCAGTGCACCCAATCCAAAACCGAGCAACTGCTTATTTTTCTCCTGGTCTGCCAGTAGTTCTTTTTTGATCGTCACTACGCCACGAGCACTCAGAGCAGGCTGCATCCGGCAGAGAAAATTGGCATAATGATACATGAGCATAGCCTTTGAAAATCCTTTATCCTCTTTTAATTTCCTTTCGAAATATGTATTGTAGCCCGAGTCCCCGCTCAGCGCTACCACTGTGTACATCGCATTTTTTATATCAAACACCTTTTCCTTGTCAAAGAGTTTAATGGCTTGAAGTGCCTTGAGCGAATCCAGTTTATTCAGCGTAAGAAGTGCTGTAGATGCGACGAGATAAGATGAATCGCCCAGAGCCTTTTCTACTACCGATTCATATTGATGCACTTTCTCCCTGCCCAGTTTGTCCAGCACAGCAGCTCTCACATGTGAAGCGCTGTCTGTCTCCAGCATGGCTTTCAATGCCGGAAGGACACCATCCTTATCGCCATCAGTGATCAGGATGTTTTTCACCGCCAGGGTACGGATACTTTCCGAGTGGTCTTTTAAAGCTTCTTTGTACAGTGCTGCGACCGCAGTATTATTTTTCTGTGCATGCCTCAGGGAGTCGAGTGCCTCGCGGCGCTGCATGTAGAGCGTCCCTCTACGATACTGAAATTCATATTCGGCCAAAGTCTTATTCTCTGATTTCTCGCATAGCAATACCCGCTCTGCATCCGCATCTATCAGGTCGGGCCGGCGGCCCAGCGCCTTAAAGGCAAAAGTCTGCTTCCTTTTAGTGAGCGTCACATTTTCTGACACCACGATATCATCATAGTGCATATCTATGCGAAATGGCAACTGATAGGTCAATGGTGTCTCTGTACTGTGCTTTTGCGAGACTTTCACATACACACTATCATGGGCGTAGCTGTATTTGAAATCCAGCACCGGGACACCGGTATTGTAATACCACTGATCGAAAAACCAATTCATATCCCGGCCCGTCACCTCCTCAAAGCACATCCTTAGCGCAGGTACCTCGGTATTTTTAAAGGCATAACGCTTCAGGAAAAGCTGCAATGACCTGTAGAAGGCATCATCACCTACAGCGTAGCGCAGCATGTGCAGGATACGGCCACCCTTCTCATAGGTGTGCGCATCAAAAACCTCCTCGCGATCATCATAGTGAAAGCGCACGAGGTTGTAGTTTTTACCTTTCCGCACATCGGCCATATACTTGGCAAAAGCCTGGTAGTTTTTCCAGTCAGCATACTCGCGGCCATACCGGTGTTCATTCCACAGATACTCGCTGTAGTCAGCAAAGGATTCATGGATCGTGGTGTTGCTCCAGGTCTTGGCTGTGACCAGATCACCAAACCACTGGTGAAACAGCTCATGTGAGATGTAGTCATGATAGTCCTCGTCCAACATTTGGCGTGGTGTCCGGTTAAGGTTCTCTCCATGCAGGGTAGCAGTAGTATTCTCCATCGCACCACTCACGTAGTCGCGCACTACTACCTGAGAGTACTTCTGCCAGGGATAGTCATAGCCAAGTTTTTGTGAGAAAAACTCCATCATAGCCGGCGTTTCACCAAACATCTTCATGGTATATGGCGCATACTTTGGCTCTATGTAGTAGTTTACCTCTTTATCGCGCCACTTATCTTTCGTCACCACAAATTCTCCTACGGCCATCATGACCAGGTACTGAGAGTGCGGGAGGTCCATCTTCCAATAGTCAGTACGGGTACCATCGCCGTTATCTTTCTGAGAGGCCAGTACGCCGTTTGATAGGGTAGTGTATTTTTTATCTACAGTGATATAGATGTCATCGGTACATTTGAAGTTGGGTTTATCCAGCGTAGGAAACCAGTAGGAGTTTGACTCTGTCTCTCCCTGCGTCCATATCTCGCGTGGCTTGTCAGAGTCTGTACCGAGCGGATTGATAAAGTAAAGTCCCTTATCCTCCTGTATGGCATCGGAACCACCCGTGTGGCGCTCATTGGGCTTAGACTTGTAATCGATGTAGAGCGTGAACTGCTCTCCCTCTTTGTACTCTCTATCCAGCTTGACATCCAGCTTCATAGTATCGTAGGTGTATCGCAGCGGAGTGCTGCTGCCGTCAGCTTTCATCAGCTCCACCCTGTATAGGTCTAAGTTTTTGGCGTCTAGCCGGATATCAGACTGAGGGTAAAAGTGAGGAGATAGTGTGATATGCTCCTGCCCATATAGCCACTGATGCTCCCAGTCAAAGCGCACATCGAGTCTGGTATGCACCAGATCACAAAACCTGGTGGCAGCAGCTCTATATGGATTTTCTTTAGGTACCGTGATCTGCATCGTATCCAGCAGGATGGCGTGCTTATCATCATAGGCTATCTTAGTCGACTTGCAGGATGATATGAAAAGTCCCATGGCTGTGGCGAGAGAGACTAGTAGTAAAACTCTGGCAAAAGATCTCAAGGCTGATAGATTTGAATATTTGACCGGTCTAAAGCTACAAAAAGCTTCCCTCATCAGCTCCTTTTGGTGCTTCTGTCCCTTTGGGGGCATGGAGATAACTATGCGTGAACCGATACAGACTGAAATCCTTCCGGGCAGCTGAGCGCACGAGCGACTCACGCAAAGCCTTCTTATCAAAGCCTTTCATCCTTTGCCGCTGGATGATTTTGTAGGCTTTGTCTGTCATAAGGCTGATCTTTCGTTCTTCATTCCCCTTGGATGCAGTGAGATGGAGAAAGGCATCGATCAGTTCCTTTACCCCTTTGGACTCTACGGCTACCGTACGCAGCACCGGGATGTAGTCTCTGCCGGTGATGTGTAGCTGTAGCGAGAGAAAATTGATCATAGCCTCAGCCTCAGGGCGGTCAGCCTTATTGACCACAAAGATATCAGCTATCTCCATGAGGCCGGCCTTCATAGCCTGCACCGAGTCGCCGGCCTCCGGCACCAGTACCACTACGGTAGTATCTGCCAGACCCGCTATCTCTACCTCGCTCTGACCTACCCCTACGGTCTCTATAAATATATAATCGAATGGATACGCCTTCATCACCTCTACCACTTCGATGATCTTGTCACTCAGGCCACCGAGTGATCCGCGCGAGGCCAGAGACCGTATGAAAAGGTTGGGATTGGTAAAGTGAGCGGTCATGCGTAGCCTGTCGCCCAGCACCGCTCCCAGATTGAAAGGAGAGGAAGGATCTACGAGAATAAGACCCACCTTCTTGCCATCGCCCAATAAATATCCGATCACCGCGTTTAGGAGCGTACTCTTGCCTGCACCGGGCGGGCCGGTAAAGCCGATAACCGGTATATCTAGCGGTGTGAGCGACTCCAGTATAGACTCAAAACCTTCCGCTTCGTTTTCTACGAGAGAAATCGTTCGGGCCAGGGTTTTAAAATCGGACAGGATGGTCGTATTTTGTGGAGGCATAGCGTATCGAAAATATAAAACATTTGCAGCAAAAGACTGTCATACATACAGTGCTACCTGAGGGCAGGGATCAATGGATCGTTTACCTGCTTTGTCTGTCGGTGTTTGCCGGCTTCTCTCTCTCCCGGGCCATGATCAGCATAGGTGTGATCGGTTTGATAGGGTATGGCCTACTGGCCTTTGATATCCGACGCACGCTTCGTGTCTATTTTTCACGGCCGGCGTATTATATCAATGTGCTGTTTCTCCTGACCATTCTGCTATCCGGCATCAACTCTGATAATAAGCAACTATGGGAGACTTTTGTACAGATCAAGTTGCCTTTCCTTTTTTTGCCCATTGCCTTTTGCGCCTTCCCATTTTTCGATACTTCCTTTTTTCACAAGCTACTCATAGCCTTTTGTGCGATGATGGTGCTGAGCGCAGCTGCTGTCATGGTACACTATGTCCTGCACTACGAGGCCATTACACAGAGTATCAAATGGGGGGGTATCATACCTACGCCTTTCTCGCATATACGCTATACGCTGCTCCTTGTATTTGCATTCTTCTGCCTGCTCCGGCTGTGGGAGCAGCGCGTGGCGCCCGCTATCGTACTTTGGTCGCCGGCTATATTTCTCTTCATTGTGATACACGTATTATCATCCCGCAGCGGATGGATAGCCTTATATGCCGGTCTTCTTATATACGCAGCAGCTTATATTATCCGTACGCACAGATGCACTATCGGACTGGCCATAGCGCTATGCACCATCCTTGCACCATTTGCGCTATATCACCTTATTCCCAGTTTTCAGAGCAAGATAGACTATATGCGCTGGACCGCCGGAGAGGTGGCGGCCGGTCGTATAGACAATATGTCTGACGCTATGCGCATCGCATCCTGGCGCACAGGTATAGAGATCATAAGGCGACACCCTCTGACCGGCGTGGGTGCCGGTGACCTGCTAGCTGAGTCAAAGGCCGTATCGCATGAATTATTCCCATCTATAGTGAATGAAGATGACCGCAAAATGCCGCATAACGAATTTCTCTGGATATGGGCGGCTACGGGTATATTCGGACTGCTGGCATACCTTATTGCCTTTATATATCCTTTTGTACGCGCCCTGCGCATAGGTAGCTGGCTGATGGGCCTGCTCTTCGTGATCTTCCTCTCAGCATTTCTCACGGAGGCCCCTCTGGAGGAGCAGATAGGTAGTGTATTCTATCTCTTGTTTTTGCTTATCTTCCTGTCGCATTCATCCTATAGTGCGGCCCATGACTAAGATATCAGCTATCATCATCACGCACAATGAGGCAAATCACATCGGTGCCTGCATAGACTCTCTGGCGGGTGTAGCAGATGAAGTAATCGTAGTAGACTCTCTCTCCAAAGATGGAACTACAGCTATCGCAAGATCTAAAGGTGCGAAGGTATTAGAGAAAGATTTTGATGGTTTTGGCTCTCAAAAAAACTATGGAGCCGCCCAGGCGGAAAATAACTATATCCTCTCTATAGATGCTGACGAGGTGCTCTCCGAGGAGCTTCGCAGTTCTATCATCCTATTAAAACAACATAACATATCCGGCTGCTACTATATACACCGCTTGAATCATATAGGCAGCAGAGCTGTGCGATCTTGTGGCTGGTATCCTGATAGTCGCACACGGCTCTACGACCGGAGGCAAGCGCGATGGGATGATAAAAAGGTACATGAAGAGCTCATCATCACTGGCACGCCGCAATATCTGGCCGGTGATCTCAGGCACTATAGCTATACGAGCTATGCGGATATGAAGGCGCGGGCTGACAGATATGGGAGACTGGCAGCGACATCTATGAAAGGCAAGAACACACTTTGCCTCCTGATCAAAATAGCCCTGAATACTCCTGCCAAATTTGTGAAGAGTTATTTTTTGCAGAAGGGCTTTACGGATGGATATGCCGGCTGGATGATCAGCCGGTACAAGGCCCGGGAGACATTTCTCAAATACTATCTGGCACTGAAATGAGAATAGCACTGGATGCAAAAAGGATGCTGAATAATAGTACCGGACTGGGCAATCACGCCCGCATCCTGGCTAATGCACTTATGCGTGACTATCCCGACAATGAGTACCAACTATACACACCAAGGATAGAAGAACCATACCTGCATGAGCTGCACGGCTCATTTTCGCTAGAAATGCCGGCGACAAAACTTGCGCAGACGGTGCATCCATGGTGGCGCAGCTACTCCATCAGTACAGATCTATTGAAAAACAGGGTAGACGTGTATCACGGCCTGAGTAATGAACTACCCCTCAATATACACCGCTCAGGTATACCCTCTGTAGTGACGATACATGACCTGATATTTCTGAAGCATCGGGAACAGTATCCCTGGCTGGACCGGCAGATATATACACTCAAAACAAAATACGCCGCCCGCCACGCCACCAAAATCATAGCTGTGAGCGAAGAGACGAAGCATGATCTGATGCAGTATTACTATGTGCCTGAGAAGAAAATAGAAGTGATCTATCAGAGCATCGATCCCCGGTTTTATGATGCGACGACGACAGAAGCTATGGACGCTATGCGTAAGCAGCATAATCTTTCCGAAAAATATATTCTTAATGTCAGTTCTTTTTTCCCGCGCAAAAACCAACTAAGACTGATCGAAGCTTTTGATCTGATCAAAGACAAAATACCGCACCATCTAGTACTGGCCGGTGCGGCAGGGAATATGATGCCTACAATAAAAGCGGCGATACGAAACAAAGAACTACAAGACAGAATACGTATACTAACGACTGTAAGCAATGATGAAATGCCTCTGCTTTATCGGAATGCGGACCTCTTTGTCTATCCTGCGCTGATGGAGGGCTTTGGTATGCCGGTGCTGGAGGGACTGGTATCTGGTGTACCGGTCATAGCCTCGGCCAGGGGTGCTATCGCAGAAGCTGCCGGACCAGGTTCTCTGATGATAGATCCCCTCTCTGTAGCAGATATAGCGGCTAAAATGATGACTGCCCTATCGGACCCCGCACTCAGAGATAAAATGATCCGTCTGGGCCACGAGCATGCCTCTAAGATGACAGATACCATGTTTGCCCGTCGGGTCATGGCGCTATACAAATCTATAGTAAAATCTAGCGGATAAATAATGCCTCCTTGTGAATGCGAAGGATATCGTCCCAGCCCCAATCCGGCCCCTGCCAGGGATAAGCATAGATAGACTGAAGGCGCAGACTGAGAAACAAAAGAAAGACGACAAAGGCCAAAGATATACGGCGCGCAGATACGCTCCACTGGCGAGCTGTAGAGATAAAATAGGCCATAGGTATAGCCAGCATAGGCATATAGTCAATATATGGTCTATAGCCATATGCTGCACCAAAGGTCCAATACCACCAGCTCCCGCAGAGATAATCTGTGATGAGAAATACTATCAAAATAGCTATGCCGGAGTAAAGCCTGCGCCTCAGGAGCAGATATAGACCAGCCATACTGAGCAGCATGAGCGGTGCAAAAACAAAAAACCCATCCGTAGGATCAAAAAGAACCGGCAGCATCTGGGGGTGCTTCCAAAATTTGAACCCTTCCTGATCATAAGAATAGATAATCCAATGACCCGATAGATAATGCCAGTAAACAAACTGTGGTACCCACACCAAAAAGCCTATCACAGGAAACCAGAGGAGCCGTGGCCACTGCTGTAGTAGCTGCCTCACCCTCGCCTTGAGCTGCTCCAGGCTATATATATCATAGAGAAGGAGATAAAAAACTATTACAATATTGGTAGGACGGATCAGTACAATCAACCCCAGAAGAAGCGCAGCCAGTATGAAGTAAATCGTTTTGAATTTGTCAAAAAGCAGAGGTACTATATAGATAAATGCTGCTATAAGAAAAAAGGAACGAACATGGGAAAACCCTACCATCAGCGTGGAATACATAAAAAGATTGGTACCCAGCCATAATATGATCTCTGTGAGCAGTACTACTCTGAAATCAAAATGTCGAAGCAGGATCAAACCAAGGATAAATAGACCCGCTGCCAGATAAAATACATCAGATAAAATAACTGCGAGCATGTCCGGTCTGGAATAGATATTATCAGGGGCATGACCCCGGATCAGCCTATATAGTACTCTCTCCGCTATGAAAAACGGAGCCTCTGAGAGTGCTACTCCGTAGGTGTATTTAATGAACGTCTTATTTGTACCCGGATAGGAGCCATACACCCATGTGTCAGGATTGCCAGCCACGCTTCTGGTGTCAAGATTTTCAAAACCGCCATTTACCAATGTAGCTGGGAGATAAAGGTAGTACCCTACAGAATCCCACTCCAGCGTCAGATAAAACTTATATGCATGGTTTCTCTCTATCGAGATCACCAGAGAGGTGATCAAAGTGAGGCAACAGAACAAGAATAATTTGAGTTTGCTCGCCATATCTTACACCAGGCTACATCAATTTACCATAAGAAAGCGTGCATCTTATCAAGACCTCTGGCTTGGCTTTATCTTCTCATCTATAAGAAAAACGTAGATGTCGGAGGTACCCTCGGCCTTTAGCACCAGGTTGCCATCATGGTAGTAGTGTCCTTTGGCATTGTCTGTGAGATCCAGTACGGATGGCAGTTCGCCACGATTCCTTAGATTGAAGACATCTATAGCTTTATTGAGATCAGCGGCCAGACGGGTGGTATCGGCCAGGAATATCTGAGTCTTTGGAAACACGGGCAAACGCCTGCGTGATGCTTGTTTGGGATTCAATATGAGATTGCCGGTATCAGCTACCAGTGTCTCGCAGAGACAAATGGCGGCATTGGAATTTTCCAGCGTAAATCCGATAGCACCCTTCTGGAAATCATTCTCACAAAAAGCATCCTTGATCTCATTTTCCCAGCAGAATACATGCGCCCAGCCCATATCCTGCGCCATTATCTTCAGCTCCGACACTACATCCCTCAGAGACTCGCAGTAGATAAATTTGCCACCCTTTTCTATCAGAGCGCTTGCAAATTGTATATCCAGATCCTTGTGCTCCGGGGCATCTTCCGGCTGCACTGCCTGTGTGGCCTGTACATCTTCCACCACTTTGGTCACCGGCGTAAAGGCGACGTGGCTAAAATCTACCGTACGTGTGCCCATCGGACCCTGGGGTATCTCTACAGGCATATTTCTGACAGGAGGTATATACTCCTCCACCATAGAGCTATTGATGGCAGCATCCTCTGCCTCAGCCTGCGTAGTTGTCTTCTTTGATGAAAACAGGTTCCTCAAGTTTCCCAGAAAGCCGCTGTTACTGTCTTCTGTATACATATCCCCTTGTTTTGATTCTTGCATGCTAGCAGGGTACTCCCCGCCTCCCTCCAAAATTGAGTAATTGCAAGGGTGGGTTAAAGAATTGTTAGCTATGATTTTCAACCCTTAGCATCAGACTATTCAGATTACTAGACAGTAGCAGGAAACATACAAACACTGAGGCATAAAAAAGCCGCCCCCTGAGGGAGCGGCTTTTTTCGGAACACTGCGACCTTTACTTAGCGGTCCAGGTATTTTCGTTTGTGATAGTCCTCACTACTGTCCTGCTGGTGTATGGCGGAGTCGTAGAGTAGAGCGTCACATAGGTAGTATTAGTCTCTGTGAGTACCAGCTTAGAAGCATCGAGGCTGGTGATCTTCCAGCTATACTGCTGGCCGTTATTGCCGTTTGCAGAGAATGTCAGGTACTCATTTTCCTTATCCAGATCCCAGTAGCCTGTGGTCACATCGTCTGTCTCGTTTACACACTTAGACTCAGTGTAGTCGTAGTAGCTCCTTTCGGTTGTATTATTCAGATAATCTCTGAACTCCCTGTAGCCATCCTTTTGGCAAGGCAGTGTGTCATAGCGCAGATTATTGAGAGTATAGCTGGTATCACCAGATACCTGCGTAGTGCTGCTGGTTAGTGCCCACTTGTGGCTGGTGAGGATATTGGCCCTGGTAGGGTCAGACTTTTTGCAAGAGGCGAGCAGAGTGAGTACAAAGGCAAAAGCGAGGAGAATTCTCAAGTTTTTCATTTTCTTTTGTTTAGGTAAGTAAAATATTGGCGTCGAAAATATCATTCTCTTTGATAAAAAGAAAGGGATGATAAGAAAATTATCATCCCTACATATTTCTAAATATGAGATTTAGCTCCTAAATGCCATCTGGTGTAGCTGTGCTCGGTGTACTCTCTTCGGGAGATTCCTGTTTGTCAAAGGGCCTCTTGCCCAGCAGTCGCTCCAGATCATCCTTAAAGATCACCTCCTTTGTAAGAAGCTCATTGGCGAGGATATCCAGCAGGTTGCGCTTTTCGCGCAGCAGCGCCTGCGCTCTCACATATTGCTCATCTATGAGTTTACGCGCTTCCTCATCTATCATCTTTGCAGTCTCATCGCTATATGGTTTTGAGAAAGCACTATTATTGACCATATCATAGAAGGATATGTTGCCCACTTTTTCGTTCATACCGTAGTAGGCTATCGCAGCGTACGCCATCTTGGTGACTACGTCCAGATCACTCATAGCGCCGGTAGAGATACGGTCAAAAACAACGCGCTCTGCCGCCCGGCCGCCCATGGTCATGCACATGCGGTCTTTCATTTCCTCGGTAGTCTCGAGATACTTTTCCTTTGGCAGGTACTGCGCATAGCCGAGTGCTGCTACACCGCGAGGTACTATGGATACTTTGACCAGCGGGTGGGCAAACTCCAGAAACCAACCACAGAGTGCATGGCCTGCCTCATGGTAGGCTATGATTTTTTTCTCATCGGGCTGTATGATCTTATTCTTTTTCTCCAGGCCACCTATCACACGGTCTATGGCATCATTGAAATCTTCAAACTCTACCTCAGACTTCTCCTTGCGAGCAGCTATGAGGGCTGCCTCATTGCAGATATTAGCTATATCTGCGCCTACGAATCCTGGAGTCTGTGAGGCCAGCTTGAGAGGGTCTACATCTTTGCTTGTCTTGATAGACTTGAGGTGTACCTTGAATATCTGCTCGCGTCCCTTCAGGTCAGGACGGTCTATAGAGATCTGGCGGTCAAAACGACCCGGCCTGAGCAGCGCCTGATCAAGGACATCGGGCCTATTGGTAGCTGCGATCATGATCACACCCTTCTCACCGCTGAAGCCATCCATCTCTACGAGGAGCTGATTCAGCGTACTCTCGCGCTCATCATTACCCTGCACCAGCGTCTTGCCACGAGCACGGCCTATGGCGTCTATCTCATCTATGAAGATGATGCATGGCGCCTTCTCACGCGCCTGACGGAAGAGATCCCGCACACGAGACGCACCGACGCCTACGAACATCTCTACGAAATCAGAACCTGATATCGAGAAGAACGGTACCTGCGCCTCTCCTGCCATCGCTTTCGCTATTAGCGTCTTGCCGGTACCCGGAGGGCCTATGAGCAGGGCGCCTTTCGGAATTTTGCCACCAAGGGTGGTATACTTCTTAGGATTTTTGAGGAAGCTGACGATCTCCTGTACTTCTTCTTTGGCCTCGTCCAGGCCGGCTACATCATCAAAGGTGATTTTGATCTTGTCATCTTTGTCAAAAAGGATAGCCTTGGAACGGCCTATATTAAAGATATTTCCACCCGGTCCGCCTACGCCACCCCCACCCATACGGCGCAGCATAAACATCCAGAAGAGGAAAGAAAGGCCGATGACCACTACCCAGCCTATCAGACCATTGTAGTCTTTGGCCTCACGGTAGTTTTTCAGAATATGCTTTTTGTCCGGATGCTCTTTGTAGAAATTGTTGTAGAAATCTTCAAACTTGTCATTGGAGGCTACTGTAAACACATAGTGTGGCCCCCCATTGACGGTGCTGAGTATCCGGTTCTTAGAAAGCTCTTCATATTTCGGGAGCTTCAGCGCAGAATCGGTGAGATAGACGTACCCCTCTCTGCCGCCTACTATCTCTACGCCCTTCACCTCATTGTCCATGAGCATCTGGGTGAGCTGGTCTATAGAGATATCCTCCGTGTGATGCTGAAACAACGGAAGATTGAAAAGGACTATAATGACTCCCAGCAGGAGTAGGACCCACATAAAGTTGAATTTGAGTCCTCCATCATCTTCGCTACCTCGCGGCTTCTGGTCTCTGTAGAAAGGCTTATTGCCCTTTTCATTTTGATTTTCCATGATCTGCTACTTCTTCTTACTTGTATTTTTCGTCGCGGTTTTTGATCCTTTGGCATTCTTTGCAGCAGCTTTCTTGCTGGTAGCTTTGCGCTCTTGTATCTTTTTATCCGTAAATTTTTTGTCAGCGGCTTTGCGCGCAGACGTTCCTCTTGCAGGCACATCTTCGCCCAGAGACCTGCGGATCGCCGGCCGTGAAAGGCTGCCCCTCAGTTCCTTGCGCTCTCTCGGTGAGAGAGACCGCTCTACCTCCTCCAGGGTCATATCCTCACTATCCGGCTGGTTTTTCTTATTGGATGGACGTACCGCTTTTGTTTTTATTGCAGTACCGTCTTCATATTTAGTGACTTTAGCATCATTCCATAGCTCCTCCAGCTGATAAAAGTCTCTCCGCTCCCTATAGAAGATATGTACCACCACGTCTACAAAGTCAGCAATCACCCATTCGCCATTTTTCTGGCCCTCTGCGTGGAATGGCAGCTGCCCGCTCTCTTTGGTCTTTTCCAGTACACTTTGGAAAATAGCATTGACCTGCGTACTGGAGTCGCCGTGAGTGATGATAAAATAATCTGCTACCGTATCGTGTATATCTCTGAGGTCGAGGCTGACCACGTCCTGGCCCTTTTTGTCCAGTATAGCGTCTATTACCAGATCTTTGAGTGTTTCTGTATCGCCCGCTTTCTTTTTAGCCAATATGTCTTATTTTTAGTACCGTCAAAAGTAATTCATTTTCACAAAACAAAAAGGATACAGGCGAGGCCAGTGCCGCATGATGTATGAGTGCCGCAGAGGAGTGACCGCCATGACCGTATGACCTGAGGCATGCCCCATCCCATATTTGCCGGAGCCAACCACATAGCCCTGCATAGCGTAGACTCTACCAATAACTATGCTAAAAACCTGCTCGCCTCACAGCGGGTACCCGAGGGCACACTCATCACTGCCTCTGAGCAGACCGCCGGGCGCGGACAGGCAGATAGCCGCTGGCATACCGAGCCGGGGCAGAACCTCACCGCCTCCTTTATACTATATCCCACTTTCCTTTCCGCCGACCGTCAGTTCTTTCTCAGTATGGCAGTGAGCCTGGCTGTACGGGAGCTCTGCGAGGAAGTGATCAATGACGACATCCGCATCAAATGGCCTAATGATATCTATCACAATGGGAAAAAGCTGGCAGGGATACTGATAGAAAATACGATCAGCGGCAGCCAGCTATCCTCATCAGTGGTCGGCATAGGGCTGAATGTGAACCAGGTAGACTTTGACCCTGCCCTGCCCAATCCGGCTTCACTCCGGTATGTGACAGGACAGCAGCAGGACCTGCGCCAAATCACGGAGAAGCTCAGCACCTATCTGGAGAAGTACTACCTCCAGCTCCGGAATCTGCATTACAACTTCCTGGACAAAGCCTACACCGTGCATCTCTACCGGTACAATCAGACCTCGCTTTTCAGAAAAGAGGGACAAGAGTTTCGTGGGGAAATAATGGGAGTGACCAAGGAGGGGAAGCTCATCATAGAGAGTGCGGGAAAGCAGTGGAAGTTTGGGCTGAAAGAGGTGGAGTATCTCTGATTTTTGAGAAAGTCAGAAACTGGGCTAATTTTAGAGACCGAAAAAATCATGCATGCCCAGTTTTGACATAGCCAGCAAAGTAGACCCGCAGATAGTAGAAAATGCTATCAATGTGGCAAAGAAAGAAATACAAAACCGCTATGACTTCAGCGGATCCAATACGTCTATAGATTTTAACAAGAAAGAACTCTCGATGCACATCGTGACTGAGACCGAGATGCGCATGGATACGATCATGGATATCATAGTAAACCGCGGCATCAAGCAGGGCCTGGACCCGCGCAGCTACGACCAGAGCAAGGAGGCCTACACCCAGGGTACCATGCTGAAGAAAGACCTGAAAATGAAAAACGGCCTGGACAAAGAGGCCATGAAGAAAATAGCCAAGGCGATCAAAGACGGTGGCCAGAAGGTACAGGCCTCTCAGATGGACCAGATAGTACGTGTGACGGGCAAAAAAATAGATGACCTGCAGGCGGTGATGGCTGATCTGAGGAAGCAAGATTTTGGCTTTCCGCTCCAATTCGAAAACATGAAAAGCTAAAAACCTGTTGGCGGTTGCCAGGTGGCTGGAATACAAGGATTAATTTATCTCAATACGCAATACTCAATACTAAAGAATGGGCTTTCTGGATCAACTCAAGCAACTCAACGAGCTGAAATCTAAAATGGACGAAGTGAAAAACCGCCTGGATACGATCACAGTATCCGAGGAAAATAGCTACGTCAAAGTAACAGTCAATGGCAATCGTAAGGTGACTGACATTCACATCAAGCAGACAGTGGATAATGGTGAACTGAGCGACCACCTGGTGAACGTACTGAACGAAGCGCTCGCAAAAGCTGACAACCTTATGCAGAGTGAAATGAAGGGCGTAATGCCTAATATACCCGGACTAGGATAACGATGGACACCAAAACTATAGATATAGCCAATATCGTACTCATGATCGTATCATGCGTAGCGGCCTATCTATTGCCTTTTGAGCTATTCCTTTTTTCCTACGCAGTGCTCGGCCCGTTGCACTATCTCACTGAAATATCCTGGCTACACAAGAGGGACTATTTTGCTACAGGTAAGATGGACTATCTGGTTTTTATTCCTTTGTCAGTCCTGCTCACCCTGATGGTAGTGACCAATATACAAGGTGATGAAGCTGCCCGCTGGTCTACTAATCTTATATTTATGTGTGCTGTGGCTGCGCTCGGTATGGTCATATTAGAGAGCTGGTTTTACAAGCTGCTACTCGTGCTGGGCGCTATGATAGGTGGCTATATACTCAGCTCCACCCATGGAGCGCAGTTGGCTTTTGGTATGTACCTGCCTACGCTTATCCACGTATTCATCTTTACAGGTCTCTTTATCATTTATGGGGCATTGAAAAATAAAAGTGTGCTTGGTTTGCTTTCCGTATTGGTCTTCATAGGATGCGGTGTCAGTTTTTTTATCTATCATCCCACTATCTCCTGGTATCAGGTACACCCCTATGCGCAGCGCAGCATCAGCGGTATACGATTCGATGGGCTGGTGGCCTCTTTTGCGCATCTGCTCAATATGGATCACGGCACCTTCAAAAGTTTTGAAGACTTTGTTTTTCATTCCGTGCCGGGGCAGAGTGTGATGCGATTCATCGCTTTTGCCTATACCTATCATTATCTCAACTGGTTCTCCAAGACCTCCGTGATCAAATGGCACAAAGTACCGGCGAGGTCTCTCGTGATAGTAGGTATACTCTGGGTGATCAGTGTGGGACTATACGCATATAACTATATACTCGGCCTGGAGGTGCTCTTCCTGCTCAGTATGATGCATGTTTTTATGGAGTTTCCGCTCAACTATCGCTCTATCATAGGCATAGGCGAGGAGCTAGGACTGAAAGTAAAACTGCCCAGGCCAGCCATGGCCCAGCCCGGAGCGGCAGCTACCTCGAAAGCAAAGAAGTCAAAGTAGATCTCACCCACTCTGTCAAAAAAACAAAATCGCCTTCCGGGCGGTTATTTATTTGGTAGTTTTATCCTACTACACACGTACATAGTATGAAAATTTTTCTTACGTCTTTCTTAGCATTTACGGCCTATATTCTGCTTGGAGCAGATGTGCATGTCCATGGCCGTTTTACAGTCAGCGGCGGCAATATGCCCCCTATGGTGGTGATGCACAACGCCGAAGAAGAGATGGCGGATATCTCAGCTATAGTAAAGGATGGGGCATTTAGCATAGACGTACCGGTCACTGCACCCGCACTGTACAATGTGAGACTGGGACGTTCGTCTTATGACCTGATGCTCTCTCCCCATGACAAGGATATCAATATAGACATTTCTATCAAAGGTGACGAGGTGACCGATATGCAGATATCTCCATCTGCAGAGAGTGAAGCCTACAAACGCTTCTATGCAATGATGAAACTGAATGATGGTAAAATGGAGCGGCATTTTCGGCAGTGTGAGGGTACCGCCTGTGAGCAGGACCTGCATGACCTGCTGCTAGACTATCGGGACGATCTGAATGAAATCCGCAAGCGCTACCCCGGCACTTATGCTGCCGACGTGCTGTGTACTATGCGTATGCCCACTGTAGCTGCGGATATCAAAAACACCACCTCGGAGTTTCGCGCGCACTATTTTGATAGCGTACCTTTTGCGGACCCATCGCTGCTGGCCACGCCGGTCTATCACGATATGATCGTAAATTACATTGACTTTCTGATCGAGGGCACACTCAGCAGTGAGGAGACCTTCATCCGAGGTCTGATGGCACATGCCAGGGTGGAACCAAAAATTTACAATAAAACTGCACTATCGCTTTTTGATGGGCTGCTATGGCACTCCAGGGAGAAAATGCTGGCCATGCTGATACGCTACTATGATGAAAATGAACCTGCGCTGAACAATCCCGTACTGGCAGCCAAGATCCACAACATCAGGACCGTGATGCCGGGCAATAACTATAAGGATGTAGCCAAACCTGATACAGGCGGCATAGTCCGCTCGCTGAAAGAAGTAGTGCAGCGCTCCAGATGCACGTTATTGCTCTTCTGGTCTCCCGGTTGTAGTCACTGCACGGAGGAGATGCCCCATATACAGGCGGTCTATGACAAATACCACAGTAAGGGATTTGACATTTACGCGTACTGTATGGATATAAGCCCGCAGCACTGGCGGTCATACCTGCATGAGCACTCTCTGCCATGGACCAATGTGCTGGCCGGATTCCCGGAAGAGGGCAAGCCCACAGCAGGCAATGACTACGCCATCAGCTCCACTCCTACACTGGTGCTGATAGATAAAAACGGGATAATCCTGCATCGCTTCGCGCCAAAGAACAAGCTGGAAAAATATATTGAAGACGCATTGAAATGAACAGATCATGCTCGGTTATAGATTTAGTAAACATATCCCGGATGGCAAGTCTCCATTTGACAAGTTGTTTGACATCCTCAAACAACTGCTGACCTATACCAGCGGTGATGTAGCAGAGGCGCTGAGCTGGCTCACGGACCTGGATAAGGAGTATAAGCTGACCAATCCGGACTATGGCATAGGAGATTTCATCAATGACCTTCGCGAGCGTGGCTACCTCAAGAACAACCCGGAGCAGCCCGGTCAAATGTCTATGACTGCCAAGACAGAGCAATCTATACGGGAATCCGCATTGGACCGCATTTTCGGTAAACTAAAGAAGAGCCCTCGCGGCAATCACAAGACGGGCCTTACCGGACAGGGAGATGAGCAGAGTAGTGATCTGCGGTCTTTCACATTTGGCGACTCCATAGAGCAGATAGCCATGCTGGAGTCTTTCAAAAATGCGCAGGTCAATCATGGCATCTCGGATTTTATGATGAGTGAAGATGACCTCGTGGTGCGGGAGCAGGAGCACAAATCACAAAGCAGCACCGTGCTGATGATAGACATCTCTCATAGCATGATACTATATGGAGAGGACCGTATCACCCCGGCCAAGAATGTAGCAATGGCGCTGGCCGAACTGATCAAGAAGAAGTATCCCAAAGATACGTTAGACATTCTCGTCTTTGGTGATGATGCCTGGCCGATAGAGATCAAAGACCTGCCCTATCTGCAGGTCGGTCCCTACCATACTAATACGCCTGCCGGACTGGAGCTGGCCATGGACCTGCTGCATAAACGGAAGAACCCTAATAAGCAGATATTCATGATCACAGACGGCAAACCGAGCTGCATGAAGGAAAACGGCCAGTATTACAAAAACAGCTGGGGCCTGGACCGTAAGATCGTGAACAAATGCCTCAACCTCGCACGCTCTGCGCGGCGGCTCAAGATACCGATCACCACCTTTATGATCGCGTCTGATCCTTATCTGCAGAGCTTTGTAGAGGAGTTTACGGAGGCGAATAACGGGAAGGCCTTTTACACCAGCCTGAAGGGCCTCGGAGAGTTTTTATTTGAAGATTTTGAAAGGAATAAAAAGAGAAAAGTAAGATGAGAAAAGGGAAATCGGGAAAACAGGAAAGCTGTGGATCAGGAAATACAAATCTGAGGAGAGAGTTTTAATATCGATATAACCAACAAAAGAACCATTGAATGAAAGGCTTTGAAGATTTAGAAGCGTGGAAGGAAGCACGTAAATTTAGAATAGCAATTATAGCACTTACTAAAACATTTCCTAAGCATGAACAATATCTATTGATGAGTCAGCTAAAAAGAGCTTCAAGATCTGTGACGGCTAACATTGCAGAAGGCTATGGCAGGTATCACTATCAAGAGAATATCCAGTTTTGCAGGCAGTCCCGAGGATCATTAGAAGAGTGTAAAGATCATTTATATGCAGCCTATGATGAAGAATACATGAACGAACAACAGCTGGAAGCGTTGTTTGCACAGCATAAAAGATGCATATCCCTGCTAAATGGATATATCGACTGGCTGAAAAAACAAAAAGAAAAGAATTAATAAGAATATGGCTAATTGAATTGCCCGATTACCTGTATTCCGGATTAACAGATTAACACAAAATATGAGACCAAGTACATTAAGTGAACTAAAAAAATCCGGCTATCAACCTAAAAGCATCAAAGACGAACTGCGTGATAACCTGATAGCGAAGATCAGAAAAGGCGAAACGGTCTTCAAAGGCATACTGGGCTATGAGGATACCGTGATACCTGACCTGGAGCGTGCCATATTGTCGCGCCATAATATCAACCTCCTCGGCCTACGTGGTCAGGCCAAGACGCGCATAGCGCGACAGATGACTGAACTGCTGGATGAATACATCCCTGTGATCACCGGCAGCGAACTGAATGAAGATCCACTGATACCACTCAGCCGCTATGCCAAAGACCTGATAGCAGAAAAGGGGGACGATACGCCCATATCCTGGCTGCACCGCAGCGAGCGCTATGCAGAGAAACTGGCCACGCCCGATGTATCTGTAGCCGACCTGATAGGAGATGTAGATCCGATCAAAGCCGCAAACCTGAAGCTCAGCTATGCAGATGATCGCGTGATACACTTTGGCATCATACCGCGCAGCCATCGCTGCATCTTTGTGATCAATGAGCTGCCCGACCTGCAGGCACGGATACAGGTGGCCCTGTTCAATATCCTGCAGGAAGGCGATATACAGATACGCGGCTTCAAGCTGCGGCTGTCTCTGGATATTGAGTTCATCTTTACAGCCAATCCGGAAGACTATACCAACCGCGGTAGTATCGTGACACCGCTCAAGGACCGTATAGGCAGCCAGATACTCACACACTACCCGAGGACCATACAGCTCTCCCGCCAGATCACGGAGCAGGAGGCACGCCTCACCTCGTCCCAGCGAGAGACTGTAGCTATAGGAGCTATACTCAAAGACCTGATAGAGCAGGTAGCCCATGAGGCCCGCCAGAGCGAGTACGTAGATGCCAAGAGCGGCGTGAGTGCGCGTCTGACCATATCAGCATATGAGAACCTGGCCTCTACCGCCGAGCGCCGTATGCTGCTGAATGATGAACACCGCACTGTGGCCCGTATAGGTGATCTATGGGGTGTAGTGCCGGCTATCAACGGCAAAATAGAACTGGTCTACGAAGGCGAGCAGGAAGGTGCTGCCAGGGTGGCGCAGCATCTGATCGGCAAGGCGCTCAGGAGTTATTTCGTCCAGTTCTTTCCTGATCCGTCTAAACTCAAAAAGAAAAAAACGCCCTCACCCTATCAGACCATCCTCGATTGGTTTTCTAATAATGAATCCCTCGATCTGATGCTCAATGCTGATGAGGTCAGCTACCGGCAGTCTCTGGAGTCAGTAGACGGTCTCTCCCGGCTGGTGCAGGCACATATGCCGGCACTAGATCCGGCCGAGAAATACGTGGCTATGGAGTTTGTACTGCATGCATTAGCCGAACATTCTCAGATAGGTAAGACGATGCTGGAGCGCAGTGTGCAGTTTAAGGATCTCTTCGGATCTATGTTTGCATCTGAGGAGCTCGAGGGCGAGGAAAGTTAAAATTTTTGCAGGTTTCAGGATATTTTCCGATTTTCCACAAATCGAGAAAATTATGAACGCCCCCGGAATCGTAACATTAGTCATAATTTTACGAAAAAGGAGGCAAACCCTGCTGATAGAATGATCTGGAAGAAGTACGCGCTACTGGCCTTTTTAACATTTTCGCTGACTCATATCGGCCGCTCCTCGGGAGGGGTCGTGACGGGTAGCATGGCAAACCAGGAAACCCCTGAAGAGCTGTCGGTACCCCTGACTGATGCCGAACTGACAGTCAACTCTCTCCTGACACGATATTTCAATCACAGGCATACAGCGGAGAAGTTTAATGGCGTGGTGCTGGTAGCCCACAATGGGCATCCTATCTATGAGGAGAGCTTCGGATATAGTGATATAGCTACCCGCAAGCCGCTGGACCCCAATACGCCTTTTGAGCTTGCATCCGTCAGCAAGACATTCACAGCTACAGCCGTGCTGAAACTGGCAGAAGCCGGTAAGCTCTCCCTGGACGACTCCATCAATCAGTTTTTTCCGGCTTTCCCATATGGTATCACAGTGCGGATGCTGCTGGACCACAGGTCTGGTCTCCCGGACTATGTCTATATGGACAATCGCTATATCACAGACCGCCAGCACTACATGAGCAACCAGGATGTAGTGAACATCTTCTGTGATAAAAAACCCCGCCTGCTTTTCCGACCGGATACTCGCTTTGAATACAGCAACTCAAATTATGCGCTCCTGGCAGCCATAGTGCAGCAGGCCAGCGGTATCAAATTTCAGAAATACATACAGGACTCGATCTTCGCTCCGCTGGGCATGACCCATAGCTATGTATTCGACTTTGAAGACTCCACCACTGAGCATGACTATGCGCGCACACATGATGCCTATGGCCGCAAGCTGAGTGATGTATGCTTTGACGGTGCAGTGGGTGACAAGGGCATCTTCTCTACAGTAGAGGATATGCTGAAATGGGACAACGCTCTACGCACTGCCAAAGTGCTATCTGAGGAAACACTGTCTGAGGCCTACAAACCGCGTAGCTTCGAGCGGGTGTCATTCCCTGACTGCAATGCGCGCAACTATGGCTATGGATGGAGAATGGCTAAACAAGCCGATGGCAATAACATCATCTATCACAATGGCTGGTGGCATGGCAATAACAATGTATTTGCCCGCAATCTGCGCGATGGCACGACGATCATCATCCTCAGCAACAGGCTCAATCAGGCCAACTACTGGACCGATCCTATATGGAACATGCTGAAAGGCGTGAAAGAAGAAACGATAGACGAAGTCGCAGCGCAGTAATCACTCCTCTATAGCTACTACCTCCTTTACCTCGGGCACCATGCGCTTGAGCAGGCCTTCGATACCGGACTTTAGGGTAATAGAAGAAGACGGACAGCCACTGCATGATCCCTGCAGAGCCAGATTGACGATGCCTTCGTTAAAAGAGCGGAAAGCTATGTGACCTCCATCTGCCTCTACAGCCGGCTTTACATATTTATCCAGCAGTTCTTTGATCTTGGTCTCCGGGTCAGCTTCATTGCCCTTATTGTTTGACTCTGTAGCCTGATCCGGATTGCCCTTCTCAAAGAGCGCTTTAGAAACAGGAGCTTTGCCGGAGGCTATGAAAGAGCGGATCGCTTCGCGAAGCTCCGGTGTGATCTCATACCACTCATAGTCCGCTTTCTTGGTGATGGTCACAAAGTTATTGGAGATGAAAACGCCACTCACAAACGGTATCTCAAAAAGGCGCTGTGCCAGCTCTGAATTTCCTGCAGACTCTTTAGTCTTGAAATCTGCCACGTAATTTGGCAAAAGGTGCAGATTGGTCACAAACATCTGGCTATCAGGGTTTGGCGTGCTCTCGGTATATATTTCTATGACTGTAGGTGTACTCATTATGTATAAAATCAGGCTGCAAAATTACTCCAAACTATCGGCATTGCGTAGCTAGGCCTGCTATACTTTTGGTGATATAGATTTTATTGTAGTTTTGACTTTGAAACTCATGAAATGCTCCATTGCAAATAATAAAACCAGAAGATAAAATGAAAGCACTCCACGTACTCGTATTCTGCGCAGCAGGCCTGATCATGAGCGCCTGTGGCAATAAGGAAAATGCTCCGGCCAAAGAGATATCCGCTCCGGTGCCCCAGTCAGGTATCTCTATATCTGCCTCTGCACTAGGCGCACCAAAAGACCTGGTCTGCGGTATGCCTATCAAGGATGGCGGTATAGCTGACACGGCTGTCTATGACGGCAAAACCTATGGCTTCTGCAGCACAGAGTGTAAGGATGAATTCAAAAAGGAGCCTTCTAAATATCTCACGCAAAAGTAATCCATGCCTTATAGCAAAGTGACAGGCCTGGGATTCTATGTGCCTGAGACAGTCGTGACCAATGCAGACCTCGCTGCTCAGATGGACACCTCAGATGAGTGGATCATAGAGCGCACGGGTATACACGAGCGTAGGTTTTTCAAAGAAGGTGTAGACACAGTCTCCAATATGGGTGCCAAGGCAGCCCGTATCGCTATGGAGCGCGCTGGCTGCAAACCGGAGGAGATAGACATGGTGGTTTTTGCCACACTGAGCCCGGATTATTACTTTCCCGGCTGCGGTGTGCTGGTGCAGCGGGAGCTGGGTCTGAGGCAGATCCCATGCTTTGATATCCGGCAGCAGTGTGGTGGCTTCGTATATGCACTCTCGCTGGCAGATCAGTACATACGTACCGGCTTTGCTAAAAAAGTACTGGTGATCGGCTCAGAGATCCAGTCTAATGTGATGGAGATCAGTGACCGGGGCCGCAATATGGCAGTGATCTTTGGCGATGGTGCAGGAGCACTATTGCTGGAGGCGCATGATAAGGCCGGCAAAGGTATCCTCTCTACACACCTGCACTCTGATGGCACTCATGCCGAGGAACTGATGGTAGAGCACATAGGCAGCAAGCGTAAGCAGCGTATCACTCATGACATGCTGGACGATGGCTCTCTGCTACCCTACATGAATGGCAAAATGGTTTTCCAGCATGCGGTGCGTTATTTCCCTGAGGTGATACGTGAGGCGCTGACAGCCAATAACCTGAAAGAATCAGACATAGACATCTTCGTACCTCACCAGGCTAATGCCCGCATCACACAGGCAGTGCAAAAGGAACTCGGCCTGCGTGACGATCAGGTAGTCTCAAACATTCATAAATACGGCAACACTACAGCCGGCTCTATACCTATCGCACTCACTGAGGCATGGGAGGAGGGCCGTATCAAAGAGGGAGACCTGGTGTGCCTGGCGGCCTTTGGCAGCGGCTTTATGTGGGCGAGTACATTGATCCGCTGGTAGGCTATTTTTGTATCTCTTCGTATTTCTTTACGGCCCGGTCCCTATATGGATTTGGCGTATTGCTCAGCTGCTCCAGCAGTTGTTTGGCGTCATCTCTTTTGCCACGGTCCAGCAGGACATTTGCCTTATACCATTTAGACCCATCTACATACTGGCCTGATTTGAGCAGTTTGTCAAAGTTCTTCTCTGCGGGCTTCAGTTTACCATTCTTATACTCGCAGATGCCGCCAAAAAAGAGTGCGTCTATATTTTCCGGCTGATCAGACAGCACTTTATTGTATTTCTTTCCGGCTTCTTTGAAGTCTCCGGCATCAAACAGTGCTCTGGCTGCCTTCATCTGATCTGCCACGGTGGCATCGGTCTTTTCTTTTTTTGCCTCCGCTCTGGTCTGAGTGGCGGGGGCAGCTACCGGAGTAGTCAAATTTTTATCTACATCCTGAGCAGCATTGCGCATCTCCACTTTTCTATCATCATGATCTGCCGCCGCCGGAGCAGCAGGCTTTGAGGCTATCACCTGATCCGCTGTGGCAGGTATCACCTTCTTTTCAGCCACTGCCGCACTGGTGGTTACTGCGCTCTGAGTCTTTGCAGCCGGCTGAGCTCCCGGAGTCTGAGCCAAACCTGCTACAGGCACCGCCCCCCCAGATGTGGTAGATAGTGTGGCGGTATTTTGCGCTAGCATTTTCATTGTGTCAGCGGCTACTGTAGCCGGAGGAGCCTCCACCAGATGTGTGGTATCCTGGACCAAAGCTGTAGTATCCATATTTTGTACTGCCACAGGCGTACTCTCCTCTGCCTGTGGGATAGATTTGGTCATGGCTATGGTGGAGTCGTTCTGCTGTATGAAGTGCACCATCACAAATCCAAGACCGATCAGTACCCCTACTATGACTGCGGCATAGGCATAGGTAGCCCAGTGTATTTCTACACCCTTGCGCTTCTTTTCGCGCATACCTGCCTTCTCCCGCAGCCTGGAGTTGATGGCGGTCACAGCGGTATCCATACCGGCTGCTGCGGCACTATTTCTGATGCCATCCAGCGCCTCCTGGGCAAAGGGATCATCGCGCAGCAGCCTGTCTATCTGTGCCACTTCCTCCGGGCTCAGCCTGCCCCGGGCATAGGCCAGCAGCGCCTCCTGCGTGATCACGCCCTCCTCAGTGAGGATGATATGTTTAGGCTTTGCCATTGCTCTTGTCCGTGATGTATATTTTCAAATTCCGCTTCCCGTTTTGTATGTAGCTCTTTACCTCATTCAGTGAGTAGCCGGTCTCCTCTGCTATCTGCTGGTAGCTGCGTCCCTGTAGATAAAACAGCTCTACACACTGTCGCTGCTCCGCTTTCAGTACAGTGAGGCCTGAGGTGAGGTGTTGTGCCATCATTTCCTTTTCCTGTTCGCTCTCTTGATGTTCTGAGTCTCCGTTTTCCATAGCGCCCTTGACATTATTTAGCAGCTGGGCTTCCTTTCTATTAGTAGCAGCTTCCTTGCGAAAGTGCATCATGCAGTGATTCTTCACTACCGTATGCAGCCACGGGCGGAAGGTTTCCACATGATGTTTCTTGAGCTCCACGATCAGCTTCTCGAATATCTGCATGACGGCGTCCTGTGCGTCAGCATCATTTTGAAAGTATTTCAGACAGACACCATAGACCAGGTGGGTGTAGCGCACATATAGCTCCCCTATATAGGCGGTATCGTGAGAATTGCGGTAGCGATGCACCAATTCTTCATCACTCAAAAACGGTCCTGAAGCGTTTTTGGACAAAGGGGAGAGTTTTTTTGGTTTGTCTAAAAGTAACCCATGCCCACCACAAGTCAAAACAGATGATAAACAAGTAGCTGTGTATGGACGGAGATAGTGGACAGCGAAGGAACAACTCCGGAGGAATGCAGAGACAGGTCGAGACTCGGCACCGCATGCAGGACGCTCAGGCTCTAAACCAAAATCAGTCCGTGCTACAGAGACGCACAGACTGATACGGGGTCGAACAAAACCTCATCAAACTAACCAAAACTAAAGGGTGGTGTGGCTTACTGCTTTAGGATGCGTGTAGGCGCAGCAGCCGTGTGCGCATCCAGTATATAGATACCTGCTGCCAGAGTAGATATATCTATATGCTGTGCATGCAGGGTGAATGGATAGCTCCGGCCTAGCTCATCTGTCAATGTAACCAGTGATCCTTCTCTCAGAGACGGATCAGGAATAGTGACAAACGAAGAGGCCGGATTTGGATAGGCTATGATAGAGGTCTTGCCGATATCCTGTACAGATAAGGCGATGGCATTTTTATTATATACATCCAGGCCAAAGGCATTGCTGGTACCATTGTCCCAGGCCGTGAGCCAGACATTGTGATGGCCATCTACCGTAGCCGATGTAAGGTAGCCGGCTGTCAGGTCTGAGTTGCGCATGTTATAGTTGGTCCACGCGCCATTCTCCTTGATCCAGAATCCATAAACATTATCTACCACATATACCGTAGACCCATCAAAGGCGATTCCATTTACGGTCTGATTGCCAGCAGAGCCGGGCAGCATCTGCAGCGCATAGGAGCTACCATCATAGGTGATCATACCTCCATATGCGGTGCCAAACCACATAGTGCCGCTCGCATCCTGCGCTATAGATTGAATATAATCGTAGCCCTGTATAGCTGGGGTATTGGCCCCATTGACCAGGGCAAAAGTGCCTCCGGTATACCGCACAATACCATGCACGGTGGCTATCCATACAGTATTGCTACCGCTGTCAAAGTGAATAGCGCGTATCAGGTCATTATTGGTAAAAACAGGAGTGCTGGCGCTATAGTGTGTCACATTGGTGCCCCGGACTACGTACAGGCCGTCGTAGGCACCGAGATACAGGTTGCCGGATGTATCGGTTGCGGCACATAAAATACTATAGAAAGGCAGCCCGCTTATATTCATCAGCTGCCAGGCGCTGCCGTCCCATTGATATAGTTGATTGTAGCCATAGGCTATATAGGAGCCGTTCCAATAGACGATACCGGCATTGCCCGAGGCTGTGACACCGGGCAGCTCCTCTATATGCTCAAATGCTGCGGTATTGATATCATAGAGGCCTATCTGAGTACCGCCTGCTATCCACAGCTCATGATCACTCTTTGCTTTCACAGCATTGATCCTGTCGGACCAGATATCAAATTTCTGTATAGAGAAATCATTGCCACCAGTCAGGCTCTTGATCAGGCCGCCATGATAGGTACCACCGGCCATCACTTCTCCCGAGCTGCGCTGATAGAGATAAGTAGCCGCCGCCCCCTCGGCTGCGCTGCTATACCCATATGGGGCCCAGTGAGTGCCGTCAAAAGCGAATACCTTGCCATCTGCGCGGAGTGCCAGCAGCGTTCCATCTGCCAGTTTTTTGAGCTGTTCTATCTTCGGACCAAAGTGATCTGACACGAGAGTATCAGAAATATCTGTGACAGTGGTATCCTGTACATATATAATACCGCCATGGTCGGTAGCAAAGTAATAAGAGTCCGAGTCCTTTACCTCTATGGTCGCATCACTATAGGCAAAAACAGTAGTAGGCTGTACATAGGACGCATTAGTGACAGGATCATAGAGGATAGGCTGGCTGCCGGCCATGAGTATTTTGCCGTCAGGCATCACCTTGACATCCCAGCCGCCGCTGAGTGCGCCGGATGAGCTGATCTGAGTAAAAATACCGTTTTCATTTTTATACAACCCATCTGTAGTAGCGCACCATACCGTACCGGCAGGGTCTACTGCGAGGTGATAAAGGCGAATGGTAGAGTCTGCAAAAGGGAAATGGGTAAACTGACCATTATCTATCCTGACCAGTCCCAGATCATATGTGCCTATCCAGGTAGTGCCATTGACTGCCAGAGCCATATCCTCTACCATGAGTGATGGCAGTAGCCCTGACTTTTTTCCATAATAAGTTTTCTGGAGGGTAGCTGTATCTATGACCATCACTCCACCCCGCCCTGCTACCCAGAGTTTGCTACCGCGCTCCTGCACGGCGGTCACGGACGCAAAGTTGGAGAAGTTAGTCCAGTCTGCTGCCTGTACACAGGCTGTGAGCCAGAGTGACAGGATCATTGTTATCGCCTTTTTCATACTTACTATTTTACTGCAAAGTAACTTTGTATTCCATTTATACAGAACCAAAGATTTGTACGAAAATTAAAGGTCTGATCTCAGCTTATTTTTTACATTTGAGATTAAATATAGTAGCATCTGAAGCCACAATCAGATTTTTTGTTCGATTTGATTAAAAGTCTGAATGGCTCTGAGAAACGCTACTTTAACCTCTTTCTGCGTCGTCACTTCAAAGGTGGCAGTGTTTCACTGACCCTCTATGAGACTCTCCAAAGGCAAAATACTTATGACGAACCCGCTGCTATCGGTGCTACCGGCCTGGGCCGAAACCACTATGCGGTACAAAAAACCATACTCTACAAGCAATTGCTCCAGGCGCTGATACAATATAACACAGAGACGGACCTGCCGCAAAAACTGCAGCAGGAGATTTTCGCTACCAAGATACTACTGCAGAAGGGACTGACACAGCAGGCAAAAGTAAAACAAAACCAAATCAGGCAGAGTGCCGAGCAGTATGAACAACATGAGGTAATGCTACAGGCGCTTCAGCTGGGGGCTGCTATCGCTGCACGGGAGCAGTTTCGCGATACTGATATGGAGGATATAGGTATGTATCATCAGAACACTGCCGGCATTACAGATCAGATTTGGCTAGAGTCACTATGGCGCTATACTTATAACGCGGCACAAAAGATACAACTACAGGCCGGCGGCAAAAGTGAGGCAAACGCCGGTAGGGTCAAGTCTTTATTGAAAAAAGCTACCATACAGTCAGGCAAAAAAAGCCTGACGCGCAAAGCACAGATGGATAAAATGCAAACCGAGGCACTATATCACTTCATGCATCGCGATGCTGTAAAGGCATTTCGGATCAATACAGCTTTCATCGCTATGATAGAGGCCGATAGCACTCTGATCAGTCTGTACCCCCAGCGCTACTTCTCCGCGCTAAATAACTACCTCATAGATTGCTTCAACCTGTCTGAGACAGGCTCCTTTCAGCAAACGCTCTCCAAAATGCGGGGATTAAAAGAGAATCCCGCATTCCGGAAATTACTGAACCTGGAGATAAACATATTCCGTATCACCTATCAGGCGGAGCTGAACTTCCTGATAGCACGAGGGGAATTTGAGCAGGCAGCAGAACTGCTGGAACCGGTAAAAAACGGGCTCAAAGAGCATAAAGACAATATACCGATACATCACCGCATCAATATGGAGTACTTGTGCGCATATGCACTTTTTGGCTCAGGGCAGTATAGTGCGGCCTCCTCTATGCTGGATGGTGTGCAGCGCTACCGCCGCACAGACACTGCCGCAGCGCCAGATGTGATGGCGGCAGTCATGCAGGTCCTCTGCCACTATGAGCTAAAGAATTACTCTATCATAGACAGCCTCGTGAAATCTGCCAAGCGCAAGCTAAAACAGCATAATGAGATGGCCTCAGAAAGCACATTGGAGCTGCTGAACAGCGTCAGCCACTTTGCCGTAAAGCAACCGCAAAAATCAGACTGGGAAAAGCTCGGAGTGAAACTGGATCGCGCGCTGGATAAAACAGATACAACATATTATAACTATTTGGTGTGTATCCCTTCTGGACAGTTGTTAAAATGAGCAGTTGAAGATATGGGTTATTGATTGTAGTTTCGCGAAATGAAGAAAAAGGAATACGCGCGGGACAAAAAGAGGGTAGCCACTAAGGCTGAGAATAAGAGTAAGAAAGCCCGTCAGGATTCATTTGATGCGTCCATAGAGGACAAGGATAGAAACCCTAATGCTAAAGCTGATATGGAGAAAGTGCTACAGGCTTTAGTACCGCCTGTAAAGTATGTAAAAAAGGCTGACAGGAATAAATAGCTTATATCTGCCCTTGACCTTGCTTGTTATTAGCGAGTGGGTCTTTAGGTGGCTTCCTTATTAGCACAGCTAAAGCCAAAATAGCAGCAGCACCACCAAATAAAGACCCTTGAAGATTTTTGCCAGCCATTAGCAAATAGAAAGAAGCAAGACCTGCCATAAACACTAAGACAAAGTATATAGTTAGCCCATATCTTACTGTATTATGTTCCCTACAATTATGTTCATCGACTAGTTTTACCCGATCTGTATACCCTTTGTGTCTAAAATCTTGCTCCTTCTCTGCTCGGGATTTTAACCAAGTTAGAATGTCAGGATCAATAGAGTGGAGTTTTTCAATTTCTGCCGCATCTGGTAACAGGTTGTCATCAAAAACTTCTGATTGTTCTAATCTAGCTAATTGCCCCTGCTTAGCGGCTGAGATATGACGATTATGTTTTGCCATTATTCTGACAATTCCATTTTCTTATCGTCAACTGCTTTTTTGAGTTCAGACGAAACCAATCCTCTGTCCTTTTTTAAGTTCTCCCTATCATGATGAGGACGTGGAATATCAATATCGTAAAATTCGATGAGAAAGTCCTTTATTAAAATATCACTTGTAGCGCGATATGACCCAGCCATAGCAAGCCCCATCTCCTCTAAGTGAGCGTACAGGGTTAATGCTATCTTTTCCATAATTCCTAGTTTTGCGTCCTTATTTCTATCACGCTTACTCATGATATATTAACGACTGAGAGCCGATTTTAGTTTCGGGTTTTCTGATAAAAAACCTCAAAAATCGGGGCGCGAAAATAATTAAATTTTCTATTTTCCCCACTACTACTAAAACCAATTCTGTACCAAATATAGGGGGATAGATGTTAAAACCAAAAAAAAGATGTGGAATATTTCTTTTCCTTATACACGGAAAAGGTTGTATTACTTTGTAATGAATAGAAAAGAGATCAATATGTTTATTCGCCTACGTGCTTAATCTGATCTAGCACGATGCCAAACATCGCACCGCCAGTACCACGATTATTATACCTAAATGCGCATTCATTGACGTAGGATTGTAGATACTTTTCTGATACTGATATGTGCGTTCCCTTGATAGTACGCTTTACCTGAGAGAAAAAGCCCTCAACAGTATTGGTGCAGAATATGCCCTTTTTGTATTCACTGGCTGAGTGATTGACCTGTCCATGCTCAAAGCCTAATTGTTTGTTCAAATTATCATATAACCTGCTTTCATCTGTGCTCACTATAGCTGTGCGATCTACGTTATCTTTGATAAGCTTGTAGACAGCCTCTTTGCGTATTTTAGGCATCACATAAGCCCTTACACGACCCATACGCTCAACCATTGCAAAGATAGGTGTCTTGCCATCTGAGTTGCGTCCTATGCGTTGTTTCTGCCCTTCTGCTAATTCTCTTGCCTCTTTACGTTCAGCATTGCTCTTATTCTTCATTATCCCACCTGAATATGCCTCGTCAAATTCTACAAAGCCTTTCAGCATTTCAGGGTCAATTCCGCTAATCAGTTCCCTGATCTTGTGACCCATGCGGAAAGCACATTTGTAGGTAACACCTAAAGCCCTTTCGATTTCCTTTGCGCTAACGCCGTTCCTTGTAGTGGTAAACATATAGATGATAAAGAACCAGTCAGAAAGCGGAGTGCGGGTTTTCTCGAAAACTGTGCCAGCGGTCGGGTAAAATTGAGTATAGCACTTACGGCACTGATATGACCTGCGGGTAGATATACGTTTAAAGGTCGTTTCTTCGGCGCACTCAGGGCAATGAGTTAGCTTGCCATACCTGAGTTGAAATATCTTATCCAAACATACGGTG
This sequence comes from Bacteroidota bacterium, assembly GCA_018267365.1. Classification (GTDB taxonomy): domain Bacteria; phylum Bacteroidota; class Bacteroidia; order Chitinophagales; family LD1; genus UBA1941. Next base: position 57,526 of record JAFDYQ010000015.1, on the reverse strand, counting down.
TCACTAGGATATTGAGCGCGGAAGTCTTTTATAGTGTACTTGGTCATTGGGCTGAATTGTAGTACAAAGATAAGGACAAAATCGAAATCTCAAAATAAAATCAGTAGGAATTCCTACTTTATTTGCAAATATGCAAGCAATATCCTTATATTTGTGGTGTAAATTCCTACTAAATGTCAGATAACAGCATAGACGATATACTTCAAAAAGCCTTGGGGGGAAATAAGGACTTAGACCTTAGACCCCTATTGGAAGCTAAAATGAAGGAGTATGATCTAACCGAAACTAAGGTTAGGAATTTGCTGAGCATAGAGTATGACACTTTCGTGGACATGATAAATGGTACAGCTAAACAGCCCTCTTTAATCAATGTCTTAAAGTTAGCCCAGTTTCTTGAAATAAGCGAAAGTGATGCCATAGCTGCTGTATTAAAAAACTTGGATGCTCAGTATATAAGTTCAATAGACAAGGCTCGTAAAGCCACTTTCCTTGCTAAAAACTTTGACTTAAAAAAGCTAATCAAGATTGGGTTTCTTCCTAATACTAGTGACGTAGACATACTCACTCAAACTATACTAAACTTTTTCGGCTACGAGAGTATATATGAATATCAAACAAATCTCAATACTCCGCTATATAGAAAAGCGAAAAGGTCGTTTTCTGATAAAATGAAAGACCTTTGGGTCGCGTCTGCGATTAAGCTATTCAACGACATTAGCAACCCTCATGAGTATGATAGGGATGCACTAAAGGATATTGTTTCAAAAATCCGTCCATACTCACAGGATGTAGATATGGGACTTGAGTTGGTGTGTCGCGCCTTATTTCATGTAGGCGTGACCGTGATAGTACAATCTCAACTCACAAATACAAGTACAGTTGGTGCATCATTTGTGATAAAAGGCAAGCCGTGTATTGTATTGACCGACTACGGGAAAAGCTATCCTAATCTATGGATAACCCTGCTTCATGAATTAGAGCACGTGTTATTTGATTTTGAACATCTAGAAAACAACGGTTTTCATATATCGGGTGAGCCTGATCTATTCTTAGTGGAAGATAAGGCTATCGAATTTTCATGGAACTACTTTTGTGATGTTGACAGGTTTAACTTCATCAAAATTCACATCAACAACCCTTATGTAATAAAGAAGTTCGCCGATCAAAATGAGGTGCATGTTTCTATACTTTATTGGGCTTATATGCACTATCAAGACAAGCTATACGGAAAGAATATGTATGGTTTGTATCGGGAGTATTTCCCCGATTACAGCAGAGCAACTAAAAACATAGGCATCATTAAATGGAAAGAAGGTGAAATGCTCCCTCAGATAGCTAACGACATTAAACAAATTTTTGAATTAAACACAACTGCCGATGAGTAACATCAAGACATCAAATCCTAACCTTCAAGCCGAAGAACTTGAGAGATTAGAAATGCTCCAAAAATCCAGAGAGAATAAGGGTTTGAAACTGGGCGTAGACATTATATCGGGGGAGCTACAGCAATTTGACGAGATTAAATCTCTTGTTGCTAAAGACTTTGAAAACCCACAGGAAAAGTATGATATATACTATAAGGGTATTGGGCGCATATTGCGTAAATACCTACCGTCAGGCAAAGAAAACAAGGCGGGACGTGAATTGATATACGACGAGAAAAACATCTTTCTTAACTTAGGTAAAAAGAAGTCAGACAATAAGGGTATAAGGGGTAGCGATGGGAGAATGACATATCAACCAGTGATGAAAGAAATGTTAGAGGTCATACTACAATGGGTAACTGAATCTCAAGACCCGATAAAACTATATGACATGCTTTGGGAGCTTAACGAAAAACACAATTACGGGCATGAGGTGTACGATGAAACATCTAAGGCATCTAATAGGAAAAAGAAATCAGAATCAGATAAATGATACTAAGCCCCGAGAGGGGCTTTTTTATTGCGCATCCTTATAAATCGTACAATTACCATCCGTTCCAAAACTTATTGTGATGGTTGCGCCTTTTGAATCAGTTATATCTATTGACATGCTAAATGGCATACCATTATCTGGGATTATATTATCCTTTAGTTCTTTCGATGTGTATTCTATTGTCCTATCAGATCCGTTTACATTGTATATGGTAATGGTAGCAGTATTCATTTGTATATGGTTTTCCCCCAAACCTACACAATTATCTGCAACAAACATTTTTATTTCCTATAACTGTCCAGAAGGGATACACACCAACTATTTTGACTATATAACATATGTAGCATCGAAAGCTGCTGCTATCAGCTATGCCAAAGCCTGGCGCACGCGATAAAAGCGTTTACTGTATCACTATCTTTTGCATCTGACGGCCAGATGGGGTGACTACCTCCATGAGATAGGTACCATCTTCCAACGCCTTTACACTAAAGGATACACTCTTTGATTCATTTGTCCGTGTCATGACGCGCTGCCCCAGGGTATTGATCAGAGTCAACTCTGTGATGGGTTCTGAGGCACGCACTGTGAGGATATCAGAGACCGGGTTAGGATAAACCTGTAGGGCTGGGTCCTTATAGAGATCACTCATGCCTGTGGGCCAGGTCACTGTGATGTAGTCTACTTTGGTAGTATCGCCGGTGGCTGGCGTACCCCCCGTAGGACTGACTATGTGAAGCGATACTGTATAGAGACCCGGTGCGGTAAAATTAACCTTGGCCAAAGAGAAAGTATCATTAGTACCCTGCACATAAGTGTATGTAGAAGGTGTGATATCATAGCGGTACGACGTGCCGGCTACAAAAGGTGTAGAGCGATTGATCAGAGAGATCGTATCGCGCGTAGTGCAGGAGGTATGGTTAGCGCGAAAGTCTGCCTGTACCGTAAATGGCGGCGGCGGCACTCTGAATCCGTCGCGAAATCTACGACGTGTCACTGTGTAAAAACCAAACTGGTCGTTACCCGTTACCTCTACTACAGGTATTTTCTGGCCATTGGCCAGCCACTGATAGGTGATCTTATTATTAGGTATACCTAGCGTAGTACCCAGTGCATCTATGGTAAAGGAGTCCGTCTCCTGCTGATAAGAGCGCAGGCGCAGGCATGGGAAACTACCGTAAGGTGTAATGACAGTGCCCCAGCCATCCACGTTATTAAATCTTTTGCCTACCATATGCAGCTTGCCCAGGTTAGGTATGGAGATGGTCAGCTCATACGCAGTAGTATCTCTCCGGCCGTAGGTGAGTGGAAACTGGTAGATCTTATCCGGTACATCATACGCAGCCGGTAGAGGGATGCCATTAAACTCTGCGCCAAAGCCCTCTATCTCGACATAGGAGTTGGTTTTCTTGTAGAAGCTATACTGATTGGATATCTGCAACTGGGCGATGGCCGGAAAGGCATCATTGCGGATAGCGTAGTCCAGGATGTTGAATGATAGTACATAGAGCGGGTTGACAGACAGGATAGAGCGGAAGCTGTCTATGCCTTGACCATTGATCACCAGATTGGAGAAGTCCCAGGTCATATTAGGACCTGTCGTGTTTATATCAATGTTATTATTAGTAGTGCTGTAGCGGGCTGTATCTCTGATAGACGGCATATCAGCGCGCGTGATAGTGATCTGCGCATCTGAGAAACCATAAAGACCTAGGAACAATGCTACTACGTAGAGTTTCTTCATCGTGGGCTGGTGTTATCTTTCAAATATAAACATCAGTGCCACAATAAAATGCTAAAAATGATGAGAATCACTTATTAATCATCCTAGAGTATACCGGTCCTGTTTTCTATCAGGTAGTTGTAGATGTCTTCCCACTTGCGGCTCTCTACGGCCACATATGCAGAGAGTGTTTCTTGGCTATCCTGCACCTCTGTACCTCCCAGCGAGCGTCCGTCATTCAGCCAGAAGGCGCGGGCGCCGAGATTTTTGGCCAGCTGCACATCTGTGATACGGTCACCTATCACAAATGAATTTTTGAGATCGTACTCTGGGTTATTGATGTATTTCTTCAGCATACCTGTACCGGGCTTGCGGGTATCCTTATTCTCGTGCGGATAATGTGGATCTATACACTCTTCTGCAAAGAATATGCGCTCCCCGGCAAATGTATTCATGATGAAGCGGTGGGTGCTGTAGAAAGGCTCATGGGGAAAAGCATCCGATCCCAGGCCATCCTGATTAGTGACCAATACCAGCTCAAAGTCAAACTCACGCACGATCCGACCCAGCCAATAGAATACCTCAGGATAAAAAATAATTTTCTCCATGGTCTCGATCTTGAAATCATCTGTCTCGAGGATCATGGTGCCATCGCGGTCTATGAAAAGAACTTTTTTCATTTTATCTGGTATTGAGTAGTGAGATAATCTATATTATGATGTCTGATTGACCCTGGCTATCCAGCGTGGCAGTACAATAGCGCCGATACCCAAATAAAGGTAAAAATTAAGCAACCGCCATATGATAGCCACTGCTGTGGTCAGGCCTGCCGGCAGATAGTCACAGTTTAGCGCTATGAAGCCGAGCTCAGACACGCCGCTGCCACCGGGCGTGGTAGGTATGAAAGTGATGACCCTGAGCAGGCACTGGCGTACAAAGACGTCCAGCATATTTAGGTCTACTGTAGCGAAGGTCCATATCAGCGCATTGGCCAGGGCATAGCGCGCGGTCCAGGATATAATGGTAGCTATGAGCACCTTTATTAAAAAGAATGCTCCCTTGGTCTTAAACTCTTTGGAGGTATACCATATCTCGTCTCCCAGCAGTTCTATCTTGAGTCTCCAGCGGTGCAGCCACTTGATGCGTGCCACCTTGTGGCAAAAGGAGCGCGCCCACTGCGGCCTGACGAATATGCCAAAACCCAGCAAACTGCCTGTGATACCTACTACCAGAAAACCGATCCAGGCATAGCCGGCCATAGTGCGGATAGCTGTCATGACAGGAGCATGGCCCAGCTCGGCGCAGCCTGGCGGCAGGATAAACATAGATGTGCCATTGATCAGAAAGAGCGAACTGAACACGACGATGAAAGCAATATTATCCATGTAGGAGCATAGTAAGACAATAGCAGCTCCCTTGCCAAAGCTGAGCTTCTCTTTGCGCAGTACAAAGATGGCAGTGACACCACCTACAGAGGCAGGTGTGACAGAGGAGCCAAACTCCCACAGCATGATGACCTCAAAGCACCGCCACCAGGAGAGCTGCCGGTCTGTGAGCAGCCACATGCGGTAGATATAGGCTATATCCCGCACAGCCACAGTCAGTATAGAGATGATGCCACCTATAGCCAGATGCTGAGAGAAAGATATCTGAGACAGGCCGGACATATCCAGCCGTGACAGGCCAAAGATGAGGTATAGTGTGACGGCTACTCCTATAGCTACAGGCAGCAGTACCCGGCGGGGCCGGAACTGTGATAAGGGACTATTAGAGGGGATCTCTGCCATCAGCGTGGGCTAAGATAGTGAGAGAAACCGAGTAGGATATAACGAAAGTATTAGGCCTTCTCTACTGATACAGCTGTGCCATATGCCAGCACCTCTGTCATGCCGGGCATCACTTCATTGGCATCATAGCGCATGTTGATCACGGCATTGGCACCCATCTTCTGGGCATGCTCCATCATGAGCTCGTAGGCCTCCTCACGGGCTTTCTCACATAGATCAGTATAGATGCTATTGCGACCGCCAAAGATGGCCAGTATACCTCCGGCAAAATTGCCCACGACGCTACGGGAGCGGACGGTGATGCCACGGACGAGGCCTAGTTGCTTTGTGATCTTGTATCCCTCCAGATTGGTGCTGGTAGTGACGAGTAGTGCAGTATTCATTGTGAATTGGTTTTGGATAAAGATACAGACGAAAGGCAAACAGGGAAATTGTGCCGGGAGATGCTTTTAGGCCTGATCGCCGTGGTCTACGGCAGCCGGATGTCGCTCTTCATCAGTCTTGGAGCGGATCCAGAAGTTATTATATCCATCACCCACTATGATGGTCAGTACCTGTTCCTGTATCAGCTCCAGCATGGCCAGAAATGTAAAGATGGCATGAACCCGGTTTTCTACTTTATCAAATATCTGCTCAAAGAGTACCTGCTCTCTTTCCCTGACCATATCGCGCAGGAGCATCTTCTCTCCCTCTATCGTATATGCCGGCGCTACTACTGTGTGTACTGGCTTATTGCGCTCGCGCTCCACACGGGTCACTACAGTCTGAAACGCCTTGAGCAGGCGGAACATCGTGAGGGACTGCATCTCGTACTCCGTCTCAAAGAGCGTGGCGATCTCGCTCATCTCGCCGCTGATATTGCCTCGCTTGGTGATGCTCTGGCGGTCATCCTCCATCTGGCGCAGGAGCTCTGTAGCCTCTTTAAACTTCTTGTACTCTATCAGCCGGGTCACGAGCTCCTCTCTCGGGTCTATCTCCTGGCCGGTCTCCGGGTTTACCTCCTTGCGTGGCAGCAGCAGTTTTGCCTTGATACGCATGAGCGTAGCAGCTACGAGTATAAACTCTCCCGCCAGCTCGATATTGAGGTGCTCCATCTGGTGTATGTAATCCAGAAAGTCCTGCGTGATCTTAAAGATCGGAATATCATAAATATCCAGCTCATCCCGTTCTATAAAGAAGAGCAGGAGGTCAAACGGCCCCTCAAACTGAGGCAGCTTGATCGAGTATGTATCGTTAGGATTATTCATATCCTTACCAAAAGGGACACGAATTTAACCCATTTGTGCGGGATAGCAAGGTGTAATCAGAAAGTCCCATTATGCCCTGACCAGTAATCAGATAGCTCCTGAGGCGCGGAGTATATTGGCCAGCGAGATGGCGATGACAGCATTGGCTGCTGTGAGTACAAATACGATAACGGCTTGCTTGAAGAGTGTAATGTACATAAGGGTGTGTTTTGATATATATACGGTAGTCGCCGGCTAAATGTTATACCCTATTGTTAAAGTCATTGCCGCCTCATTTGCCATGGATACCCTATATTTATCATCAAAACTATTATCGTGCGCCATATCCTCAGTATAATAATGATCATCTGCCTGGGTACCGTAGCCGCCAGCGCCCAGAAGGGTGCACCGGCTCAAAGCGGCTACTGTCTCATGCGTGTGTTTGATATCAATAAGTTTGCTGCGCAGGGGGCGGGCTTTATCGGGTCAAAGATCATCATCACATATGAAGATGGCAACCAAGAAACTATACCTCTCGAGGCATATAGTGAGAAAACAGAGCCGGGTAATCTGAAGATCATAGTAGATAACATCAATAAGCTGCGCAAAAAGGGTTACATCCTGATGAGTGCCAATAGCACTGGCGATCAGGGCAATATCGTAACGGACTACGTCCTGCTAAAGCAAGGTTTCTAGCCTTTCTTATATATATCCTTCAGCGCCGCGCTTAAATCCGGATACCTGAACCGATACCCGGTAGCCAGTAGTTTAGCATCGCTACAGCGCTGGCTTTGCAGTACTACCTCAGACATTTCCCCCAGCATCACCTTTAGCGCCGGTGGAGGCACCGGTACCAGCAGTGCATGAGCTCCACGGGCAGCGATGATAGCCTTCATCATATCTTTGATCAAGACCGGCTGGGGTGCTGTGGTATTGTAGCTGCCATGCATAGTCTCACTCTCCAGTGCGTGGATCATAGTACCGCACACATCATCTATATGCACCCACGGGTAGTAGAGGTTGTCCTTAGCGAAATAAGGTGCTACACCAAACGCAACTGTCCTGTCCAGCTGGGGCAGCGCGCCTCCCTCGCGTGCCAGTACCACCCCTATCCGGCAGCAGACATGACGCACGCCGAGCTTTCCCATTTGCGCTACCGCACGCTCCCAGTCCAGTACCACTTTGGCTAGAAAACTATCTCCTGCCGGCTCAGACTCCCCTATCACATCCGCTCCGCGGTCACCATAATAGCCTACGGCAGCGGCAGAGACTATGGTCTTCACTTGATTAGGTATGGTAGCCAGCGTTTGGTACAGTAGCCTGGTAGAGTCTATCCGGCTATCATAGATCTCTTTCTTCCGGCTTTCTGTCCACCGCTGGTCGGCTACCCCGGCACCGGCCAGGTGTATGATACCAGTCACCCCCTCCAGGGCTGCGGGGTCCATAGACTGGCCTTTCACATCCCATATATAGTGATGGGCCTTTTTGCGGCCCTCTCTGGCGCGACCTATACAATGCATGGTATAGCCTTTTACCTTCAGCAGCTGTTGCAATCTGGTGCCTATCAGGCCATCGGCTCCGGTGATCAATACTTTACTCATAGCATATTATTTTAGACAAAAACTATTCCCGCCAGAGCATCTTGCTGCTCAGACACCGTTTTGTAATACTGTAACAGATTCTACTATATTTGTTCGCACTTATCATACTATTCACAAAACTTAATAGATATCCAATGGTTTGGAAAGTTTCCTACAGGCTCCTGATAATGGTGGTAATAGCTGGTAGCATATTGAGTGGCTGCAAAGGCAAAAACACCGACAACGGTGCTGCCAGCGGCGAAAATATCCTCAACGCCTACACGCTTAGTGACCCTGATATGCTCAACCCTATCAACCTGACATCCGTAGATGGAAGGTATATAGCTGGTCTGGTATTTATGTCTATGTACGGACAGGATCCAAAAGATTACAAACTGACACCGGCCCTCGCAGTAGCACGCGCTAAGGTATCTGAGGTGACAGAAGGTGAATGGAAGGGCGGCGAAAAGCTGGAGTATGAGATCAGGCCGGAGGCTACCTGGGATAATGGTACCCCTGTCACAGCTTCTGACTATGCATTCACACTGAAGTGTATCCTCAATCCTAATACTAAGTGCACCCCGCTTCGCCCATATTATGACTGGCTGGGTGATGTGCAGATAGACTCTGCCAATCCTAAGAAGTTTACAGTATATGCCAAGGAAAAGTACTTTATGATAGAGGAGTTTTCCGGATATTATGTTCTCCCTGAGTATGTGTACGATCCTGAGCACCTGATGGCAAAATTCAGCATCAAAGATTTGAACACCAATGACAAGCGCAACAATCTGAAAGACAATGCAGATATCCGCAAATTTGCAGATGAGTTTAATGGCGAGAAGTTTCAGCGTGAGAAAGGCGGCATAGTAGGCTGCGGCCCGTATGAGTTTGCCGGCTGGAAAACTGGCCAGGACATCACTCTGGTAAGAAAGAAAAACTGGTGGGGTGACAAGATCAAGGATGTGCGTGACTTTGTAGCATATCCTGACAAGATCATCTTTAAGGTGATCAATGACGGCAATACTGCAGTGACTGCACTGAAGGATGGCCAGATAGATGAGATGAACAGCATCAATCCCAAAAACTACGAAGATCTCCTGAAAAATGATGTGGCCAAGCAAAAGCTCAAAATGGATGCTCCATCTATTTTTGCATGGACATATATAGGGTTCAACACTAAAAATCCTAAGCTCAGTGACCGCAAGGTACGCGAAGCTATAGCACACTGTATCAATAGAAATGAGATCAATGATGTGATCAATTTCAAAAGAAACCAGATCTGCGAGACTTTTGTACACCCTTCTCAGAACTTTTACAATCACGATATCAAGCCTTTTGACTATGATCTGGACCTGGCACGCAAGCTGCTGGACGATGCAGGCTGGAAAGACTCTGATGGCGATGGTTTCCGCGATAAGATGATCAAAGGACAGAAGGTAAAGCTGACTCTCGATTTTAAGATCCCTGCCGGCAATAAAGGCCGCGAGCAGACCGGTATCATGATCAAAGAAGACCTCAAGAAGGTAGGTATAGACCTCACTATCACAGCCCGTGAGTGGAGTGTATACATACAAGATATGGACAAGAGGGATTTTGAAACCACCTACGGCGGCTACAGCATGTCTGCTACCATGGGCGATCCTAAGCAGATGTGGCACACGTCATCAGCTGTGACCGGCGGGTCTAATATGTTTAGCTATGGCAATGCTGAGTCTGACAAGCTGATAGAAGATATCCGCTCTGAGCTGGACGAGAGCAAGCGTATAGAAATGTACAAGAAGCTAGAAGTAATGATCCATGACGATATACCATGTGTCTTCATGTTTATCCCGGCCAATAGGATCGCGATCAATAAGCGGTATACCGTAGAAGAAACACTGCTCAATCCGGGCTTCCTTTACAATGAATTTAAACTGGCGGGCAACTAAGCCACAGTCATCATCAGCCCTTCAAAAGAGTAGATGTTTTCATACATACTAAAGCGGATACTGATCTTCATCCCTACGATGCTGATCATTTCTATCCTGACCTTTGCTCTCAGCAAATTGTCTCCCGGCGACTCTGTGCGGATCGCACTGGGCAATCAGGAGGCACAGGGCGAGACTAACGGCTCGGCAGACAAGATGGCCGGAGAAAAGGCCTATCTCGATATGGCGGAGCAGCTCGGATTTAATCTGCCTTCTTTCTACTTCCTCTTTTCCAATGCCGCTACACCGGATACGCTGTACAGGATCATCAAAAAGCCGGAGCGGGACAATCTGGAGAGGCTCATAGCGCAGTATGGTGACTGGCCTGAGATAGAGCAATACTATCATAATATCAAAAAAGTAGACTTTAACCTGCTGGATGTAAAAAAGGACTCCACGATCTTTGATCAGGACAAGCTGATACGTGACGATGCCGGCAAGCTGCTGCTGGAGTACAAGGATGTGACCATACAGGATATGCTTACCGAGATGGATAAAGCCTCTGCCGCATCACCGCTACTGACCGGTATACATCAGGACGTACAGAACCTGCAGGCGTCCTACACCGCCATCAAGCAAAAGGCAACACCATCTAAAAACCTCATACCATCTATCAAATGGTACGGGCTGAATAATCAGTACCATAGGTGGCTCAGCCACTTTCTGGTACTGGACTTTGGCATCTCCTATATAGACAAGCGCCCGATATGGTCTAAGATCAAAGAAGCGCTGCCATGGACGCTCATGCTAAACCTGATCTCTATACTACTATCATATCTGATAGCTATCCCTATCGGTATCCACTCGGCGCGTACCAAGGGTAGCATAGGAGAGCAGGTCACCACTGTAGTATTGTTTATCCTTTATTCACTGCCGGTATTCTGGGTAGCCACCCTGCTTATCACTTTTATCACCACGCCTGAATACGGTATGGACTGGTTTCCGACCTTTGGTGTGGGTGAGGTGACAGACGGTATGAGCTGGACCGATGTGCTGATGGTGCGTATACCTCATTTCATCCTACCTGTATTTTGCATTACATACGGCTCTCTGGCCTATCTCTCCCGCCAGATGCGCGGAGGGGTACTGAGTGTATTCCGTCAGGACTATATACGCACAGCTCGCGCCAAAGGCCTCAGTGAGGGCAAAGTGGTATGGAAGCATGCCCTGCGCAACTCTCTGATACCGATCATCACGATCTTTGCCAGCCTGCTGCCCGCGGCGATCAGTGGTGCCTTTATCATCGAGATCATATTCAGCCTGCCGGGCATGGGCAAGGTAGCCTATCTCTCGCTGCAATCGCGTGACTATCCTATGGTTTTCACGGTGATGATGTTTTCTGCATTCCTCACGCTGCTGGGCACGCTTATATCAGATATTCTTTATGCAGTGGTGGACCCTAGAATCTCTTTTGACAAATAATGGCTAAGGAAAAAAATAAAGAAGAAAAGGCTGAGACCCTAAATGCGATAGTCATCCGGCAGTTCAAAAAGAACAAGCCGGCACTATGGTCATTCCGTCTATTGATCCTGATCTTTCTGATAGGACTCTCAGCAGACTTTATAGCAAACGAGAAGCCCTACTACTGTGAGCTGAACGGGCACACCTATTTTCCTGTATTCAGGGGTGTAGGGGTAGACTGGGGGCTCACTAACTGGCCTCCAGAACTCTCTAATGTAAACTGGCGTGACCTAAACTATCAGAAAGTCGTCTGGCCCCTGGTACCTTATTCTCCTACCACACTGGATATAAAGAATAAGGACTATGTCAGTCCCTCTGCGCAGCAGGATGTACCCTCACCCCGATGGAAACACTACCTCGGCACGGACAATCTGGGCAGAGATGTACTATCAGGTATGATACATGGCACCACCGTGGCTATGATGGTAGGTGTAGTATCTATGTCTGTAGCATTGTTGTTGGGATTATTTTTTGGCTCGCTGGCAGGATACTATGGTGACAATAGGCTCAAAATGACCCGGCTCACTATCATACTGAATGTGGTGTTGCTGCCTTTTGCCATTTTCTACGCATTCAGCGCGCGGTCCTATACGCTGAGTGATGCTCTGGCCCTGTCTGTATGGAAGTTCCTCTTCCACTTTGTACTCAGCCTCCTCATTTTCTCTTCCATCATGGCGATTCCAAATCTGCTGGACAGGTTCCTGAAAAAAATACCGTATCTCGGTGCGCAAGTTTCTGTGCCGGTAGATATCCTGGTATCCCGCCTCATAGAGATACTGGAGTCTATACCGAGCCTGCTGCTGCTGCTCTCCATCGTAGCCATCATGGACAAACCGTCACTCATGATGGTAATGGTGATCATCGGTCTCACCCGCTGGACAGGCATAGCCCGCTACCTGCGTGGTGAGCTGCTACGTGTGCGCAGCCTGGAGTACGTAGAGGCTGCCCAGGCGCTGGGCTACCCTGAGTGGCGCATTATTATCCGCCACACCCTGCCTAACTCGCTCACTTCAGTTTTGATCTCCGTATCCTTTGGTATAGCATCTGCTATCCTCACCGAGTCGAGCCTGTCCTTCCTGGGTATAGGCGTACCGCCCGAGCAGGTGACCTGGGGTAGCATGCTCTCTCTGGCGCGTGGTGTGCCACAGGCCTGGTGGATAGCCATCTTCCCGGGTTTCAATATCTTCATCACAGTGACTATTTTCAACCTGATAGGCGATGGCCTCACAGAAGCGCTGGATCCGAGGCTGAAGCAGTAATCTGCCCCGCACATAAAGCTTAAATAAGCCCTGATTGCAATCAGGATATTCGTTAGATTTGATACATGCGCAGAGGCATTTTATTTGCCATATTATTATCCTGTCAGGTGCTGGCTATAGCGCAGGTCAGTTCATTCTCATCTCCTACGCGGCTCAGCTCCCGGCTGAATAAAGTGCGTATCATAGGCAAGAACCAGGACGGCTATGTAGTACGATTCTCCGGCAGCGAGGAGCTGATACATGTGTACGATAATGACCTGAAGCTGGCAGCCGCGCGGACACTTGACTTCAAATCAGGAGACGGCAATCTGCAACAGATCCTGCTGAACCGCACGGGCGCCTCGCTACTCTATCTGCACGGTGATAAAAGGCAAACCCAACTGATGCTGCAGCCGGTCAATTCAAAGTTTATCGAGATAAGTAAGCCGGTCATCATAGATACTTTTGCTGATAGGAGAGATCTGGTAGATGCTAATCTGCACTACAAGCTTTCCATAGACCAGAATTACACCCTTTTTTACTATCCTGTGTTTGGAGACGGTATGATACGCTACATGCAGATGACGTGCATGGATCGGACTGGCAGTGTACTGTACAAGAACTACCTCACTATCAACCGCCCGGAGCGCGACATGGAATACGCCAAGGCACTGGTAGATAATGCCGGTAACGGCTACCTGATATTTGCGGCAGAGAAAGATGCCAAAGACAATGTTTTGGGCGACGAATTCTATGTGATCCGGATAGATAAATATAATGGCAAACAAAGCAGCTATACGGTCAAGTGCGAGAAAGAGATATTTGGTGAGCCTCAGTTTGATCTTGACAATGTGAACGGCACACTGATCTTTTGCGGTTTCTATGATGCCAAAGGTGACCCTGCTGATGCTGCGGCCAGCGGCTTTTTCTTTCTGCGCTATGATGCACCTGACGGTGTGCTGAAACAATCTACCTATTCTCCCTTTCCGGTCAACTTTATGACACTGCTGACAGGACGGGATGCCACAGGCATGAGCAACCGGCTTTTCACATTCAATATCCGCAAGATGCTGCTGCGCCTGGATGGTGGGGCCATGATCGCTGCCGAGTCTGTGATACGTGACAAACGGGAGGTAGTGACCATGTCGCCCTCCATCATGAGTACACCCTATAATACCTACAGGACTATATACACTTTTGCCTACAACGACATCATTGCCTTTTCTTTCAAGCCTGATGGCAGTATAAACTGGAGCAATATCATGCGCAAGAAACAACTCAGCGAAGATGATGATGGCTTCAACTCGTCTTTCGCTTTTGTGAATGAAAAGGACAAAGTACACTTCCTGTATCTCGATGAGATCAGTGCATCTGCTACACTGGACAGCTATGACCTGACCAGCTCCGGCACCTCAGAGCGCACCAGCCTGTTTGGCCAGGAGGAAAAAGATGTATTTCTCATACCCCGCCAGGGCAGGCAGGTAGCGCCTAATGAAGTGATCATACCGAGTGTCAAAGGTGGGGCATTCCGTCTGGTCAGAGTACAGTATTGATCTATGTTCAGTTTTTTCAAATCAAACAATCCCGCGCTGGCCGTCATCAATGTGATATTGATCATACTGTTCCGTTTTGTTTTTTTGATACATACATTTGACCTCGGTGGTATCTATCGCCACTCTGAGCCTGCATCTGCACTCTTCATACACCTCTTAGATCCGGTACATGTCAGTCAGCTGGGACTGGCTATAGGCGGAGGGATACTTTGCTTCATAGAGTCGCTGCTGGTAAACCGCATCATAAACCGCCATAAGGTCTCTGCACGCAAAAATTATCTGGGCGGTATCCTCTTTGTAGTCTTTTCATCTATGATCCCGGAGTGCCTTGTACTAGGACCTGCGCTGGTGGCAGCGCTGTTTATGCTACTTGTTTTTGATCAGCTCTTTGATCTCTCCCGGCCAGAAAAGCTTTATACAAATAAATTTGATCTTGGCTTTCTGACAGGCATTGCTATCCTGATTTATTTCCCGGCCATCTTTATGCTACCCGTCGTGATCATAGGTTTTCTTACTATGCGTACGGGCACTATCAAGGGTATACTGATCATCTTTACAGGTTTTACGTCCGTGCTGGCTATCGTATTTACGTATTACCTGTGGTATGATATGCTGCCTGATATGCTGCCTGATATCGCCAACCTGCCCAATAGAAAACCGCTATCTCTGGTCCGGCTCACCCACTGGCAAGAGATCAGTGTAGCATGGATAGTGCTGATAGGTGCCTGGATCCTGGCCAATGTGCCTGCTATCCTCTACTCATCTGTGATACAGACCCGCAAGTATATTACGATACTGATCATGAGCGGCTTCTTCTCCCTGCTGGCCATCACGTTGGTGTTTAACTTTCATCTGACTCATCTTATATTTATGCTTACATGCCTGAGTATCTTGTCTGCTATGTATTTTGTAGAAACAAAAATGACCTTCATCGCCGAAATCCTGTTTATAGTCTTAATTTTGTCCGTCTTTACATTCCAATACCTGCCTATATTCGTGCCGGTATAGTTTTAAAATCTGAAAAGTATAATCATATGAAGTTTGGTGTGGTAGTTTTCCCGGGGTCCAACTGTGACAGGGATATGATGCATGTGCTGGGCAATGTAATGGGCCAGGAGGTCGTGTCGATTTTTCACAAGGAGACATCCCTCGATGGGTTTACACATCGCGACTGTATCATCCTGCCGGGAGGTTTCAGCTATGGTGACTATCTGCGTACAGGCGCTATCGCACGGTTCTCTCCTGTCATGAGCGCAGTCATAGACTTTGCTAATAACGGGGGAAGGGTGTTTGGCATCTGCAATGGTTTCCAGATACTCTGCGAGGCGGGCCTGCTGCCGGGCGCACTGCTACGCAATAACAACATGAAATACGTCTGCAAAAATATCTATCTGAAGACCCAGACCAGGGAGTCTCTCCTCACTCAATCCATGAAGCCGGGCACTGTATTGAAAGTGCCTATCGCTCATGGTGATGGCCGCTACTATGCTGATGCTGCCACACTACAGCAGCTAAAGGATAACGACCAGGTGATATTCCGCTACTGCGATGCTGCAGGCAATATAACCGACGAGGCCAATCCTAATGGATCACTGGAAAATATAGCCGGTATCTGCAATGAAGGCCGCAATGTATATGGCATGATGCCGCACCCTGAGCGTGCCTCTGAGGAGGACCTGGGCAATACAGATGGCAGGCTTATCTTCCAGTCACTGATAGAGTCCGTACTCAGCACTGAGCTGGAGCCTCGCAAGGCCATCTCTTCCTACTAGTCATCATCTCCGGCGGTTGATAGCCGGATTTGCGGTGTTTACTTATCTTTCTGCAATAATGTATGCTGCAGCACGTCTGACAGCGATATTAGCCATATCTAAACCAGCTATACATGAAAGCAGCCGTACTCATACGCACCGGCGATGCGACCAAAGCATTTGAGATCAGAGAGGTGCCAGTGCCTAAGATACAGGCCGGAGAGGTACTCATCAAGGTAGAAGGCTTCGGTCTCAACTTTGCAGATGTCGTAGCCCGCGAAGGTATGTATCAGGATGCGCCGCCTATCCCGGCCATACTGGGGTATGACGTGGTGGGCCGCATCACAGAGGTCGCACCTGACGTACAGACGGCCAAGGTGGGTGACCGGGTCACTGCGCTTACACGCTTTGGTGGCTATGCAGAGTATGCTGCTGCTAATTCGCTGGCCATCTCTGTGATACCTGATGATATGCCCGTGGGCGAGGCTACCGCACTCACTACGCAGTATTGCACCGCTTATTATGCAGCTGCTGAAGCAGCCAATATACAAGAGGGCGACCGCGTGCTGATACACTCCGCTGCGGGTGGCGTAGGTACCGCGCTGGTACAATATGCCCGCTACAAGAAGTGTGAGATCTTTGCTACTGCGGGCTCTGAGTCTAAACTCAAAATGCTGCGTGACGAGGGCGTACAGCATGCGATCAACTACCAGACAGAAGACTTTGAGCATGTGATACGCGCCAAAACGAATGGCGTGGGTGTAGATGCCATCTTTGACGCGGTGGGCGGTAGTAATGTGAAAAAGGGCTTCCGCTCACTCATACATGGCGGTGGCCGTATCGTCTGCTATGGCGCGTCTACTATCACCGGGCAAAACATTTTTGGCAAGATCAGTACGCTGCTGGGCTTTGGTCTCTACCATCCCATACAGTTTATGTCTACCTCTCGCTCACTGATAGGGGTCAATATGCTCAGGATAGCTGACAATAAACCGACCACACTGGCACGCTGCCTCAAAGAAGTGGTCACGCTACATGAGCAGGGCATCTTCAAGCCGCTGGTAGGTGGCGTATATCCCGTGTCTCAGCTGGCAGAGGCACATGCTGCTTTGGAGGGTCGCAAGACAGTGGGTAAGATCACGGTGACTTGGTAATACTTTTACCGCAGAGACGGGGAGACGCAGAGAAATACAATTTGTTACGTTCTCTTTATCTCATAGACCGAGACCTTGCTTTTTACTTCTCTGATTGCTACTTCGTAGGAATACTTTTTCAAGTTATATCCGGATGCTTGCAGCTCCGCTATAAGAGGTTCCGCTATGTAGCGGTTAGGCTCGCTCAGCAAGATAAGCCCGTCAGGTTTGACTAAAGCTTCAAAGGCCTTCAGTAATGGCTCAAACTGTCGGCGCTCATAGGCTACGTCTGAGGCGAGGAGTACCTCGCAGGGCGCTATGCCGGATGAGTTTCTCCAGTCTAGTGTTTGAAATGTCATGTCTGTGATGCCATTTCTTTCTGCATTCTCTCTGGCAAAGTCTACAGCGTCTTGCAGGTAATCTGTGGATGTCACCTCGGCTTCTAGCGCTCCAGCGACGAGCGCGGGAAGGCCTAGTCCTCCACCTATCTCCAACGTAGCTTTATGGCGAATGAGATCTGGATACGTAGCGATATGCAGCGCGAGACCTAAAGCCGATGGCCACAGCTCCGCCCAGTAAGGAATACGCTCATCTGCCACCTCCTCGTGCTGCAAACCTTTCGACACCAGTTCATCATACAGCTCGTCAAAGTTGGTGACGGAGAGTATGCGATAGAGCCTTTGGCCTATCGTCAGTTCATGCTCGGTGGTTTTGAATCGCATTGCAGCGACGATGATACGTATCTTTGGTCTAATAGGGCATCCTTGTATCCATAATATTCTATTCCCGCAGGCTCCCTGCTAATCTTAACTTTGAGGTAACATTTCGTCAATAGGTTTGCAGGCAAATAGCATGGCATGGAGATGAATGACTTTAAGGTACTACTGGTAGATGATGAGCCGGATGTACTGGAGTTTATGAAGTATAGCCTCGAGAAAGAGGGCTTCTGGGTGTATACGGCCTCTAATGGCGCTGACGGTATACAGATAGCCAAGAAAGTGCGCCCGCACCTGATCGTGCTGGATATGATGATGCCGGTAAAGGATGGCATCACGACCTGCCGCGAGCTGCGCTCTATGCCCGAGTTTAAGAACACACTGATCACATTCCTCTCTGCGCGAGACGAGGACTACTCTCAGATAGCCGGTCTGGAGTCCGGCGCGGATGACTATATCACCAAGCCTATCAAGCCGAAGGTCTTCACTACGCGCGTACACGCCCTGATGCGCCGCCTGGACGATGGCTCTCAGGTGAGCAATATCAAAGTGGCCAACATAGAGATAGACAGGGAAAAGTACAAGGTGATACAAAACGGCCGAGACATCAACCTGCCTCGCAAAGAGTTTGAGCTGCTGTGCCTGCTGGCGTCCAAGCCGGGACGCGTATTCAAGCGGGAAGAGATACTCAATAAGGTATGGGGCAATGATACCATAGTAGGTGACCGCACCATAGACGTACATATCCGCAAACTGAGAGAGAAGATCGGTGAGGACCTCTTCAAGACGATCAAAGGCATCGGCTACAAGTTCGACGCGTAGATCTGTTATATATTACAATTTCAAGTTTTTCGACAGAGGAGGAATGTCGGTTTCAGTATTCTGATATTCATTTTAATCTGTTCATATGCGACTTATGTATGAAACAAAGTATCAGAATAAAACCTCCATATACATAAAACGCATAGAACATTTATGGAATGTGTGGTCTTAGTTGCTGGCTACCTCTATGCCGGCTGAGTATTGCTTTACTGACTCTTCGCCGTCTTTAGATACCAACTTACCTGCGCCCTGGCGTTTGTTGGCCTTCCAGGTACCAATGAACATGTCGCCATCTGCCCATTTGAACTTGCCGGTGCCGTCCATCAGGCCATTCACAAACTGACCTTCATATGTATCGCCATTGGCATAGTAGTAGGTGCCCTGACCGGTGCGCTTATTATTAGTGAAATCCCCTACGTACTTATCACCATTAGGGAAGGTCATCGTACCCTTTCCGATCTTGATATCCTCTGAGAACAGGCCTTCATAGACCTTGCCATCGCGATAAGTATAGGTGCCCTGGCCGGTGCGCTTACCATTCAGCACAGTGCCCCTATAAGTCTCGCCATTGGCGTAGAGACACATGCCTACACCTGTCACCTGACCATTGGCTATACTACCGGTATATTCATCACCATTAGCAAAGCGGTAGACGCCCTGTCCATTCATGATATCGGCCTCAAAGTCGCCCGTATAGATGTCTCCGTTTTTGAAAAAGTATTTACCCTTGCCATTGCGCTGGTCATTTTTCCACTCGCCTACATAGCGGTCACCATTTGGGAAAGTAGCCTCGCCCTGACCATTGCGCATATTGGCCTCCCAGTTTCCTTTGTAGGTAGATCCATCATCTAGTATGGCATTGCCGAAACCTGTACGCTGCCCATCGGCATCGTGGCGGCCATCGTAGGTGCCATTGATATATTTGATTCCGGATTGTGCATGTATACTACCGTAGCATAGCACAAAAAAAGCGACAAGGATGGCTATTCTGGTCATAATCTTAGGGGGAAGTGAGCGTTTAATTCTCATCTTTGTTTACGTAAAATCTTTGTATAGGTTTTGAATCCACTCAAAAAATTAGCCTCCCAGACTGCGATCTATGGTGTCAGCAGCATTATCGGGCGGTTTCTCAATTACTTACTCGTACCGCTATACACCCGAGTCTTTCTGCCGGCAGAGTATGGCGTGATCTCTGAGTTTTACTCCTATACCGGTTTTTTGTGGGTATTTCTGACGTTTGGTATGGAGACGGGGTACTTCCGTTTCAGTAAGTCGGACGAGGGGCAGAGAACTTACTCCACGGCGCTTATCTTCCTGTCTGTCATGTCGTTCTGTTTTGCGGCGCTGGTATTTCTATTTGCACCGCTCATGGGGCAGGCCCTGCACTATCAGGAGCATCTGGAGTACTTTAAGTGGTTTGGGCTCATACTGGCCATCGATACTATCGGGGCTATGCCATTCGCCCGGCTGCGGCAGGAGGGGCGGCCTGTACAGTTCGCCGCTATCAAGCTGATAGAGATAGGCGTCAATATCGGATTTAACATCTTCTTCATCGTGCTATGCAAAAGCGCCTATGACAAAGACCCGACCTCGCTGTGGGCGCGGTTTTACAGCCCGGCTATCGGCGTGGGCTATGTCTTTATCTCCAACCTGCTGGCCAGCGCAGTAAAACTGGTTTTGCTCCTGCCGCAACTGCAAAGCATCAAGGATGGATTTGACAGGCCGCTATTCCGGCGCATGCTCTCCTACTCCATGCCGATGGTGGTGATAGGCCTGGCCGGCGTGACCAATGAGATGCTGGACCGCGCCATCCTGCCGCACTATATCGTGGGATCAGATACTTTCAAGCGGGAGCAGACGGGCATCTATGGCGCCTGCTACAAGATCAGTATCCTGATGTCGCTCTTCATACAGGCATTCCGCTTTGCGGCGGAGCCGTTCTTCTTTGCCAATGCTGATAAGGAGAACTCGCGGCGGACGATCTCAGATGTGATGACATGGTTTGTGATCTTCTGCTGCTTCATCTTCCTGATGGTCACGCTGAACCTTGATTTCTTTGGCCACTTTATAGGAGAGAAATACCGCGTGGGCCTGCCCGTGGTGCCTATCCTGATGCTGGCCAATCTCTTCCTCGGCGTCTATGTGAACCTCTCCGTCTGGTACAAACTGACGGACCACACCATGACCGGTGCCTGGGTAGCATTGGGTGGCGCGGCTGTGACCATCTCTCTCAACCTGCTACTGATACCTACCATGGGCTATATGGGCTCGGCCTGGGCTACGCTGGTGTGTTATTTCCTTATGGCGCTGGTTTCATTTGTGATGGGTCAGCACTACTATCCTGTACCATACGAGACGCTGAAAGTGGTGCTATATATCACGCTGGCAGTAGTCCTGTATGCTGTCTATACCTTTGCTGTAGTGGATGGTTCTAAGCTGGTACATTATGCTACTTCGCTTGGGTTTATGTTGCTTTTTGGGGTGTTTGTAATTATAGTAGACGGCAAGAGTCTACGTATGATCTTAAAGCTGAAATAGGCTGCAATACACTAACTAATCAAATGAAAGCGCTAGTCTCTTTTTTACTGGCATTATTGCTTACGTCGTCATTATCGGCGCAAGAGAATTTGCCCCAGGGTAGTCATCACAATAAGATAGATGATCTCAAGACCCTACCTGATATCCAAAAACTATTGATCAGCCTTGACCCTTATGATTCCAACTTTGTAGTCACAGATTCTATTGGCGCTTTATACGAATCCAAAAAGAGATGTAAATACCTTATGGATTCTCTCGGCGCGAAAATGTGGGTCAAAGTAGATCTGGATGGCAACGGGTATACAGACATGATCGTGTCCGGCATGATAGATGAGTACTTTAGGTCATATTGTATCATGGATAGCGGTAACAGTCATTTGTATACCGTCCGCCTGACTACGCTGGAATTTCAGCCTGCAACATACCCTGTCGTAAAAATGATAGGTGGGCAATGTGCTATTCTATACTACAACACCCGCGATAAGCATCATTATAATGATTCTCTCGAGTTGCTTCACGTCGATACATTGATATTCAGAAAAGGCTTTCTGACTGAGCTGAATCTACATCCATCTAATCACTTTATCTCTAAAATACAGTTTCATCTAGAGAGCGTCTGGGGTGATTTTCGTTCCGTTGCCTTGGATGCGAACGGCCCAGAAACGTGTGGATTGTACAATACCCCTAAAGGAAAGTCAATTTTTAAGGAAGCAGCTGATCTGTTGAATTATTCAGATTTTACTCGAATCGATAGTACATATACCGTACAATGGACCGATGCCGCTACTGGAAGTTTATATATAAGCTATGATGACGGCGAAAGGAAAACCATAGAAGATTACGGCATGCAGGGCTCTTATGCGCTAATGCATCTTTATGACCTTCTTCTATCCACAGAGCGAGAGTGCCGCAGGAAGACGAAATAGCTTACAATCCTATTTAGAATTAATTTTGCTTCTTTGCCGAATGCAGGTACGTATCATCAATAAGTCAAATAACCCCCTCCCGGCGTATGAGACGGCGGGCTCTGCGGGCATGGATCTGAGGGCCTACATAGATGCCGATATCACAGTGAAAGCGGGCGCGCGCCTGCTGGTACCTACAGGTATCCATATAGAGCTGCCGGATGGCTACGAGGCGCAGATCAGGCCGAGGAGCGGCATGGCATTCAAGCATGGTATCTCGCTGCCCAATACGCCTGCTACCATAGACAGCGACTACCGCGGTGAGGTAAAGGTGGCGGTGATCAATCTCTCTCAGGAGGACTTTGTGATCAAGAGCGGTGACCGTATAGCCCAGATGGTGATAGCAAAATATGAGCGCGTGCAGTGGGAAACGACAGAGGAGCTGAGCGAAACGCAGCGCGGCCATGGGGGCTTTGGCCACACCGGCAAATAACCACCGCCATACCAGAGAGATAAGCAATTAGATACCAAAAGCGGACGCATATCGTTTAAATATATACATCTCACAGTCTTGAAACTCCACCCCTATATCTCGCATAAGATACTCGACATCGAGACGCTGCGGCAGCGCCTGCAGCACTGGCGCGCGGTGGGCAATAAGATCGTCTTTACCAATGGCTGCTTTGATATTTTACATCTCGGCCACGTAGAGCTACTGGCACAGTGCCGCACATACGGCGACTATGTGATAGTGGGGCTCAACGCTGATGCCTCTGTGAAGCGGCTGAAAGGAGAGAACCGCCCGATCAATGACCAGGAGGCCCGTGCAGCGGTGCTTGCCGCATTGAGCTTTGTAGACGCGGTAGTGATATTTGACCAGGATACGCCGCTGGAGCTGATAAAAACCATACAGCCCGATGTATTAGTAAAGGGCGGCGACTACGAAGCAGACAAAGTAGTGGGAGCAGATATCGTACGCCAGGCAGGTGGTGAGGTCAGGATCGTGCCCCTGGTCAAGGGGCTGAGTACCAGCGCTATCATATCAAAAACATCTGCCAAGTAAAAGGCCGGTCATTGGACAGTCAAATTTTGGCTGTCTATAAGTGCCTAGCATCATTGCTGCAATAGTGGAATCTTCGCAGCGGGAATTATTCAACCAAACTACTCAACATGAAAAAATATATACTCTCGGGTATAGCCGTGCTGTGCGTATTGGCCGCGATGGCCCAGCCGGCGAAGACTGACCTCAAAGATGCGCTAAAGCCACAAGAGGTCACCATCAACGATACCAATACACACTACTGGAGATACACAGGTTTTTTTGGTGTCAACTTTGGCCAGGTGGCGCTGGTCAACTGGGCTGCCGGCGGCCAGAACTCCATCTCGATACAGGCTAATGCAAACGCGACCGTCACGTATGAGAAAAAGCACCTGCTCTGGGACAATCAGCTCCTCTTTGCGCTGGGTGGGATAGCACAAGGGCGTCTGCGCCAGCATAGTGCCAAGAATGCTTACCCCTTTCGCAAGAATGTGGACATGCTCCAGATCACCTCACGTATAGGCTATATCATAGATCCAAAAAAGCACTGGACCGCAGCCTTTCTGGCCGATCTCAAGACTAATGTGATGAACGGCTGGGACTATTCTGCGTATGACGCCGGTACGGGGCCCAGGCAGCTATCGTCTACGTCTTTCTCTCCGAGCTATGTACTGCTCTCTCTGGGTATCAACTATAAGCCGGTGTCGTACTTCTCCGTTTTCCTCTCGCCTGTGACCGCCAAGATGACGATAATGAATGCGAATAAGATAGATACAGCTAATGGCACATACACAGAAAAAGTAGATCGCACCCGCTACGGATTGGATAATGGTATGAGCTACCGTGCATCTGTGGGAGCCTATCTGCGTGCAGACTTTCAGAAAGATATCTTCAAGAACATCAACCTAAAGACATCCATAGAGCTCTTTCAAAACTATACAGACAAGCGCATGCTGGATGGTATCGTGCAGACCGAGATCAATAACCTGGAAGCACTGCCAGACTATGCGACTAACACAGGTGCACAGACGCGTGTGCAGGACCTGACCAAAAATCACCTATACTACGATAATCGATCTAACACTTACGTAAACTGGAATACCGCGATCACCTTTAAGGTAAACAAGTTCATCACTGCCAGCCTGGAGACACAGCTCCTGTATGACCATACCGTAGCTGTGCCACACCTGCTGCCTGATGGTACTACCTACCAGGGCCGAGGTACACAGTTTCGCGAGGCCTTTACACTGGGCTTTGGGTATAAGTTTAAGTAGGCCCCACCCAACCCTCCCCAAAGGGGGAGGACTAAGACAAAATACAGGAAGCCCGGTGTAGTGCCGGGCTTTTGTTTGATTCCAGATGTAGATTGGAGGTTAAAAGAGCCCTTGAGACGCAGCCTTACCACACCCTACCCTCTCCTAAAATAGGAGAGGGCAACAGCCATATATCAGCGTAGGGCGATGCCCTACGCTGATATATGGCGCCCCGTTGGGGCTTAAACAAAATGTAAGTGTGTCGAGTAGTGGGAGTCGTGGTCGTTTTGCTGTTGGTTGAAACCAACTGCTGGGGAAGTTTGCAAACCCATTGAAACGGGTTCAATGCATCTGAGGATCCGAGCAAATCTATCTCAATACCTCGAGGCGCTGGGAGTCGAGGCGGATGAAGACAAAGAGCAGCAGGGTGAACGCCAGCAGTGAGGAGCCCCCGTAGCTGATAAAGGGCAGTGGTATGCCTATGACCGGCGCTACACCTATGGCCATGCCCACATTGATCAGGAAGTGGAAGAAGAGGATAGAGACCACACAGTAGCCATAGACACGGCTATACTTGGACCGCTGCCGCTCCGCCAGGTACATGAGCCGCAGGAGCAATGCTACAAAGAGACCGATGAGCAGCACACTGCCTGCAAAGCCAAACTCCTCTCCTATAGAGCTAAAGATAAAATCTGTACTCTGCTCCGGCACAAATTTGAGCTTGGTCTGTGTGCCTTGCAGATAGCCCTTGCCGGTGAGGCCACCGGAGCCGATGGCGATGATAGACTGGCGGATATTCCAGTCCTTGCCTTTCTCTACTTCTTTGCCCAGGAGTACATTGATCCTGTCCTTCTGGTGAGGTTTGAGATGGTCGAAGATAAAATTGACACCCGTCACATATACCGACGCTACGAGGGCGATACCTGCTATGGCATATACCAGGCGGCGGTTTTTAAAATTGAAGTATATCAGCAGTGCTGCCACGAGCGCAAAGGCGACCCACAGATACCATAGATGCGGCACGATGAGCGCCATCAGTGACAGTAAAATAACCGAGCCCCCGATGATCAGATAGTATGACTCCAGCCCCTCGCGGAAGAGTACCAATGCAAATACCACAAATACGATGGCAGACCCCGCATCTCCCTGCACGATCACGATCAGCATGGGTATGCCTATGATAGCAAAGGCGATCCACTTATCGCGCCAGCGGCGGATATCAACGTTGAGTGTAGAGAGATATTTGGCGAGTGCCAGGCTGGTGGTAAACTTGACCAGCTCTGATGGCTGCATCTGAAAGCCGCCAATGCGTATCCAGTTTCGCTGGCCGTGAGACTCTGCTCCAAAAAACATCACACCTATCAAAAGCGGTATGAAGGCACCATATATGACATACGAGAAGGTGACAAAGAATTTGCCATCTATGATCAGGATGATAGCGGCAAAGATAGCGGAGGCGATGATCCACTGAAACTGCTTGCCGGTATTGACTGTGGTGTCACGGCCTACGGTATTGAAAGGGCTGAGGCCCTCTGTGTACACAGCAGAGTAGATGGCAGCCCAGCCCATCAGCACCAGCGCTACATATATCAGCACTGTGATCCAGTCTATATTGCCCGTAAATTTTTCTTCCTTCCGCATCAGTGGTGTCCGTTTGTGACCGGCATATTTCTGCCCATCGCGTATTTATCCAGCAGGTTGGTCTCCATCATTTTCTTTTGCTTGGCGAGCCTATTATCAGCTATGGTATCATTGATATACCGCTCCACCATGAGACTGGCTATAGGGCATGCGAAGGTGGCGCCAAAGCCTGCATTCTCTACGATCACGGCGATGGCGATCTTAGGATTATCCTTTGGCGCAAAGCCGGCAAAGACCGAGTGGTGGTCACCGTGGCTATTTTGCACGGTACCCGTCTTGCCGCAGAGACTGATGCCATCTATGCGTGACTCCATAGCGGTACCCGCCTCTACTACCTGGCGGAGGCCATCATTCACAGGTGTGTACCAGCGCGTATCTATGGATGCGTAGATCTTTTTGAGGTCAGGCTTTACCTCGTTCTTTTCGTGTACTTTCTGGAAGGCCTTGACAAGGTGGGGTTTGATATACCAGCCGTGATTGCCCACAGCCGCATAGAAATTTGCAAGCTGGAGTGGCGTGACGAGTATCTCACCCTGACCGATACCGAGGGAGATGATGGTGGCCGAGTGCCAGCCCTTCTCGCCATAGATCTTATTGTAGTAGTTGATAGATGGGATATTGCCCCGCGCCTCGGAGGGCAGATCCACACCGAGCCTGGCCCCGAGGCCAAAGCTGCGGCAGTAGTCAGCCCACTGGCCATAGCTATCTTGTATACGCGTATACTTGGGGTTCTCTATCGCATTGCGGAAGGTCTGCCAGAAGTAGGGATTGCAGGATTGGGCCAGGGCGTATTCTATATTGGTAGCCCATGGGTGGTGGTGGGAGCACTTTAGCGAGAGGCCGGCAAATGGATAGAAGCCATTGCACGGCACGGTGTATACCTCTCCCTGTACCCCCTCGTCCAGCGAAATAAGGCCTACCATCGGTTTGAAAGTAGAGCCGGGCGAATAGGTAGCCATAGTGGCGCGGTTGAAGAGTGGCTTCAGCGAGTCAAAGACCAGCTTCTTGAAGTTCTCGCCACGTATGGCCCCGCAGAGCAGATTAGGATCATAGCCCGGAGAGCTGACCATGCAGAGTATCTCGCCGGTCTCAGGCTCTATGGCTATGATGCTGCCTTTCTTATTGGCCATGAGCTGCTCGCCGTACTCCTGCAGCTTGATATCTATGGTAGAGTAGAGATTGTCTCCCGCTATGGCTGCGGTGTCATATCTGCCTTCGGCAAAGCGGCCCTGCTCGCGGTTGTGTACGTCTACGTAGATAAACTTCTTGCCCTGCGTACCGCCGAGTTCTTTCTCGTAGTATTTCTCCAGGCCGCTCTGGCCCACATAGTCGCCGGGCTTGTAGTAGCCGTTAGAGTTCTTGATCTGATTATCATCTACCTCACCCACGTCACCCAGTATCACGGCAGCGCAGTTATGCGGATATTTGCGGATGGTGCGCACCTGACCATCAAAACCCGGAAAGAGGTACTGCGACTCCTCAAAGCGCTGATAGTCCTCCAGTGATACCTGCTTCATAAAGACGGATGCCTTATGCGCAGAGTATTGCCGCGCCTTGGCCATGCGGGTGGAGTAGTCCTCCATTGGTATTTTCAGCAGGGAGCAGATCTTGGCAGAGTCTGCGGTCTTGGCCAGGCGGGGCGTGACCATGATGTCGTAGATAGCCTCGTTGTAGACTATCAGCTCTCCGTGGCGGTCATAGACCAGGCCTCGTGTGGGGTAGACCTCTACCTCTTTTATGGCATTGTCAAAGGCGATCTTGTCGTATTTCTTTTCAAATAGCTGGAGATAGGCCAGGCGCAGGACAAATACCGACGCAAACACCACGATAATGATGCGCACGACATTGTACCTGTTTTGAAAGAGATCTTTATTCACGGGAGGGCGGGAAAACCGGCTGTAAAAATAACGGAGTTTGCTACATTCTATGCTAACCGTAGCGTGGTTTTAGCACTTATTTTTTACGCCATCCGCCGCTTGCGGGTAGGGGTAAAGAGGTAGAGGAACATCATCATGAAAAGGACCGAGAAGGCGCTGCTGATGAGAATGCGGGCAAAGAGGATAAACAGGTTGTAAAAGGTCCAGCTCTCTATGATAAAGTAGAAGGTAGTATGTATAAGTGTAGCCAGCCCTGCATAGATCAGAAACCAGGTGAAACCCTGCAGGTATATATTAGGCTCTACCTCAAACTCAGCACCCTTTGGGGTAATGATGGAGATAAGTGACGGACGCATATAGGCTATAAGCAGACAGGTCGCGGCATGTACCCCCCATGAACCAAGAAAGAAATCCAACGATAGCCCTGTAGCAAAACCCAAGATCATGAGTAGCCAGGTAGGTGTGCTAAAAGGCAATAGCAATATAAATAGCGGATAGACAAAAATATTGACGTACGGCCCTAGTGAGGCACCCAGATTGATCGTGCTGAAAATAAGGACCTGCACCGCCAGCAGGGCGATGAAACGAAGCATATTGATAGGGAGCAGGCTGAGCACGGGAGATGATTAAGGTGCTAAAAATAATACACTTAGCTTATTGTTCATCCAGGTTTATGAACTTATCAATGATAGCCCTACTCATTTTAAGTTGTTGCATGAGTTCCTTGATCATACCGCGGTCTTGTTCCGATTGCTTCTCCATAAAATCAATCCTCTTGACCAGAAGATCTAACGATTGTAGTTCTGTTTCACCTAACGATGCACTCTCCTTACTACCGGAAATAACATTGCTCTGAAAGTTGAGCATCACAGACCCATCTTCCCTCAGTAGGTCACTGTCGATTTCCAATATTTCAGCGATTCTTTTTTTTCGTGCCTCCGTCACTTTGACTGTGATTTCGTTTTCGATGTTGTTGTATTGTCTCTCTGAGATACCGAGCTGGCTAGCCATGTATTTCTGGTTATAGCCCCTTATCAAGCGCAAGCGCTTAATCACGTTTCCAATTCCCATGCCAAAAGGTTATAAGTTCAATAAATTTCTAAAACACGCAAGATTCAATTCTAAAGATAGAAAAAAACACTTCCAAAACATGAAACGCAGAATTACCATAAAAAGTATCGGAATGAGACCTTTGTATCAGCAAATGATCGCGAGCATTTGCGAAGGGAGCAAGCCGAAAATCCCAGATCAGAGTAGGCACTTAATCCAATAATCAAAGTTTTGCCTCCATTTTGATCTATAAATGAGGAATTGAATTATGAAAAAGCTAATAGGATCACTGATGTTTACAGTTGCAATGTTTTTGGGTGCGTATGCTGGCCTGCCTAACTCTGACCAAGGAGCCGCTCCAAGTGGAATGGTACTGTGGGTAGGCTCTAAAAGCACAGGCCCCAATGGTGTTTATGTTTTTGGCAATACAGTAACCTGGGGTGGTAACTGCGTAAATGGCATGGGTTTTTGCCTCGAGTTTCTGAAAGCACCAAACTCCTCATCTGACTACATCTCTGTGAACAAGGACCTGACTACAACTATTTATGTCAATAAAAGTGGCCATGAGAATATCTCTAGCATCATATCTGATGGTTCATTTGCTCCTCCAGCGGACATGTATGTATACCCACAGATACTTTCTGATCAAAAGGTAGACGTATCTAAAACGCATTATGTAGCAGCCGGAAGCTATGCTGCCAAGCTCAGCAGCGATGGCGCCTACTACATTGTAAATGTTGGCAAGCTGAAATAAGCCATTTGCAAAGAGGGCTGAAGTTATTTCAGCCCTCTTTCCTTTTTCACGACATCTGAAATTTCATCATATCACAAACATTAAACTCTATGAAAAAGATAATTTGCTCTATCCTCTTCACCTGCGCAGTATTTCTTTTTGCGCACGCCTCCCTGCCAAACTCGGACCAGGCCGCAGCACCAAATGGACTGTCTATCTGGGTGGGTGGCAAAAATACCGGACCGAATGGCGTATACTCATACGCAGATCCGAGCACCTGGGGCGGTGGCTGTATAAAGGCCTTTTGGTTTTGCCTGCAATACATCTCCAGCCCTAACTCAAGTGTGTCAGATTACATCTCCGTCAATAAGGACCTGACCACGACTTTGTATGTAAACAAGGCCGGGCATTCATCTGACCTATCCAGTATAATAGCCGATGGTTATTTTACCCCGACCATCAATCTCTATGTATACCCTCAGATACTCGCCGATCAAAAGGTAGATGTATCTGCAGCACGCTACGTAGCATCGGGTCATTATGCAGCATCGCTGAGCAGTGATGGCGCCTACTACATTGTAAATGTGGGCAAACTGACCACTTCAAAATAATAAGTATCGAATAAATCCTTTTCTGGCTATACCCCTCCTCATTTTGCGGGAGGGGTATACCATTACGTGCAAACACAATCCAACTGTTATGAAAACAAGCGTTTTGACTCTTATGGTATTTCTATTTTGTACACTCGCGGGTGCCAGTGTATATACGATCCGCCTGGGTGGGGGGCAAAGCTGTGAGGGCTATGGCGTATGTGGTATGACCCAGGAATCCCCCAAAGACTATAACGACGTGCTGATGGATGTGCGGGTAGTCAAAGGGAAACATTTGCAATTTTCTGTAAAAAAGCAAAGCCTGCCTGACAAGGCTTATTTCAAGTTTTTTTCTACTGGTGTATTTAGCATGGACAAGGACTTTGAGGTCCCGGAGGCAGTATGTAAAGCTATAGGCCTGGATGCCTTCATCATACACGCGGGGAAATATGACGTAACGTATGACAACAATGAATACAACATTATTTTTTAATGTGCTTATATGGATCTCCCACATGCTGCTCTAAGGAGCAATCTATTTATACTGCTCGTACTATTGGCTTTTTGTGTCACGGCCAAAGCCCAGGTCGTGCAGTCGACCCTGAACGGAAATACAAACTATTTTGAATTTACAGTGGAGTGCCCCGTAAAATCATGCGATATCACAGGCACGCTAAAGGACACACTTTATCTTATTGCGCCTGTGCATTCTAAGTTTGTCTTGATAGATATGACTGCAGACAAGTGTGTGATCAGGTTTGATATTTTTTCGAAAAGCAAATACCTTAGAAAGGCATTGAACTATGAAAGTGAGGACTATATGGCCTATAAGTATTTCCTGATTACTAAAGCCCAACTTGACTTTAAGACCAGGCAGATATTTAAGAAATCTATAGCCTTCTCTATGGGTACAGCTGTCATCCCTATCAAATTCAGAACTGGTCCTTTTGATTTTACTAAAGATGTAACTATAGGTACCACCTTTGGAGCCAAAATACTATTGAACTCTTATAAAAACATATCGTTTGATGTTTTAGCGGGATTGGGTGTATCATCCAATACGCTTGATAGCCTGAATACCAGCGGCAAGGTCATGCAGCCCACAGATATTTTTGCCTTTTCGCCCACCGCTGGGGTCATGCTCGAAATAGGATCTGCACAGATAGGTATGTTTGCCGGATATGATTTTCCCTCTCAGTATGTGACTGATGTATATAACTGGCGCTATGCCAATAAACCCTGGTTTTCTGTCGCTTTAGGCTATTCGATATTTACGACAGGGATCAAAAAATTTTAATAAAATCTTATTTTCGGATACGATTAACTTATTGGGAAGCTATCAAACTTTTACACTATGAAAAAAATCCTGATCGCAGTCGCCATACTGGCCGTTGTCATTGCTATTGCTTTCGCCACTGGCCTCCTGGGCATAGGCCGCGCTCGATACCAAGCCATGAGTGACTATAAACTGACTACAGATTCGTCACTCGTATTGCTACAGCAATACACCAAGCAGCCCCTGGATTCTCATACACATATCTATTTTGTAAATTTCTGGGCGACGTGGTGCGTCAACTGCATCAAAGAGTTTCCCAACCTGAATGATGTAAAAAGCAAATACAACGGAAATCCTGATATCAGGTTCATGTCCTTTTGCGATGATGACTCCGTGGCTGCCACAGCTACGCTGCAAAGGGTAAACAAGCACCTGGACTGGGAGAAATACTATGCCATCAAAGGACTACGGTCTCAGCTAAAGCAGATCTGCCTGACACAGCATGTACCTGTAGATACGAATGATGGCTTCCCTTCATTCTTTATGATAGGGCGTGATGGTAAAATACTATTCTACGCGCAGGGGGCCATAGCCGGACATGAAAAGGAAGCAGAGCATGTACTGGACTCGTTGAATGCGCTGTACAAAGAGTAGCTGCTCTATGAAAATGATGGAAGGGGTCAATCCCAGTCTATCTCATCGCCGCGCTCTTTGAGTGTCGCTATCAGCTTGTCGTCATTCTCTACCATGTTTGAGAGTACCTCTGCGAGTTGCTCCGCTTTTTTCTCATTGGCAGGTGTGAGTTTATAGTAGGCTTTGTACATGCCAGCTACTGAGTTGGAACCCATACCGCCCGATACACCGGGGTAAAACTCATCCAGGTACCACTCCAGCAGGGCTTCCCAGCCGGAGCCATTCATGGCCACGCCGCCATTGACCGCCTTTATCTTATCTCCCAGTGCTGCGATCTTGTCACTCTTGATATCAAAGCGTACAGAGACGCTGCCTTCCTTTTCGTTTTTGATAAACTGAATGTAGTCTTTCATGCTATTATGATTTGGGGTGGATCATTTGTTTTTGGTCAGGGAGTCCAATAGTTGTATCTCTGTTCTCTTCAGGTTGGTCACTACATATACGTATGACAGGTTACCCATATTGGTAGACAAAGCTACGTCAATATCCAGAAAGTTTTCTTCCGGCTCCGCATTGTAGTGCTTTACCACACCCACCATTACGTTCTCAGGAAAGAGCTCCGAATAACCGCTGGTCACCAGCGTATCTCCC
This sequence comes from Bacteroidota bacterium, assembly GCA_018267365.1. Lineage (GTDB taxonomy): Bacteria > Bacteroidota > Bacteroidia > Chitinophagales > LD1 > UBA1941. The sequence continues at coordinate 24,469 of JAFDYQ010000015.1, read as the reverse complement.
ACTCTGATCCTGACATGCTTTGGTATCTCCTTGACTTTGGCTATAGTGGTATTGGTCCCTTCCCAGGACAGTGGCCCAAAGTAGTTGGACCCCTTGAGCTTTACGCTCACCTGAAACTTCTTATTCAGCAGTGACATGACTGCGGCATAGTTGTCACTCACATTGACCACCTGACCCACCACACCAGATGGATCTATCACGCCCATCTGCGGGGTGATACCCTGCAGGCGGCCACGATTGATGTAGATATAGTTAGAGGACTGATTGACGGAGTTGCGGATCACCTTTGCAGTGGTATAGGTGTAGACCTGCTCGATCTTTTTGGGCAGCGTATCTACGTGGCGAAGGCTATCTACCGTATTGTCACTACGGGAGTCCATGAGCTGTGCGCGCAGAAACGCGTTCTCATGGCTCAGAGAGTCTGCATAGCGGCGCAGGTACAAGTAGTCTGTGACCCCTGCATAGGACTGATAGAGCCTGCCGCTGGCCTCATTGCTCATATTGACCATAGAGGCCCGGTTAAACTGATTATTCTGATAGATGAGATAAAAGCAAAAACCCTCCAATAGCAGGAAGAAAAAAAACAGGTGGTACCTGATCAGAAAGCGTATGAGATTATACATCTCTCTTTAGAGATATTGTTATGAAGTGGGAAAAATGACAAGAAAGATTCATTTTCAATGAATAAGAAAAATGCTTAATCGAAATAGATATATTTAAATAATAAAAATAGTGCCGTGAAAATAAAGAAAGTAAAAATTAAAGGATTTAAAAGATTTACTGACCTAACTGTGGAAGGCATTCCTGAAACAGCAAAACTAATTTTGTTAGTTGGCCCTAATGGCAGCGGCAAAACATCCTTGTTTGAAGCTTTTAATTTATGGTATAAGCTAAGAGCATTTAGTCGTGCAGGAGATGAGCAGTATTTTCTTAAAAAAGACGCACCTTATTTTAATAACAATTGGAATGGGTTAGTAGACGTTGAATTTTTCGACACACCACCAACTGTCAATAAAGACTTACAGGGCAAATTCTATTTCAGAACCGCCTATAGAAATGAACCTGATTTTACTATCAATCAACTCACTCAACAAAATGATCCGAGACAAAATATTAAACTTGAAACACTGATGCAGAATGATAGAACAGTATCAGAAAATTACCAAAGACTTGTTTCTCAAACATTAACCGGAGTTTTCAACGCATCAAACGATACTAAAACAGTTCTAACTCTCCGAGAAGAAATCATTGGCAAAATAAAGGAGTCAATGTCAAGAATATTCAACGATTTAAACTTAAGCTCCATAGGCAATCCATTATCTAACGGAAGCTTCTTTTTCGAAAAAGGCTCATCAAAAGATTTTCATTATAAGAACTTGTCAGCGGGTGAAAAATCTGTTTTTGATTTAATTCTAGATCTAATAATCAAGTCAACATATTTTGAAAATGCTACTTTTTGTATAGACGAACCAGAAGCGCACATGCATACTCGTCTTCAATCCAAGGTTTTGAAGGAACTTTATACCCTAATTCCAGATGGGTCACAATTATGGATTTCCACTCATTCCATTGGCATGCTGAAAGAGGCTGAAGATTTAGAAAACGCAAATCCTAATACTGTATTTTTTTTAGACTTTGACAATCGAGACTTTGACGTTTCAGAGACTATAACCCCCTCGCCAATAAATAAAACTATTTGGCAAAAATTCTTTGATTTAACATTTGCCGATTTTGCGTCCTTAATAGCTCCTTCTAAAATTGTTTTTTGCGAGGGCACATCGCTAGGTCGGAAGTACAAAGACTTCGATGCTCAGATTTACGGAAAAATCTTTAGTAATGAGTTTTACGATACAATTTTTATTTCGATAGGCTCATCCTCTGAGCTAGAAAATATTGAAAATACTTCTTTAAAGATTATTGCTAATATTTTAAAATCATCAGAAATTTTGAAATTTATCGATAGAGACGGAAGAAGCCCGGAAGAGGTAGAGGAACTGAGATTAAAGGGCGTAAAGACATCTCAAAAAAGACATATTGAAAGCTATCTCTTAGATGATGAAATAATAAAAAAGCTTTCCATAAAAACTGGTAAAGAGGAGCTTTTTCCTTCATGCCAAAGCGCAAAACGGATAGCTATTGAAAACAGTGTAAGGAGGGGTAATCCTAGCGACGACGTAAAATCAGCTTCAGGAGAGATTGTCGTCGAGATGAAAAGAATTCTTTCATTAACCGAATCGGGAAACAATACTAGTGCGTTTCTAAGGGATACTCTAGCTCCATTAGTGACGATGGAAACACAAGTTTATCAAAACTTAAAGGCTGAAATTTTTGGCTAATCTTGGCGCGTTAATCCATCAAGAAGGTAAAGGAGTCTATCTTTTTCAAAGCGATGCCGGTGCCGCGTACCACTGCGCGCAGTGGATCCTCAGCTACGTGTACAGGTAGCTTTGTCTTCTGGCTCACGCGCTTGTCCAGGCCACGCAGGAGGGCACCACCACCGGTGAGGTAGAGGCCGGTCTTGAAGATATCTGCTGCGAGCTCCGGTGGAGTGGTCTCCAGTGCCTTGAGGATCGCTTCCTCTATCTTGGCTATAGACTTGTCGAGTGCGTGTGCTATCTCTGAGTAGGATACGATGATCTGCTTAGGGATACCGGTCATGAGGTCACGGCCATTAACAGGATAGTCATCCGGCGCATTGTCTATATCTGTGAGGGCAGAGCCTACGTTGATCTTGATATTCTCTGCGGTACGCTCGCCTATGAGCATATTGTGCTGGCGGCGCATGTAGTCTACGATATCGAGGGTAAACTCGTCTCCCGCTACGCGTATAGACTGGTCGCACACTATACCGGAGAGAGCTATCACAGCGATCTCAGTAGTACCGCCACCTATATCGATGATCATATTGCCATTGGGCTCCTCTACGTCTATACCGATACCGATAGCAGCTGCCATCGGCTCATAGATCATTTTGACCTCCTGGCCACCTGCCTGCTCGGCAGAGTCCTTGACCGCACGCTTCTCTACCTCTGTGATACCGGATGGGATACAGATCACCATGCGGAAGCGCGGAGGGAAGAGGAACTTCTTCTTGTCAAAGATCATCTTGATCATCTCGCGGATCATATTCTCTGCGGCGTAGAAGTCTGCTATCACACCGTCCTTGAGCGGGCGGATGGTCTTGATATTCTCATGGGTCTTCTCATGCATCTGCATGGCGCGCTGGCCTACAGCTATCACTTTATCTGTGCGGCGGTCTATGGCTACGATAGACGGCTGGTCTACTACTACTTTATCATTATGGATGATGAGCGTATTGGCCGTACCAAGGTCAATAGCGATCTCCTCCATGAAGAAATTAAACAAACCCATACTATATCTTAATGAAAATCTGGTCTAAACAATGAACGGTCAAATGTAGATAAATTCACAGCAAATCAGCAAAAAGGCCTAACAAAAAAGACACTGCGTATACAACGCATAGAAAGGGTTTGAAAGTATCTTCGTATGAGATTTTTTTTCGCATCCAAGGATTGACATATATTAAAATATTTGCTCTGATAAATGGTGGCCTGCAGCAGGCACCGAGCTTAATTTTTATCTTTAGCAGATGAAGATGGCAGTCCGGATATTGTGGTTTGGCATGGTGGCCATGGTCACGGGGTGGGCACTGTCTATTGATCTCTTCTGCTACGGACCGGATGGATGGGAGCCGCTAGATACAGAAACAGTGGTTATCACCCTCTTTGCTCTGATGGGTGTCGTACTCGGTTTGATGCTGATACGATACGGCACATACCTGAGGCCCGCCTTTTTCTGGCTATGGTTTGTGCTCTACCAGTTCGCCTTTACCCTCCCTGCTCTGGCGGGTACGTATTACGCCTATACCTTTCTCTCGCTGGGCCAGTGAGTGCTATCAATGCTTGAAATGGCGGACGCCGGTCATGACCATAGCCTGGCCGTTGACATTAGCGGCGGCTATGGAGTCCTGATCCTTGATACTGCCCCCCGGCTGGGAAATGGCCACGATACCAGCCTCCGCAGAGATATTGACACAGTCTGGAAACGGGAAGAAGGCCTCTGAGGCCATCACCGCTCCCCTGGTATCAAAACCAAATGCCTTAGCCTTCTTCAGTGCAGACTCCAGTGAGTCTACGCGAGAGGTCTGGCCGCAGCCCATGCCTATGAGCTGTTTATTTTTGACGAGAGCGATACCGTTGCTCTTGAGGTGCTTCACTGCTATGATGGCAAACTCCAGGTCCGTCAGCTCCTGAGGTGTAGGACTCTTCTCGGTCACTACCTTGAAGGTCTCCTTTTTGTCGCTCACGCTGTCTACATCCTGCTCCAATACGCCATTGAGCAGGGACTTAAACATTTTAGCCGGTTGCTTCCAGCCGTCTTTCAGCTTGAGAAGGATGCGGTTCTTTTTCTGCATCAGTATCCCGAGCGCCTCCGGCTCGTAGTCAGGGGCGGTGAGTACCTCAAAGAAGAGGTTGCTCACCTCTGTAGCAGTGGCTACGTCTATCTTCCTATTGGCCGCGAGCACGCCGCCAAAGGCAGATGTAGGGTCGCAGGCCAGCGCAGCGGTATATGCCTCCGCTATGGTACTGCGAGAGGCGAGGCCGCAGCTATTGGTATGCTTGATAATGGCAAAGGTAGGCTCGGTAAACTCTGCTGCGAGATTGATAGAAGCCTCTACATCCACGAGGTTGTTGTAAGAAAGTTCTTTGCCATTCAGTATCTCAAACACTTCGCTCAGGTCACCATAGAAGGTACCTTTCTGGTGCGGGTTCTCGCCGTAGCGGAGGGGCTTGGCCTCCAGTATGCTCTGTTTGGAGACCGGGAGATTGAAATTCTTATTGAAATAATTAAAAATCAGTGTATCGTAGTGTGATGATATCATGAAAGCCTTGGCGGCAAAAAGCTTGCGATCTTCTATATCCGAAGCTCCATTCTTGGCCTGGAGCAGGGCGAGCAGCTCCTCATATTGGCTCCGCGAGGATACGATGAGCGTGTCCTTGAAATTCTTGGCCGCAGCGCGGATCAGGGAGATACCGCCTATGTCTATTTTCTCTATGATCTCCTGCTCATTGCGGGTAGCCTTGACCGTCTCCTCAAAGGGATAGAGATCCACGATCACGAGGTCTATCTCAGGTATATCATGCTGCTGGAGCTGGGCTATATCAGAGTCATTGTCCCTACGGGCCAGGATACCGCCAAAGACTTTTGGGTGCAGTGTTTTGACACGCCCACCTAGTATCTCCGGGAATCCCGTCAGCGCATCTACTGCCACCACAGGCACACCGAGTGACTCTATAAACGACAGCGTACCACCGGTAGAATAGATGGTCACATTGTGCTTATGTAGCTCGTGGACGAGGAGGTCCAGTTTGTCCTTGTAAAATACGGAAATGAGTGCGGAGCGGATGGGCTTTGACATATGGCAGGATTTTGCGCGCAAAAATAGTCCGATTCACATCGATATGCAGACTATTTTATCACAGCTTGTCCACGTATCGCAGTGGTGGTTATTACTTCCAGCCTAAGCCTATGTTAGTTAGTCGCTACCAGATTGTTATAGGCACGGATAAAGATAGCGCCGAGGTTTTTGTGTGGCGGTACGTAGTCTAGAAATTTAGAGTATTGTGAGTGCCCCTTCAGGCGGGCGTCCACACGCGCCCAGAGCAGCTGCCAGTCTATATCCTTGCCACTGCGGATGGTGTCTGCCAGCTCCTTAAGGATGGGATTATTGACAGCATAGACGCCTATCTGTTTGGATGAGATGATATTGACCTCGGGTGCCCGGTCTATGATATTGGTCAGGTTGTGATAGCCGCCGCATGATCCCAATACAAATATTTTTGTATCTGTTTTGGTTTTTTCGATCGTCTTGGAGGCATAGTAGCTGTGGCCGCGGTGTATGAGTACATCAGGCGTGATGCCCAGACTATCAAAGTAATGCTCCAGGTAGGCCTGACCGTTATATTCCTCCTTGGGCCTATTGGCATAGATCTCTACCGGTTTGCCTCCCCTGGAGGTGATGCGCACATAGAGCGGACTATGCTCATCTATGGTCCAGGCTGCGTCACGAAAAGTATTGAGGAATGTCTGAAAGGAAACTCCGCCGTCCTCATCATCATAGAAATACATGTGCCATATACACGACTTATTTGACTCAAAAAGCCGCGCAGACGGCAGGATATCTATAGGAGGCAATTTATACTTGTCAGAGATATTGGCATACCAGGCTGCCTGGAAGAGGGTACTGTTGGCAAAGAGATTGGACAGCAGACCATAGATCGCCATGCCCTTCTTGTCATGCCCGGCAGTGACGCGCTCCAGCTCCATGGCTATAGTCCGCTGCAGTATGGACTGTATAGCCGTGTCATGGATACTCGTATAGGCATCCGCTACCTCTACCGCCTGAGATATGTCTGTACCATCGCGGTCCAGGCCTGCCGCAAATTTCACCAGCAAAATATTGCGCTCCTCGGGTGTCATTGTTTGGAGAAACACATCCAGATTGCCATAGGCGGCACACTGCTTGATAAAAGTGCGGAAGCGGTTGCCACCCATGGACTGGATGAATCTGAAGCCGTCTTCCTTGCCCAGCTTTACGCTAAACCTTTTATAGATACCATTGAAAGTACTCGTAAATATCTCCTCCTCACTATACACTATCAATGTATACAGCTGCTCCGCAGAAAACTTATTTACCGACCGGAAGCGGACCTCATCTTTCTCATTGTGCAGATCATTCACCCTGCGCACGTATTTTAGCGCCTGCACCTCCAGCTCCTGCTCCAGAGAGTATTCTCCCAGAGGGTGCTTTTTCTTGCGGATATTCATCAGCGCGGTGAGACAGGCATAGCTGTCTGAGCCTATGGAGTCGGCCTGTGGTATGGTGAGGCGACCATTCACTATATCATCCAGCAATACATAGCCATTAGACTTCTTACCTATATCATGCGTGATCTGCAGCAGTACCCGGACTGCACTGTCTGCACTATTCTGCAGGATATTCATGACCGGATCGTTTTTGAGAAAATACTTTTTGGCCATCTGCGGTGCATATTTCGCAGCATACTCTACCACATGGGGCGCATAGGATTGTTTCTGAAACTCCTCGATATTGAGAAAGATCAAATCAGGGTTGATATGTGCGGCATAGCACAGAAACGAATCCGCAGCCGGATCTCGCTTATACATACCGATGGTCTGGATAGAGAGGGGCACATTGGCTACCAGCACCGGATAGAGTTGGCCGGACTTGATACCTTTCAGCTCCTTATAGAGTTGACTAAAAAGGGCATCAAAAAACCTGGCCGCGTAGTAATTGCGGCCATGTACCCTGCGCAATGAGCGAAAGAGATAATCCCTGTAGAACGCTTTGTCGGCCTCATCAAAATTTCCTTTGATATAGGTGTCTATCGTATCCGGCAAAACAAAAAAAGCATGAAAAGCAAGGGCACTGCGCGCGGAGTCTCCGGTCTCAGCCTTGCGATCTTCCCGGCCATCCAGCCTGTCTATGCGCTGAATATCTGCCTGTATAAAATCCATCCGGCTCTCCGGCGGATGAAGCTGTGCCTGCATAGTGCAGCCAGCCATCATACAGATGCAAAGCGTGATATGTCTGATCCAATTATTCATCCGCCCATGATCTCGTAATATGCCCTGACAAACATGGCCTCCAGGTTTTTGTGCGGCGGCACATAATCATTAAAGTAACTACTGGCACCTACCTTGGTTTTCATCTCATCCCAGAAGGTCTTCCAATTGATATCACGACCCTGGCGGAGGTACTCATTAAAGCTGTAGAGTAGCGGGTCGTTCACCTGCTTTACCCCAATCTGCCGGGTGGCTATGATCTGTGCATCAGGAGCTTTGCGCAGGGCTATGTTTATTTTGTAAAAGCCGCCACACGAGCCGACCAGTACAAAGCGTGCCGTACTAGGCACTTTATTCAGCGTTTCCTCCGTATGAAAACTATGACCTCTGTGTATCACGCATTTCACCTCGTAGCCATTGTCCGCTATGATCTTGCATATCTCCTTGTCTCCACTCTCCGGCAGGTCTGCCTTATTGGCATATAGTTCGATCTTTGCGCCTGTCTGCGAGGCCACTTTCACATAGCTATAGTTTTGCTCTATGCGCCAGTCATGTGACCCGGAGAAAGTCTTTATAAAATTTTGATAAGAGTCGCGGCCATCTTCATCATCATAGAAATACATACGCTCTATAAAGGGCTTCTGCCCGGTCAGTGCCCGGCTGGATAAAGTAGTCAATGAGCCCGTCTTATATTTACGTGCCATCATAGTATACCAGGGTCTGTCAGGGGAGGCTTTGTCACGGCAGAGCGCAGCCAGTATACCGTAGATAGACATACCGTTGTAATCCTGTACAGAATCAAATACCTCATAAGAATTTTTGACCACAGAGAGCAGGGTCTGCAGCGTAGACGGGGTATTTGTATTGGCTATGGTCTCTGCGACCGTAGCCGCTTCAGATAGCTCGTCGGGTTCGTTTTGCAGGCCGGTAGCAAAGGCGGTGAGCAGCTCTATACGGTCTGACGGGGCGAATAGGGAAAGAAACCTGTCCAGTCTGCCATATGTAGCGCACAGCGCTATAAAAGACCTATAGTGCGGAAAAGCTGCAAAATGTGCTGCTGTCCATTGTCCGCTGGCGCTGCACTTGCGTTCAAACCGCGCATACATACCCTCAAATGTAGAGTTGAATACCTCCTCCCTGCCATATACCATCATATAGTAGAGTTCATCACAGCTCAGCTCATCTACCGCCGCAAACCTGATGGCCTCCGGCTGGCCGGTCTTATCATTGAGCGTCCGCACATAGTGCAGCGCATAGTAGTTCATCTCTTCTTCTACATTGTACCGGCCCAGACAGTTGGCCCGGGCAGAGATACGCATCAGCTCGCGAAACAGACGCGCCTCACTGCTGCTGATCTCTGTGGCATCTGAGAGGCTGAGGCTATCACGTACTATTTCATCAAACAGCAGAAAGGGCTTAGACTGGTACTCTGCCTCACGGTTGAGCCTGATCAGCTTTTTTATGGCGGGGTTTTGGCTATATGTGAGGATCACTGTGACGGGGTGTGTTTTATTGTCCAGGTATCTACGCGCATTTATGGGGGCATTCAGCGCTGCCCGCTCCAGTACCTCCTTACACCAGTATTTGCCCTTATACATTTCTATTTTCTTGATCACCTCGTCAGGCTCTACCATTGCGGCGAATAGCAGTGCAGCGCGGGCATAGGATTTATGCACAAAGGAGGGTATGTCCTGCAGCGCCATAAAGATATTTCGCTTCAGCGCGAGCAGTCCTCGGGCTGAGTCACTGAGTACTATATGTATCGGCTGTACAGCTATCTCATCAGCAGGCTCCGGCTTGGGTTTTGACGTTTTGTGCGGCCGGGCAGTATCCTTTACGACCGGCTCTGCCTTTGCCTCCGGCTCAGGCTCCTCTGCGGGTGCGCTCGGGTTTTCAGCTTCGGCAGTAGCTATCACAGTACGTAGCAGCGGGGTGCCTTCGTGCCTGTCACCAGCCGCCAGCAGCCTGGTCATACTGTGCTGCTCCTCCGGCCCGAAAGGCTCCAGAAATGCAGCAAGCTTGTCTTCCTTGTCCAGTGCTTTGATAAGGCCGGGCAGTGGTCCATCAGATAGGTTTCTGATCAGTGCGGGACTCACGGTACTGAGGTCAGCGCTCTCCATGAGGTGCAGGTATACTCCCAGCGCCCTGGACCCGCACTCTCTGTAGCCGTATGCCAGCATGACCAGCTTTTCGTCAGCACTCAGAGGGGCGAAAACCTCAGAAATCCTGGCCTGTGACCATAGGGAAGATGCCCTCATCTGCTCCACCACCCTATATTCTGTTTCGCGCAGCAGGGAGCGTTTGCCCAGCGGGTGCTCAGTAGCCAGCAGAGAGATAAGGATGCGCAGCATCATACGGCTATCTTGTGCTATAGAGTCCGCCTCTGACTTTGAGATGATATCCCTCGCCACTGCATCGTATAGTACATATGCCGGAGTTCTGCTTCCGTAGTCGCTGAATAATTTAAATAGCCCTCGCACCTGAGTATCAGTACTCGAGGCTGCGGTGCGACTGACAGTATTGTCACTGAATAAATATCGCTTGGCAAAATCCGGATCGCTGAGGATAGCCTGCTCTATCACATGGCGATAATAGACGTCACCAGGGAGCTGGTCTGCACTCGCAAGGACCTGGCCGGGATCGCTCTCTGCCATATAGCTGATAAACCGCCGACCGGCTGTATCTCCTGCAAAAAGCGCCGCACATCTCAGGGCAAAGCCGGCAGAAAGGGATAGCTGATCATACAATACGCCCTCTCTGCGCCAGTCCATGACAGAGAAAGCAAACTGGAGCTGATCCATATATCTGCCATCCAGCAGCGCACTGCGATCTGTCATTCGCAGCAGTAGCTGGTGCAGGCCGTGAAGATTTGCCACCTGCTGACCGGGAGAGAAAGTATCACTGACGGCATAGCGGCTCAGAGAGTCTGCAGTGACCGTGAAAAAACTATCCCGCACGGCCAGACGCCGCCGGACATACTGCAGGCTCCAGCGTACGGAGTCTGCATAGTGCGACACCTCCGGCTGGGCCAGCCCCATATCGGCCATCAGCAGACAAAAGCTAACCAGAAAAAGTATCTTTTTCACTCCGCTAAGCAAGTTAATCCTAATCGGGGACGTGTCCTCACTTTTTCACAGAAACAAGCGCTAGTCGCTACAAATTTGAACGATTTAACAGACAGGTCAGCCGGCCACCGGTCTTTGCAGCGAAAAGGAGAACGTAGTACCGAGGCCTACGGCGCTGGTCACAGTGATGGACTGCTTGTGTGCCTCTACGATGTGTTTGGCGATAGCCAGGCCGAGGCCAGTACCCCCCTTGTCACGCGATCGCGCACGATCTACCCTATAGAAGCGCTCAAACAGCCGGCTCAGGTGCTCCTGGGCTATGCCAGGACCATTGTCACGTATCTCTATTAGTATTTTATCCCCTTGGTCTGTAAAGGATGCTGAAACAAAACAACCCTCATTGCAATATTTGATCGCATTGGCCACGAGATTGTAAAATACCTGTCCGATCCTCAGTTTGTCTGCCGTGACGAATACAGGTGCCATGGTCATATCACGAAATCGCAGATCAATATTCTTAGACCGGGCCTGTATCATAAAGCTCTCATAGACCTCCCGCACCTGGTCTACGATGTCGTATGTACTCATATGCAGCGTCAGGTCTCCGGACTCATACTGAGATATGAGTAGCAGATCACTCACTATTTCGCTGAGGCGCTCCGTATTGCGTGAGGCACGCGTGAGAAAGTCTCTGGCTATCTTGCCGTCTTCCATCCCACCATCTAGGAGCGTCTCCAGGTAGCCTTGTATATTAAAGATAGGTGTCTTGAGCTCGTGTGACACATTACCTAAAAATTCCTTGCGGTACTGCTCTAGTTTTTTTAGTTGCTCTATCTCTTTTGATTTCTGCAGCGAAAACTCTATCACACGAGTCTGCACTGCATCAAAAATATTCTTGTCCTCTATATCACTTTTATCCTGCCGGAAACCATCTATCAGCTCATATATGCGCAGTAGCTTGATGAAAATAAACTCCCGCACGGTGACATACACTATCAGATAGCATGAGAGAAAAACAAGCGGTGGCAGGATAAAATAAAGAGACTGATCAAATCTGGCCCAGTGCAGCAGATCTGCCAGATACATGATGAGGGTAGTAGTCAGTGATACGACCATAGCCGTCAGTACGGACACGCCCCATTGTATGCTGCCTTTCATCAGATGCTAAGTTCCATAAAATAGCTGATTATCCCCATGAGGGTGGTTAACCTTTCATTATCTTTGCACCAATGACTGATCTGCGCATCGCTACTATACAGACGGCTCTCCACTGGGAAGATATAGGTGCCAATCTCGGCATGATAGACAGACTGACTGATAGCATCACTGATGTGGATCTGGTGGTGCTGCCGGAGATGTTCAGCACGGGCTTTAGCATGGTGCCGGTACGCCTCGCAGAGGCTATGGACGGCAGGGCGGTGGGATGGATGCGGCAGGCAGCAGCCAGAAAAAACTGTGTGATAACCGGTAGCCTGATGCTATACGAAGATGACGGCCAGGACCGCAAATATTATAACCGCCTCATCTGGATGCGTCCCGATGGCAGCCTTGAAAGCTATGATAAAAAGCATCTATTCTCCCTGTCAGATGAGCCGAAGATATATACCGCAGGCGCAGAGCGGCTGATAGTGACGCTGCAGGGCTGGCGTATATGCCCTATGATCTGCTATGATCTTCGATTTCCGGTATGGTCGCGAAATGCGATCAATGACCAGCGCGAGGCTGCTTACGACCTGCTGATATACTCTGCCTGCTGGCCTGACCGCAGAGCGCTGGCATGGAAGACGCTGCTGCAAGCCCGGGCCATAGAAAATCAAACCTATGTGATCGGCGTCAATCGCGTGGGAGAGGACGGTGCAGGGATGCTGTACCAGGGTGATACATCCGTGATAGACCCACTGGGAAATATCATTTACCGTAGAGAAAAAGATGCAGATGTATTTACTACGAGCCTGAGCTATAGCGAGCTGGTGAAGGTGCGCCGTCAGTTTCAGTTTCTCAGAGACGCGGACCCTTTTCAACTATTATAATCAGGAAGGATTAGGGCATTTTGCATAACTTCGGATATCATGTATCACTTCTGCACGATATCATCCGCAGATCATCTCCACAAGACACTGGCTCTATACGACTCTCTGCGCAGGATACATACTGACGCATTCCTTCACGTGCTGTGCACGGAGGATCTGATGGACAAGTTGCCTCTCGGCAATATAGCTTTGTATCACATTCCGGATCTGGCTCATCTGCCATCTGCACAGACCATTATATCCAAATACGGATCCGCTGCAGACAGGATGCGGTGGTCGCTGAAGCCGGTATTCCTCCACTATCTGCTGCAGGAGAAGGCCCACAAAGTGATCTATATTGATAATGATATTTATTTCTTTGGCGACTATGCCTTCCTTTTCGATCAGCTGGATACCTACAATTTTTTGCTGACACCACATCACTACCCGCGGGATCCCGGCAAAGATCAAAACTGGCTGGAGGCAAACTTTCGTGTGGGACTGTATAATGCTGGCTTTGTAGCCGTGAGCCGGGCGGCTATCGATCACCTGGACTGGTGGGCAGCCTGCTGTGCCTATCGCTGTGAAAAAAATCCGCTTCGCGGCATGTTTGACGATCAGAAATACCTGGACCTGATGCCTGTGATGAACGAAGGAGCATATGTACTGCGCCACAAGGGCTGCAATGTGGCCGAGTGGAATAAAGCTGTGATAAACCGGACCGAACGAGATGGCGAGATCTACCTCGATGAAAAATATCCGCTCATCTTCATCCACTTTAACGGGACTACTGTGCGCGCCATAGAGCAGGGAGAGGAGCCGCTGCTAAAAAAACCGCTCGCTACCTATCTGGAGAATCTCTCCAAATACAGAGATGGCATCCGGGCCTCTGACCTATACCAGATGCCCGGTATACTGGAGCAGATCAAGTACCGCATCTGGCGCACCGCTACTGATGCTTCGTTATAAAACTACTTTCTGATGATAAAGTGACCGATGATCAGCGCATCCAGACCGCTGGCAAAAAATGTACCCAGCGCCTGCTGCGGTGTGCAGACGATAGGCTCATACTTCAGGTTAAAAGAAGTATTGAGGCAAACACCTGAGCCTGTCTTTTCTTTCAGTAGATGGAGCAGCCTGTAGTATAGTTTATTCTGTTTCTCGTTTACAGTCTGTATGCGGCAGCTGCCATCAGCGTGCGTCACGCCTCTCAGCAGATCAGCCTTTTCCTTTCGTGTCTGATAGGTCACAGTCATGTAGGGCGCTACCGGTAGCCTGCCCTCAAAATTTGTAGCGCAATCCTCCTCCGGCACGCTCGCTCCAAAGGGCCGGAAACCCTCACGAAATTTTATTTTCCGGTTTACTAACGACTGTATGTCTGGAGTAGCCGGATTAGCCAGAATGCTTCTATTGCCCAGTGCCCTGGGGCCAAACTCCATGCGCCCCTGGTACCAGCCTATGACCAGGCCAGAGGCGAGCAGATCTGCAGCTATAGCAGCGGGATCGCCCACATGCTCATATCGCACCTGGCAGATATCCAGCACCTGCTGTATTTCTCTATCAGTATACTCATTGCCGAGAAATGCGTCTGTGGGAGCTACGGGTGTGATACCATTCTCTACACATGCCAGCCAGGCTGCCCCCTGGGAGATACCAGCATCTGATGCTGCGGGCTGCACAAAAAACCCTTGAAGCGGCAGCTCATTCATGAGTCTCTGATTGGCGAGGCAGTTTAGTGCCGCCCCCCCCGCAGTGCAGAGATATTTCTGACCGGATGTGACGAGATAGTGAGCTGCTATCTGTAGTGCGATGTTTTCAAAGAGCAACTGCCCTGAGGCTGCTATGTCTTTATATACCTGACTGATCTCTTCGTGCGGCAGCCTGCGCCTCATACCCATGCGCTCCTCAAAGAGCTGATTGAAGATCATCTCATCCCGATGCAACGAGGGAGCTTTAGGACCTACAGTATGGATATAGTCCGTGTTAAGCTTTAACTCCTCCCCGTCAAAAGCGATCAGCCAGGAAAAGTCATAGCGTGTCTTATCGCCATAGGCAGCGAGGCCCATTAGCTTGTACTCATCGCCATCCTTCACAAAGCCACAAAACTGTGTCAGCAGCGAATAGAAAAGTCCCAGACTATTGGGCCGGGCAAAACGTTTTACGACTTCAATGGTATTCCCTTTCCCCACAGCTATCTGTAGCGATATGCCATCGCCGGAGTTGTCCATGGTCATGATCATAGCCTCCGGGAAGCCGGAACTAAAAAAAGAAGCGGCAGCGTGGCAATCATGGTGATGATAGCGCCGGATAGGCGGGCAGTAGCCAAAATGATTTTCAAAATACTGCTGTATCCGCATATCTATCTCAGCCTCCCAGGTAGAGCCATGAAAGGCTACTACGGCCACATCTCGTATGCTGATGCCCCCTATGCGCAGCACCTCCAGTATGGACAGGTGTGGCAGGCGACCCGCAGAATATTTCACGCGGCTGAGTCGCTCCTCCTCTATAGCTGCTACTATAGCGCCATCTCTGATCAGTACTGCACTGACATCCTGATAGCCCGGACGGAAGCCGCCGTTTATACCTAATATGATCATTTCTTTTGCGCCTTTTCGAGGTCATCAAACTGGGTTCCTTTCCATTGCGGCGCTTTAATCGTGACATCCACCACTTTGAGATCTCCGGCAAATTCATTGAACTCTCCCTGAGCAATGATCCCCTCTTTATTTACAGCCAGCGAGCAACCTATCATCTTCTTGCCTTCATATGGCCCACCCACTATATAGCCTACGCTCGTCACGCTGACGAATGGTATATCGTATAGCCGTGATATACTTTGCAGCGGGTGTATCCACTTGTCGCGGTAGGGGTCCATCTCCTCAGTGATAGAGTGATCTACGGTCCATGATGACGGCGAAAGTAAGAGCTGTGCCCCCATGCGCGCCAGCATGTGCGCATTGTGCGTAGAGTAGAGATAATTGTCAGCGCATATATTGATGCCTATGAGGCCAAAGGGTGTCTCCACCACGCTAAGCGATCGGCCCGGCTCATAAAAGGGAAACTCCACCTCCAGCAGGTTGATCTTGTGATATACATGGACTATCTCGCCGTTATCATCTATGAGGAGTGCAGCATTATATCTTTTACCTCCTCTCTGTTCTGTCAGGCCCAGGCAGAGCCAGATATCCAGCTCTTTGGCTAATGCACAAAAGAAGTCTGAAAACCGCCCCGGTATAGGCTCTGCCTCTGTGAGTGCAGAAGGATGGGTCCAGGCCAGATCGAGCGTCTCAGGCAGTAGCACCAGATCGCAATGTTCTGACTTCGCATCACGGATCAGTTTCTCTGCGCGCTGCAGATTGCGGTCGGGCTCGCCGCCCTCTACGAGGAGCTGTGCCATACCTATCCGCATGTCTTACCTGAATTTGATGCTGAAATACTTATCATATACCACCTGCGTAAAGATGCCCATTTTCGTGAGGATATAAATAGGTCCCTGGGCCAGTTTCATCCATTTGTAGCTATTCGGATAGTCCCACCAGTTTCGCGGCGGGCTCTGTATGATCTGCTCAAACTCCCGCTCTGTGAGTCCCAGGCGCTTGATGCAGAGAGAGATCACTTTGGGGTCTTCTATCTGATAGGGGCGCTGTGCGCGCTCCAGTGCCTCCCGGCGGTCCAGCTGTCCGCTGCGGACCAATGCAGAGTATTCTATCAGGCGAAAGTTGATGCTGAACTTGGTACGATGTATATAGGTGATCAGAGCCCAATAGAGATCATCAAAATAATGGGCGCCCGGATACACCCAGTCCAGCTCGCGGCTTAGAATCTCACCAGCTTCTTCACGATTATAGGGATAGTGATATAGTGGCGAGTGTACTCGGATGCCATTCAAAACAGTATAAAAGAACATCTCTTTGACTCCAAGATTGAAGCCAGGATCATCGGGCTTCCATTTGCGGAGCGGCACTTTGCCAAAAATCTTATGTACTGCACGCAGATGATCGCCATCAAAGTAGGCCCAGGCTATAGGGCGTATACCCTCCGTACGGAAACTCTGGCCAAATAGTATGTGATTGATCCTCTCTTTGTATGCCACCCCATAGAGCGAGGCACCTATGCCTACGTCCGTGCCATTATTGAGCAGCGGTGTAGAGGCTTTGAGGTCTGTTATCTTCAGATCTTTGCACTCGCGAAAGTCTGATGTGATGGTGCGTAGTTCTACCCCTAGCTTGCGCACCGCCTTCAGCATATTTTCCCCGGCTACCGGATTGTCAAAGCCATCATTGAAATGTACTGCGAGGGGACGAACCTTCCACTTTGTGACGGCCAGGTATAGCAGGTAGATACTATCACGGCCGCCGCTGATACCTATCACACAGTCATACTTTTTGCCGGTGCCATCCTTTCGGATCTTGTCAAACTTTCGCTGAAGCGCCTTTTCGCCGCGTATATCATTTGGGAAGGCAGCATCAAAGCTATCGTGCATATGGCAGAGTGAGCAGACTCCGCTATCGTCAAATTCTACACCAGGTATCGTATTATCACAGATACATCGGGTGCACTGCTGATAGGTGATATCTTTTTCTATGCCGCTGACGACTACCATATATTTATCTGCGTGTGAAAGCTATGATTTTTTCAGACACATAGTCTACCTGCCCATCTGTCATACCTACGAACAGAGGCAGGCTGAGGCAGGTGCGTGATAGCTGCTCAGTGATGGGAAACTGCCCCTCTATCCAGCCGAAATCCTCAAGTGCCGGCTGCAGATGCGGTGGTACCGGATAATGGATCAGCGTCTGTATACCATTGTCTGCCAGATATGCCTGCAGCTCATCTCTCCGCTCATATTGGATCACAAATAGGTGGTACACATGCGTGGCATCTGCTATCCCCCGGGGCAGAATGACACCACTCTCTTTCAGGTGGCCGAGATAGCGCGCCGCTATTCTCTGTCTTTCCTTATTCCATGTGTCCAGATGGGGCAGTTTGATACGGAGTATAGCCGCCTGTATCGTATCCATGCGCGCATTGTAGCCGGCTAGCTCGTGGTAGTATTTCTTTGTGCTACCCATATTGCGCAGCAGCGCCGCTTTGCGATACAGTGACTCATCATCAGTGGTGATCGCTCCGGCATCACCCATGGCGCCGAGGTTTTTAGATGGGTAAAAACTCGTGCCGTTGATCTGTCCGAAGCTGCCTGTCTTTTTGCCTTTATATACAGCACCCTGCGCCTGTGCGTTATCTTCTACTACATAGAGATCGTGTTCCTTTGCCAATGTCAGAATCGGGTCCATATCGCAGGGCTGGCCATACAGGTGTACAGGCATGATGGCCTTGGTGCGCGGGGTCAGCAGCGCCTTTATACTCTCTGCTGTGATATTGTACGTATGCGGATCAGGCTCAGCTAGCACCGGAGTCGCACCAGTATCTGAAATAGCAAACAAAGAGGCGATGTAAGTATTGGCGGGTACTATCACCTCATCTCCGGCACCTATATGCAGCGCGCGTAGTGAGATCTTCAGGGCATCCAGCCCATTACTGATACCCAGACAATATTTCGACGCACAGTAGCTGGCGAAATGCTGCTCAAAATCTTTTACACTCTCGCCCAGAATGAAGTCACTGCGATCCAGCAGACGGTCTACCGCACTATGTATATCAGCACGCACGGGCTCATGTAGCGGAGATAAAGACACAAAGGGGACCTGCATGCGCTGAAGGATGAATTAATCTATACTGGTAAATATAATGACAAAGTTCATTCTGCGTCCTAACGCACTTATTGCTTATATTTGGGAAACACCAACCGTCTGATGGGCATTTCTTCATTTTTTAATGGTCTTTTTGCACCTGCAGATCAGCAGCCAAATCCATATGAAGAGATTCGCCGCGACCAGTTTTTTATAGATCCCTCCAAACATGAGGAGTTTCTGAAAAATGGCTGGTGTGTGATGCAGAATGTAGTGCGCCCGGAAGAGATAGCCTCTTTTATGGACACTTTTCACGAAATATCAAAACTGGAAGGCTTTGAACTGGACAAGCACCTTCTCAATAGTGGTCGCCTGTTCAATCCTGAGATCAGGAAAAAGACTCAGGCCGTAATAAACAAGAATGCCAAGACCATTCTGCCCCGCATGTTTCAGATGGATAAGGTAGATGAACATACCGGAGGAGCCTATCAGGTCAAACCACCTCATGTAAACAGTGACCTGCTGATCCATCAGGATAGCACCGTGATAGATGAGGAAAAGGATTACTGCCTGTTTGTCTGGATACCGTTTTGCGATATCACTATGGAGAATGGTCCGGTAGCCTTTCTCTCAGGCAGCCACCTCTGGGGCAATACGCAGCGTAGCCTCGGTGTGCCGTGGCAGTTTCGCCATCATACTGATACACTATACAAATATGTAAAACCGGCCCTGATCAAGGCTGGTGATGCGCTGGTCTTTGATCCGGCCACTATCCACTCCAGCGCGCCTAACCTCTCTACTGAGATCCGGCACGCTATCACCGTTACCGTACTGCGCAAAAATTACCAGCTTGTATATTACTTTCGTAATAAAGAGATAGCTGATGATCTGATAGAAAAATACGAAGTAGATGAGAACTTCTACTACGGTTATGACTTTATATCCAAACCTGATGAAACGAAATGGAAAAAGGAAATAGTAAAGTTTAAACCGTTTGACATCAGTACGCGCCAGCTGGAGCGGCTGATCAAAAAACACATGCCGTCATAGCGCTTATGCGACCGACATTTCTGGATAGCAGACTGCAAAAAGAATTTGAGCAGAAGGGGTATATTATTTTCCCCTCGCTACTCGATGATGCGCGCCTGCAGCTACTCAGGCAGCTTCTGGCCTCTCACGAGGGTGAATATGCCGGCCCCTTTCATACCAGCCACTTCAGCGCTGACTTGTCCTACAAAAAGCATGTGCATGAGACCCTGGCTTCGGCGGTCTTCCCGGCTATCGCGCCCTATCTGGATAGGTATATGCCTTTGTTTGGCAACTTTATGATCAAAAACCCGGACCCCAATGTGTCTATGGATCTGCATGCTGACTGGGCCTACGTAGATGAAAATCTGTATCGCTCAGTGGCTGTCTGGGCACCGCTGGTGGATACTAACCGGCTGAACGGGCGCTTTGGGGTCATAGAGGGTTCTCACAAAATAACCAACAAAGTACGGGGGCCTCAGATACTCCAGAGCACACGAGACAATGAACCCCAGTGGGAGCGCCGCTATGGCCAGCTATTGACCATGCGTGCAGGAGATGTAGTCCTGTATGATCATGCGTTGCTTCATTTCTCTCCACCTAATAAAAGTGGGCAACCACGGCCGGCTATCAACTTATCATTAGCTCCGGCAGAAGGGCCCTGGCTACACTACTGCCAGCCGGGATCGGAGATAGAATTGTATGATGTGCCGGGGCCGGATTTTTTCATTCACTATACCCACTGTGGCCGGCCGGAATATGGAAAGCCTGTACTCAAAATAAAGCCTTCGCCGGCTACCTATATAGATGCGCGTATGAATTCCTTCTGGAAACATAAGCTTATAGAAAAAGTGTCTCACCTGCTCTAGGCTAAGACCACCGTCTGTACCATTTTTCCATCACAGCTAGCTTCCATAGTTTCCAGTGCTCCTGCCCGGCTATGAGGCGCACATAGTACTCGTGCCTTATTATTCCATCCCTTATCAGTTTAGATTGATCCATTATACTGCGGTACCAGCTGATATCCATATAGTAGCTATCCGGCCCTACGAAGCCCTGTTTGCGCCGGTCCAGTATGGCCCGCGGCAGATGGCCTTTTATATTTTCATAGAGGAGGTACTTGGTGGTATCAGGTCTGAAGTAGATACGCTCGTCCGTACTCAGCACCTGCTCAAAAAGCTCATGATCCAAAAAAGGCACCCTTACCTCCAGCGAGTTGGCCATACTGGCGCGGTCTATTTTGGTGAGGACCAGCTCTCCCATAAAGCATTTGATATCCATTTTTTGTATCGCCTGCAGAGGGGATAGATGTTCATCGTGGTGCCGGCGGTAAAACCAGTCGGGATCGTGGGCTATGTACTGCTGATAATGATCCGTAAACATAGCAGACAGTTCAGTCCTGTCAAATCTGCCCATGGCCATAGCCTGGGCGTAGTAAGCTACTGCATCTGTTCTTTCCCCTTTTAGATATCTTTTGAGCCGCTGCCAGTATGGTATATGGCTTT
The DNA here is from genome assembly GCA_018267365.1 of Bacteroidota bacterium. GTDB lineage: Bacteria > Bacteroidota > Bacteroidia > Chitinophagales > LD1 > UBA1941. The sequence goes on along the minus strand of JAFDYQ010000015.1, from coordinate 3,566 downwards.
GTGCAAAAAACTCTTTCTGCCAGGTATACCCGCCCAGCAGCTCATCTGCACCCTCGCCGCTCATCACAGCCTTTACTTTTGTTCGGGCCAGGTGGCTCACGAGCCAGGTGGGGATGATAGAGATATCGGCTATCGGCTCGTCATATACATCAGGCATGATATCGAGCAGACCCAGTGAGCTGCTATCTACTACAGTAGCAGACATCTGTACTCCCAGCTGATCTGCTACCATCCTGGCATACTGATCCTCGCTCTGCCCCCAGCCTGAAAATCCTATCGAAAACGTTTGCGGATCCTGTTTTGCCCTTGCCATATAGTACACTATAGCAGAGCTGTCATACCCGCCACTCAGAAAAGAACCTACAGGTACATCACTACGCGCATGGAGCTGCACGGACCTGTCCAGTGCCATGCCAAAGGCATTGACCAGTTCTCCTGCGCTTATTTTGTTTTGGCCATGTGGTACGGCCCAGTATTCGCTGATACGGGCCTGATTAGTCTTTATATCATATGCCAGATAGGTAGCAGGTGGCAGCTTGGATATACCCCTCCAGATGGTTTTGGGAGAGGGGATATAGCGGTAGACAAAATAATCCGCAAAGGCACTGAAATCAATCGCCCGGGGGACCCTCGGGTCTATCATTATAGCTTTGAGCTCAGAGGCAAAAATCAGGCCGCCGCCATCGTGCCGGTAGTACATAGGCTTGATACCAAATCTATCACGCACCAGAAAAACCTTGCCCCCTGACAGGTCTACCAGGCCAAATGCAAACATGCCTTTGATCTTATCCAGCAGATGCATTCCCCATTCTTCATAGCCATGTAGGAGAACCTCCGTATCGCTGTGGGTTTGGAAGCGATGACCCGCCCTGATCAGGTCTTCGCGTAGCTCCAGGTAGTTGTATATCTCACCATTCAGCACTACCCATATGGTATCGTCTTCATTGCTCATAGGCTGGCGACCAGCCGGTGAGAGATCCAGGAAGGAAAGCCGGCGGTGACCCAGAGCGATACGGTCCTCTAGCAGGTACTGGCTATCTGCATCATCAGGCCCCCGATGTGCCAGTGCATCACGCATCTGATCAAACAGACTGCGGTCTACCCGATCACTTACTCTGATATTTCCCACTATCCCACACATCAGCTGGCAGGTTGTTTTTTGGTCAGGAGTGCTGGGTACTGCCTATGGAGGCGCTGCAGCAGCAGGTGAGCGAAGAGATCATATCCGCGCGAGGTATAGTGCATATCACGCGGCCAGGAGTAGTCTCGGTAGTTGCCCGTAGAAACCACAGCCTTGAAATCACCAAAAAGATCAATAACGCTCACATGCTTGTGATCCAGTAGCGGCACTATGCCGGTCAGCAGGTCTTGCTTCTGCAGGTAGTGGTCATAAGGATCCAGATAAGGATGCAGCACTACCAGAAACTGAACGCCATGCGCACTGCAGAGCACTGCCGCGCTGTCAGCACAATCGGCCAGCGCAGCCAGAGCAGCCCGAGACCTGCGCTCATACTGGGCGGGAGACAAAAGGGAGAAATCATATCTGAGCACAAAGTGCAGAAACATGCGGATCAGGTGGATATTCTTGTATAGCGGCTCAAACCACGGCCCGGGTGCAAACTGCGTAGTGCCATCGGCCCGAAAACGCTCCAGCCCTCCCCGGGTAATACAGTCATTGACATCAGAATAATTTATGCTCATGATGACAAGGTCGGGATGCAGGTTGATCAACCTTTTCTTCAGCCATATGTATTCAAAAAATGGATCGCTGCCGGCTACACCCGCATTATATATGCGATAATGAAGACTATCGGTATTTCCGTTTAAAAGCCCCTCTAGCCGCGCAGGCCAGCTGCTGTCGGGCGGCGCGCCTAAACCCTGTACAAAAGAATCTCCCAGTACCAAGGCCTTGAGTATATGAGGATCATCTGAAGTATCAAAGTCTCTGTCTGCAAAACCGTAATTGTTGGCTTTGCTATGATATGTGTATTCCGGCTTATTGACCAATATAGAGTCATAAGGATGGTATCCCCAAAACCATGTAGGCATGTGACGGCCATAGTAGCTCACATACTCACCATCCATCTTCTCTGTATAGATCTTGTAGAAACCCAGATAGCGTAATGTTATCTCACAAAATGCTGCTGTGAGTATCAAAAGGAGAGCGATAGCGGCCAGCCTGACCTTTTTCCTGGTAGGATCACTCATCTCCGCCTGATTGCTTTACATCTATTTGCTGCCTTATCCATGTGTAGGTTTTCTCCAGGCCGGCGCGGAGGGGATAGGAGGGTGACCACTTAAGCTCTCTCCGGATCCGCTCATTATGCGAGGTCCTTATATCCACGCCCTTTGGCCCGTCTATATTTCTGATGCCCAGGCGCCTGCCGGATATATCTATGATCATCTCTGCCAGCTGCTGGATGGTCACCATTTCTGCAGAGCCTATGTTGATCGGCTCCATACTATCGGATAGGAGCAGTCGCTCCAGGCCATCCAGGCACTCATCTATATACAGAAAGGAGCGTGTCTGCTGACCATCTCCCCAGACTTCTATCTCGGTACCCTCAGCCGCAGTGATCACCTTACGGCACAGTGCTGCTATAGCCTTTTCTTTGCCTCCTGTCCAGGCCGACTCCGGGCCATATACATTGTGCAGCCGTGCTATGCGTACATTCAATCCGGCATTGCGGGCATGTGCCATATACAGTCGCTCAGAGAAAAGCTTCTCCCATCCATACTCGCTGTCTGGCTGGGCCGGATAGGCAGTAGACTCCTCATATATGGCATCAGTATATTGGTGCGGAGGCGGATAGATGCAGGCAGATGATGCATAAAAAAGGATGCCAGGGGGTATTTTGACAGCATCACGCAGTACATTCAGATTGATCTGGGCCGAGTTAGCCATGATGGCTGCATCATGCGTACCTGTAAAAATATAACCCGCCCCCCCCATGTCAGCTGCCAGCTGATATACACGCTCATATGGCCTGTCAAATACTCCGGAGCAGAATTTCTGATCCCTCAGGTCGCCTATCAAAAAACGCCACGCCGGACTCACACTAAACTCCGGCAGATGAGTATCTACAGCCGTCACCTGATATCCCTCTCCGGTCAGCCTTCTGACCAGATGACCGCCTATGAAGCCGCCCCCTCCTAGCACCAATGCGTGTGACATACCTCAAATATAGGGTAAAGGCCGATAAGACACGATCATTGAATATTGCCAGGAAATATCAGACGTCAATAATATGGTCCGGATTGGTTGCCAGTCAAATGGAATTGTAAACACAGAGACTTGCAGACTGGTATGCGGCTGTTAAAAATCAAAAATAGGCGTCATCACCTGCTGTCGCATTTTTAATAAGGTAATGCCCTCAAAAGGGGACACCTACTCATTAAAATATTAGGTCAATGCAATCAAATGTGGTTGATAATCAAATATATACCTTTAAAGTAGAGATTTGGCTTGATTTTTTATAGGATTTGCATTTTATGACAAGATCTATATATTTTATTTTATCATATTGTGTTGTCAAAATAAAAATCTTTAACTTGAGAAAACTATT